>NZ_JBFBBS010000174.1:0-1000 GCF_040682835.1 Streptomyces sp. NPDC051104 | reverse complement strand
GTCTTTAACAAATTTGTCTTTGAGTTCATTTTCGCTTTTGTTCAATGGACCTTTTTCTTCTTCACGCATATTAACTACTTGCTCAGCTTGAGCTTCAACAAGTTGTTCTCTCAATACGTCGCGGCGAACTTTTTCATTATCACGTTTATTTTTTAATTCTGACATAGCCTCTGCTGAAAAATTATCATCATTAAGAGCCATGTTGATTTGGTCATTAAAGTCTGTGACTTTATCTCCTGAAGCAATCCATGCTTCGTTCAATTGATTTACTGTTAATTTAACTCCCATTTGAGTCTCCTTTATTTTTCTAATAAAATAGCCAACTTACGAGAACGTAAATCGGCTAGTTTGTTTTCTATAATTGGTTCTTCTTTCGGAGGGTTATTCCGATTTTTGAAATTCATGAAATTCATAAATTCATTAAGTTTATCAGCAGTTGGAATATTTCCGATTGAGTTAGAAAATACTGGTTTATTAGCATCTACAAACATAATATTGTCTGCAAATCCTTTATCCACTGCATCTTGAGCTGTCATCCATGTTTCGTTAGACATCAACTGCAACAAATCAGATTGTTTCATACCAGTTTTTAATTCATAAGCTGCAGCAATAGATTGGTCAACACCATTTAAAACTTTAGCTTCTTGCTCAAAGTCGTCAGCATTTCCTTGGCTACCACTCATAGCCTTATGAATCATCAATTGGGCTGTAGGAGAAATATTTACTATATCTCCAGCCATTGCAATTACTGAAGCTGCAGATGCTGCTAAACCAAGAATATTTACTGTAACATTTTGACTTGCACTTTTAAGTGCAGTATAAATGTGAGAAGCAGCAAAAACATCTCCACCATTTGAAGCGATATTTACCGTGATATCCTCGTCATCAGCATTTGCAAGTGCTGTTTTTACTTTTGAAGGACTAGTATAGTCAAGACCAAACCAGTCATACATCATTCCGTAGCTATTATCAACTACATCACCTTCAATGTCGATTACTG
>NZ_JBFBBS010000173.1:0-1013 GCF_040682835.1 Streptomyces sp. NPDC051104 | reverse complement strand
TCACGCTTGCGTTTGTTATAGTCTTTGTATCGTTTACTATCATCATTACGATTAGTCCATCGCTCTCTACTTGCTTGATATTCCGCTTCTTTATCAGCGTGCTTAGTACAATAGTGTAGTGGTCTAATAACTACAGCGTGGCAGTTAGGCTCACGACAGCGTCCAGTCATTGGCATTCTATTTCCTCTTTTCTATCTATCCATTCATTGTTTCTGTTGCTCTAGCGATAATCTCTTTCACTTGCTTAACCGTTGGGTTGGTATGATTTCTAACAGTACGTTCACTTATCGAGTAACGACTTGCAACCTCTGATAGTATCATGCGTTCCATGTATCTAAGTCTGATTAACTCTAGGTCATCATCACTCAATGAATCAAACAGCTCTGTCATCGCGTTGAATATAAAGCGTTGTGGTGTGAGTTGGTCTGTGCTGTCTATCCTATCCGTCCATGACTTCATTGTACCTGTGAGATATAATCTGATATTAAACTCTAGTTCATTCATAATATAATCCTCCAAACAAAAAAGCACCCCCACAATTAGAGATACTTTCCTGAACTTATTATACCACTGCCCATCTCTGGGACTTATGATAGTTCTATTATATCATGCTTTAGATATAATTTCCTTAGCTTTCTTCATGACTTTACCTATCTTTGAAGTAATCTGATAAGCGGAAAGTCCTGTCCGTTTTGTAGTCTCTGCAACACTTAATAGTTCAACGTACCTCAAACATAGTAATGCTATGCTGTCAGTATCTGCGGTATCAAATATTTCATCAAGATTATTTAATAGTTTAAGAAGTCTTGGTAAGTTACCTGCTTCAGCTTTTGTCTTTTCAATATAAGACTACCTGCTTTGAGCGCTTAAGTATAATGTTCCTCTAAGATACCACCTTACAACATCTTTAGGCCTTCCAGCGCGACCACGAAGGACAGCCCGGACCACAGCAGGAACAGCCACGCCGTGGCGATCGGGCTCAGGCCCAGCGTCCGCTGGAGCAGCGTCGGCAG
>NZ_JBFBBS010000172.1:0-1031 GCF_040682835.1 Streptomyces sp. NPDC051104 | reverse complement strand
CCACCGCGCACCAAGGAACGCGCACCACCAACGAGCACCGCCTACAGCAGCCCGCGGCAACCACCGGGAAATCTCACAAACATCCCGACTATATTATAGCATAAAAAAGGCGCCCCAGTTAGGAGAGGGACGCTCGGAGTAAATTTATGAAAAATTATATATTTTTGGGTAAATATAGTATATATCTACTTCCTTAACTAGAACAAAAAGCCCTGTTTAAGGGCAGACGTCATCTTATATAGGTAAGATGAATTCATTATACTACTTTTTGTATTCGTTTTCAAATAAAAAACACCGTCACTTAGTCAAGAACGATGCTTTAGGAGTTATTTATAACCTTAATGTAAAAGGTAAGATTATTATATAATTTACTGCTTTCGTTGTAAAGAAAAACGCCCCAGAGGGCGAGAAAACTATATTTTAAATGATGGATATTTTTTTATTAAACTTTTTAAAATCACACAATGAAATTGAATACTCAGTATGTTTTCCCATTTTTTTCATATCTAATATTTTATTTTTTACCGATTCTTTCAGTGTTGAAGTACAACTACGGTTCGTTAAGTTTCCCACAGAAACTGTTGAATCTAATTGAATTTTGTATGACTTCGAACAATCTATAAAAGATGGTACACCAAGCTGATTTTGTTGTTGTTCTGTGCCTCTAATCAAAACGTACTCGTCATTAACTGTCTTACCGTCTGGTTTAAATACTCTTTTTTCCTTACCCAATATCGAGGATATCGAATAAAATACTAATATATCTTCCTCTAAAAAATCAGCGACAAATTGCTGGTGAGCACATAGCTTTCCACTAGGATCATTAGGATAACGAACCCTGCAAATCAATATATCCATCATGAAAATACAAGTTCTCCATCCATTTTTTCTAAAAAGATTGGATATTCTTGATGCGGAACATCGCTTAATTCAATGATATCATCATCAGTAACTTCAAATTCTTTTTTATTAAAATAATAAAGATTTCCTGCTATTTTTTCTTTGCCTATACTTTCAAAATCTAAATTAGA
>NZ_JBFBBS010000171.1:0-1043 GCF_040682835.1 Streptomyces sp. NPDC051104 | reverse complement strand
GGAGTTGATGGGATGGTGGACCATGAGTGTGCGCCCGCCTGTCGCGGTGTTACGGGCCAAGTTCGATCGGATCCTGCCGCATCTCGATGAACGCCGTCGTCGGCTCTACTTGGCCAGTGAGGCCGCGGCCATCGGTCATGGCGGGATCGCCCTGGTGGCTGCCGCTTCCGGGATCAGCACCGCCACCGTCTCCCGCGGTCTGACCGAACTGGCAAAGAACCCGGTGCCGACCAGTCGGGTCCGGACACAGGGCGCCGGCCGCAAGCCGTTGACCGTCACCGACCCCGGCCTGCTGCCGGCGCTGGAGTCGTTGATCGAGCCGCATACCCGGGGTGATCCCGTCTCCCCGTTGCGATGGACCACCTTGTCGCTGCGGGCCCTGGCCTCGACTCTGACGTCACAGGGCCATCCGGTCAGTGCCGCAACGGTCGGGCGCCTGCTGCACGGCCTGGGCTATAGCCTGCAGGGCACCGTCAAGACCACCGAGGGCGCCGGCCATCCGGACCGCGACGCCCAGTTCGCCCACCTGAACGCCACGGCCACCGCCTTCCTCGACGACGAACAACCGGTGATCAGCGTCGACACCAAGGCCAAGGAATGGCTCGGCAACCGAGACCGGCCCGGTCGCACCTGGCGGCCGGGCAAGGACCCGATCAAAGTCGACTGCCACACCTTCACCACCAGCGACCAGCCCGTCGCCATCCCCTATGGGATCTACGACATCGCCACCAACACCGGCTGGGTCAACGTCGGGACCGACCACGACACCGCCGAGTTCGCGGTGGAGTCCATACGCCGCTGGTGGCAGCGCCGCGGACAGGTGCACCACCCGGACGCAACCCGGTTGCTGATCACCGCCGACGCCGGCGGCTCGAACGATCCCCGCCGCTGGACCTGGAAGAAACACCTGGCCGCCTTCGCCCTGGAGAGCGGCTTGGAGATCACGGTCTGCCACTTTCCGCCGGGCACGTCGAAATGGAACAAAATCGAACACCGAATGTTCTGCCACATCACCGCGAACTGGCGTGGCCGACCACTGACCA
>NZ_JBFBBS010000170.1:0-1046 GCF_040682835.1 Streptomyces sp. NPDC051104 | reverse complement strand
CTAATAAAACTATTTATACATTTAAAAGAATTGATAGTGCTAAACATATTGATTCAGGAAAACCTAAAACTCCATATTCTGTTCGAGAAATTCCTATAAGTGATGATTTAATCCAAGTCTTACACAAACTTCATCAGGAGCAAGAAGAAGCTGATATTATAAAATTAGCTGATGGACTGATATTTTTTGATAAGAGATATGGATTGCCAACAAATAATGGCATAAATAAAGCTTTAAAAGTATATCTTACAAAATTAAATATCACTCCTTTAATAGTTGCAACTGGATGTCGGCACACATATGCCTGCGTACTTCTAGCTAAAAAAGTAGATATTGCTGTAGTTGCGAAAAATATGGGACATAAGAATATACAACGTATAATAGATACATATGGACATGTACTTAAGGAAACATATGGGGAGGAAAATGAAGTAATACGTGCGGTTTTAAATAATATATGACTAAAAACCTAACAATTATAGTTAGATTTTTCTTCCACTTATATACTATTGGTGTATTTCGTATTGTATTATGATATATTGATTAGGGGAAAATATTTAAAAAGAGTATGTGAAATTATGGAGGAATTGTGGAAGAAATTATTACTATTATTGCAACTTTATCAGGTTTAGGACTAGTGTTGCTAGGATTGAATAAAGAAATAAAAGAGAAAAAAGCTAAATTATTATTTGTATTAAGCTCAAATGCTATACTAATTGGTTTAAACTATTTTAGAGGAAATATCTTTGAAATTTGTTTAATAATGCTTTTGATATTTGTATGTGGAGGTTTGGGCTATCTGGGTCAGAATGGCATAGATTTAGAAAAAGAGTTAGGCTTTTTGTATTTGTTCTTTTTTTCATCAATAACAGTTTTCCTATTAACTCATCAAATTTTTAGTTTGATGTATATTATCGTACTTTATATATTTAGTATATATAATCCAAATTGGATAGATAAAAATTCTTTACAAATACTAGAACTTGCAATTGGAATACTTATAATGTTTCTACAGTATCTTTGCGTAATAAAAGATTATTTTAATA
>NZ_JBFBBS010000169.1:0-1062 GCF_040682835.1 Streptomyces sp. NPDC051104 | reverse complement strand
TCAGGCCGCTGATGTACTCGGTGAGTTCGTACACCTCCAGCGGCAGGAAGGCCGCGGTGGCAGTTTCGGAAACAATATAACTAGTACACCGTATATTAGAATGCTTGATAGTGGAAAAACTGTCAGTGAAATAATGGCAGTAATTACCGAAGATGTTCTTTTTGAGAAGCAACGTAAAGAAGCTGAGGAAAAGCGAAAAGAGGCTGAAAAACAGAGACAAGCTGAACTTGACAAACAACAGCAAGAATACGAAACAAGAAAACTTGAAGAATCATTTAATGCTCTGCCCTCTCATGTTGGCCAAGAAAACGCAAGAGCATTATCTCAACCAGAAGTAGTTGAACATGTTAAAGAAGAATTTGATGAAAAAGCTTCTCAATCACATTCTGAACCACCATATAAAGAACCAGAACAAATATATCATGCGGTAATTCTAGTAGAATTTGATATTAAATTTGGAGATATCGAAGCTAAAGACGAATGGAAAAAAGACATCGAAAAAAGTGGTGGCCGAATCAAAGAAGTGCCAGTATGGGAAAAAATTAAAAACATTTAACCTATGAGCAAACTGCAGTCCTCACTAATCCTGAGCAGTAGAATTAGAAATAATTCAACTTTAAGCAAAACCATCTTGGGCGGTGGTTTCGTATTTAGTCAAAGCTGGAGGGTGGCGTAACGACCGTAAAGTCCATGAGTATTCAGTGCCTGCACATAAACACTCATTGCCAGCTTTTAATTTGAAAAATAAAACTTGAAATAAATATAGAAGAAAGGAGTATTCGTGGCACAAAGAAGAATGTTTAGTAAAAAAATAGTTGAAACAGATTTCTTTATGGAAATGTCACCAACAGCAAAACTACTCTATTTTTACCTAAATATGAGTGCTGATGATGATGGTTTCGTTGAAAATCCTAAAACAATTAAATTGATTAGTGGAGCTACTGATGATGACTTGAAAATACTTATTGCTAAACAGTTTATCATCCCATTTGATAGTGGAGTTATTGTAATCAAAGACTGGAAAATTCACAATTACATCCAAAAGGACAGATATAATCAAAC
>NZ_JBFBBS010000168.1:0-1066 GCF_040682835.1 Streptomyces sp. NPDC051104 | reverse complement strand
CAAGATTCGTTCAGTTCATCATGACTTCATTATTGAACTTGACCAAGGGAAAATTCGTTTTATAAAAAAAGACGGTTCTTCTGAAAAAGAAATGTTCGCATTTGCTCCAACTTATGTCGGTGGACAACTCCAAGGGATTAATGCAATTCAAAATCAGGGTTATTCTTTCGCCTTGTCATCAAAAGGAAACAACGGAGCGCTTTTAAATGTTTTAGAAATTCCAAAAGACAGTACGGCTGAAAATCGCAAATTAAATCTTTACGGAGAAGTAAAAGTTAAGGGTAACTTTTATGTTAATGATGTGAAAATCGATACCAACGGTGGAGGAAACTCTGGCGGCGGTGGTGGTTGGAATGGCCAATATCCACCAGAAGTCACAAGTGATCGTGATAAACGTTACTGGCAAATATGGGCAATGGCAATTGGGTCTGGATTCTCTAAACAAGCGGCAGCCGCTTTACTCGGAAATGCACAGGGTGAATCTGATGCAAATCCAACGGCTGATGAGGGCGGTGGACGTCCTGGTTTCGGTTATGGGGTTTGGCAATGGACGGATAGTTCAGGAGCTAGCTCTGGACGTGTTTATATGATTAACCTTATGACGAGAGCAGGAGTCACTGACAATCCTGACACAATCACAGCCCAATTCAAGCTCTTGATGTGGCATTCACCAAATGGCCAATGGATTGCGACAAGTTCTTATCCTTATTCTTGGACTCAATTCATGACATTAACCAATATCAATACTGCAACGCAAGCTTTTGTAGCTAACTTTGAACGTCCCTTAAACGGACATCCTGAACGTAGCACTTGGGCCCAAGAATGGTATAACAAATTTGTTAATCTTGAAATCCCAAGCGGTGGCGGAGGTTATATTGCTCCAATTTCAAGTCCTATTACCGTAACAAGTGAAATGGGTTGGAGAACGAGTCCAATCACCGGAGCGCAAGAATTTCACAATGCTATGGACTTGGTTAATGGCAATCCAACAACTCCAATCTTAGCTTCAAACGATGGTCAAGTGGTCCAAGCGGGAAGCAATTATTATGACTGGTATGGAAATTAC
>NZ_JBFBBS010000167.1:0-1084 GCF_040682835.1 Streptomyces sp. NPDC051104 | reverse complement strand
CCTTGATACCGCTTCTTCTCAATTGAAAGAGCAGAAAAAAGAAAATGCTAAGGTTGTTTCTATTAAAACTGAACAACAAAAACAAGGTATTGACCTTGCCGATTTAGTAGATGATAGCAAAGTTGATTGGGATAAGTGGGTTTCATTTGACGGCAGACCATTAACTGATGATGTTAAAGAAGCTATGAAACGATTATTAGGCAAACGTTTAGAAGACAAATAAGGAGGGTTCTATGGGCAGACAGGAGCTTTTAGAATATCTCCTTAAAGAAGTTGAAAAGTTTGGATTTTCTGTATTTGCTGATGAAATGTTCCCTATACCTGCAATCGTTAATACAGATGATAAAATAATGATTTACAGTTCTATTGAAGTAACTCCTTTTGAAATTGCTCATGAACTGATTCATATTATTAATAAAGATAGCCATCGCGGAAAGTATTTTGATGCAATTAACCCTCAAGAAGCCAGAGCAAACCACGAAGCTATTCTTCTTCTTTGGGAAATATTTGAAGCTAACGGGGGAAACTACGAATATTTCAATGTGTTTGTGAATACAACAGATGCACCTTTTGAATTGGCTGAGTCAATCATCAAAAATGAATATTTAGAGCTGCATGAAGCTATCACTGAAATATTTGAAGATGAAATAAAAGTTAGTATAAATAAGCAAGAAATGCATGATTATATCGTAGATTACATTGGTTATTTTGATGTAATTGAAGCTATTAATGTTTACCAATTTTTGGATCATTATCATCTAAGTCATAATTTCTTTAATATGGCAGAAAAAGAATTCCAGCTATTATTGGGAACTAATTAAATAAGTAAAACTACGAGCAATGTCTTGAACCTCGTTAAAAAGGTAAGTAAATAACGTGCGCCATCACAAAACTGGCAAGGAGAAATTATGGGATTTAAAGAACTATTAAAAGCAAAATCTTTCAATGAATATTTTGATGCAAAAAAAGACCATCAAAAAATGGAAGAAATAAAAAATAGAACACAAACCGATGTGCTAAAAAATGCTGGTGCATCACTAATTCCTTCTTCAATTTCTAATTTTGGTTTTAAATTGAGTAAAGA
>NZ_JBFBBS010000166.1:0-1093 GCF_040682835.1 Streptomyces sp. NPDC051104 | reverse complement strand
TAACGGATGATCATACAAAAAAATTAAATAATGTGGAGCAAGAAGGGCAATATTATGGGATTAATATAGCCATAGTAAGTTTTTCAAATCATCTACTTGGAGAGGCCGTAAGTCAAAAAGTTTTAACTAATAATTTTGATAATGGAAGATACTATGATTTAAAAATGGCTTATCAAAATCATTTAAAAAAAATCGAAGATTTAGATGATAATTTATATAATGAAGAATATTTTTGGGACATAGCATCTTTACAAGATAGGATTTCTGGAAGAAAAGGCACTTCTTCTGCTGGTGGAACAGGTTTAACAGTATTAATTAATAGCTTACAAAAAGAGGCAGATAATGATACTTGTTATGTTATAAGTGGAGAAAAAATCATTTCATTTAAAAAAGATTTTATTGAGCGAGATTCAAATGGATGGCTAGGTTTCAATAGACAAAATGATTTTTTTAATCATAAACCTGATATTTCCATCTTAAACAGCAGTAGCCTTTGGATACCTGGAACTGCATTCAACTTAAATTTTGTTATGAGAAAAGAGAAATAAATGATTACTATAGAGTTAAAATTTGATAAAACAGTGTCAGGACTTGCAGGGTACCCCTTTGCTAAGTCTGAGTATCAAAAACAAGTCAAAGAAAAGTATACCAATTATTCAGAAAAGCTAGTAATAGTATTTCCAGATAATATTGAAAAGGTGGCATCATCATTTGTACAAGGATTTTTCGAAGATCTTGTAAATGAGATCGGATACGAAGGAATCGAAAAAAATGTTACCATAAAAGCTAAAAACGATAAATTAGCTCAACTTATATTCGAAAGATTATTTTAATGAGAAAGTTGGGTTTATGCATATCAATTACATATTATTAGCAGAAGCGACTTCCAAGAGAGTATCTGATACAAATTCAAACTGGTTTGGACCCAGTTCGATTCTTTCAATCATAGCAATCATTATTTCTATTGGTACACTTTTTTTTCAAAATTATAAAAATGAGAAACATCATAGAACCAATTTAGAGGCAGGATATTTCAAAGATATTTATTTGGAATATTTACTAAAGGAAATTCCTAGATCTAGGCAAAAGGTTA
>NZ_JBFBBS010000165.1:0-1098 GCF_040682835.1 Streptomyces sp. NPDC051104 | reverse complement strand
TCGGGCCGGGGTTCGTTGATCCACACGGCGGAGGGCAGCGTGGGCGGTTGGGGGCGGCGGGCGAAGCGTTCGGGGTGTGCCGCGTATGCCTGGGTGAGGGTGATCGCTCGCTGCCGACGGACCAGGTCGGCGGTGCCGAAGTGGACGCTGGCCGGGGTGTGCAGGCCGATCGCCGAGTGCCGGTGTTCGTGGTTGTAGTAGGTGAGTAAGCCCTCGCACCAGTCGCGGGCGTGCTGCAGGGAGCCGAACCGGTCGGGGAAGTCGCCGCTGTACTTGATGGTCTTGAAGTGGGCTTCGCTGTAGGGGTTGTCGTCGGATACTTTCGGCCGGGAGTGTGAACGGGTGACGCCGAGATCCGTCAGCAGCTGGGCGACCGGCTTGGAGGTCATCGAGGTGCCCCGGTCGGCGTGGACGGTGTGCGGCACGACGCCGTTGGTTTCGATCGCGGCCCGGATCAACTCCTGGGCGATCAGGCTGTCTTCACGCGCGGCGACGGTCCAGCCGACCACGTAGCGGCTGTAGATGTCGATCAGGACGTACAGGTGGTACCAGTCGCCCTTGGCCGGTCCGCGCAGTTTGGTGATGTCCCACGACCACACTTGCGAGGGACCGTCGGCGACCAGTTCCGGCTTCACTTTCGCCGGGTGGGTGGCCTGGCGGCGGCGGTCGCCGTTCTGCCCGGCGGCCCGCAGGATCCGGTACATCGTCGAGGGCGAGCACCAGTAGTTCCCGGCGTCCAGTTCCCTGGCCCAGACCTGGGCGGGCGGCAGTTCGGCGTACTCCGGACGGTTCAGCAGTGCCAGGACCGAGTCCCGTTCGGCAGCGGACAAGGCCGAGGGCGGAGCCGGACGCGGCGCGCGCGCCATCGGCGGGCGGGGCTTGAGCTGCCGGTAGTGCGTCGCCCGGGAGCGGCCGGTCAGCCGGCACGCGGCCGCGGTGCCCAGCTGGGCTTGCAGGCCGGTGAACGCCTCGTCCACCACAGGGTCGACGGCGTCGCTCAGTCCGCGCTCTCGGCAAGCAATTCCAAGAGCGCGGAAGCTTTTCCCATGACCTGCAGTGCGGCATCCCGCTTGGCCAGGTCCTTCTCCAGCCGGGCGA
>NZ_JBFBBS010000164.1:0-1099 GCF_040682835.1 Streptomyces sp. NPDC051104 | reverse complement strand
AGCAGCGCGGCGAATTGGTCCCAGAGCGGCTCGGTCAGCCATGATGGAAGCGCGGGCACAGGTCTCCCCAGTGATCACAGAGCGTCGCAACTCCATGATCACCGGGACCTGTGCCCGCACTGTTGCCGGTGTCCCCAACCGCGCCTATCCGCGCGGCCTCTTAATGTTGGCGGCCCGCAGCGCACGAGGGGGCAGCGGCCCCCTACCGCCCGGGCCGCCCGGGCAGGACATCCCGGGGCACGCGCCGTCCGCGCGGTGGTCATCCGTCACGGCCACCACCGTCAAATCCGGTGGGGTCGGTCAAGTTACCTGTGTACGGGGAGCCCGCAACGACGACAGTGGGTCGGGCCAGCTTCCGCCACAGAGAAGGATCTACCCTCATGAGCGGCAACCGACCAGGTTTCCAGACCCGTCGAGCGGCGCGGCACGGCCGTCCTGACCTGACCTTGGACATCGAGCGCGTGCTGGACGTCTCCGCCCGGCAGGCGGTCAGGGCGGAGTTCCGGTTCGCCCCGGAAGCCCCGTTGATCGTGAGCGTGGAGTTCCTGATCGAAGGCGGCCCATGTGTCCTGTGGCGCATCGGGCGAGACCTCCTCCAGCAGGGGCTGTACTCGACGAGCGGCCTCGGGGACCTCCGGATCTGGCCGTCCGGTCCGGGGGATCGCGCGACCGCGTGGCTCCAACTGGCCTCCGGCGACATGGCGGCCCTGTTCGAGCTGCCCGTGGCACCGCTGGCGGAGTGGCTGGAGTACACCTATGAACTCGTTCCCGCCGGTGACGAGCTCGCCGGAGTCGACTGGGACGTCGCCACAGCGGCTCTGCTGCAAGGCCCCAGCGCCCAGGCCGACTGACACGCGCCGGTGCTCTCGCCTCCGGTGCTTCCGCCCCCGGTGCTTCCGCCTCGGTGCTTCCGCCCCGGTGCTTCCGCCTCCCGTGCGACGGCCGGCGATCCTGGAACGACGGTCACCGGGCGGCGGTACCGCGATGCCGAACGCGATTTTTTTGGCTCTTCTGCTTGATGTGTGGGTCAGTCTGAGGCGAGTTGGCGTCCTGGCAGTGTTGGGCGGTCGCCTCCGAGGGTGAGCATGACGAGGGCGAT
>NZ_JBFBBS010000163.1:0-1100 GCF_040682835.1 Streptomyces sp. NPDC051104 | reverse complement strand
GGCGTTTCTTCCCCTGTGCTGTCTATCCTGTCAGTCCATGACTCCATAACTCCCGAAAGATATAACCTGATATTAAACTCTGTTTTATTCATAGTATCACCCTCCAAACAAAAACACTACAAAACACGCGATACATCTTCTTTGAAAGCAAAGTATATTTTTTTCGCTCTCTTGATAGGTATGTCTATGCCTGCGCTCTCTAACTCCATAGCGACACGATACCACGTATAACCGTTATACCCTTTATACCTTAACTCTATGATTCTTTTTTCTGATACTGTTAAAGTATTGTATAAAGCTCCTAAAAGTTCAAGTGTTCGCCTTAATCCTATCAGCTCTTTATCCTCTTCCATGCGTTCCTTGTCTAATGTGTTCCCCTCTGGCTCCGCTGTGCCTTTGTAAGCTGTTCTAATCCCTAGGTTGTCCTGTTTTACCCTGTATATATAACGGCTCTCAATTGCTTTTATTTTGGCTTGTGTGCGTCCGTTAATATAATCGCTTATGATTCTATCTGTTTTATCTTTCACGCTTCCCCCTCTCTGCTTGCTAAGGTTCTAAGTTCTTCCTCTGTTAGATTCTCAAAAGGGTTACTAACTTTTAAATTCCCTTTGATATTAATGTCTTGGGTAAGCGGGTAACGTTTTAAGATTTCAGCACTCGCCCTAATGACTTGATTAGTGTCAGGGTGTTTGTCTATGACATCACCCTCTGCTGTTATCACTTGCTCTGTATGCTCTCCGCGTACTATCTGTGTTAATATGGTTAAAGTCTCCTCTGCGGTTGCTATGGCATTGTTTGAAATGTCTTTTAACTTGCTATCAATGTATTTTTTTAAGTCAGGTTTAGTCAGGTTTTCGGCTCCTATCGACTTCGCTGTTTTTTGGCTATACCCTGCATTAATAGCCGACTGCGTGGCGTTTCCTGTTTTTATATATTCGTCGCAAAATTTACGCTGTTTAGGTGTCATTGTTTCCCCTCGTTTCTGTTTATATGTCCTTTTGATTATAACAAAGTAAAAAGACAAGTTTTATAAGTTTTATAAGTTTTTTATTTCCACATAACGTTAAAAAAGCCCAGTCATTGACTAGGCTCTTTTTGTT
>NZ_JBFBBS010000162.1:0-1109 GCF_040682835.1 Streptomyces sp. NPDC051104 | reverse complement strand
CAAAAGCTAAAAAATATCGAATAAAATCGTTTTTATAGTTGACACCGAATAAAATCGGTGTTATAATTAATTCATAAAGTCAAACAAGCGAACAAACATGGAGCATTCAGTACGGCGGACGGAACAGGCTCAAATGACGGTACACGACGTATCCACCGCGACGTAAGTAGCAAGTTTGGCAAATAAAAAGCCCTCGCAGGCAAATGGAGGTTCTAATGGAACAAGTAAAAACAATTAATCATCTTGGGCAAGTAGTTTATCAAGAGTCAGTTGAATTTTATAAAGAAAAGCTCTCAGTTTACTCAAAAGATTTTCTTCAAAATTCGCTCATTCCTCAGTTATATGAATGGTCAAATGCTTATAAAGCAGCAGTTGAACTGACAAAATAAAAAGCCCGATTGGGCTAGGAGGTGGAAAATGGATATTATCGAAGCAACGAAAAAATCAGTAGAACTCAACAAAGCTATTTATCGAAAATCTCATCAAAGCACTATGTATTTACCAACCGACACGGCGGATTGTTGCTTAATGTTTGGAATGGGAGAAAATAAAAAAAGGTCAGAACGTTTATCGGTTCGTTGGAATCCGAAGCAGTCTGACCTACTAGCTAATGACTGGACGTTAGAAAATTAAACTCTTAAGTTTAATGATAGAATCTAAGATTTTGTTAAAGTCTTTTGCAAATCTGTTTTCCATTTCAACAATTGATTTATTTGTTAAAAATATTTGAGTTGCAGTGTTGTTTCCATAAGTACAGTCTAAAAACCCCTGAGTATCTAGCTCCATTATAGAGTTATAAAAATCATCGTAAAGCATTTCTGAAAACAACTCATCATAAACAAATTGTGCATACTTGAATTCTTTAGCTTGAATTTTAGAAATTCCATTGTTACTTCTATCTAAATACTCTTTATAAAGAGTTTGCAAAACAAATTTCGTTTCATTGGTTAATTCATCCATAACACTCCCCCTTTCTATAAACATTGAATACAAAAACTAATGCCTTAGAATTGTAAGACCCTAGCCGTCGTCGGTTCCGACGGCATCGAGGACGCCCGGTACGCGCATTCGCTGCTGACCACCGTGGCGCCCGACAGGAAGCAGATCGC
>NZ_JBFBBS010000161.1:0-1116 GCF_040682835.1 Streptomyces sp. NPDC051104 | reverse complement strand
GGGGAATGGGGGCAATCATAAGGTTTATGACTAATCATCATCTCCCTTTCCCAGAAGAGGTGGGAAGTGAAAAAGATATCTATGATAAAGCAAGCATATCAAGAGAATTAATTGACAAGTTTACTGAGTACCTCCTATTTGTTGGAAGAGAAGACCTTTTAAAAGAATTTCAAGAGATGGTGCAAAATAACAATAATAACTTTAGTAAGGAAAAATAAGTATGTATCTAAAAAAAGCAAACACACGCCTAGCAAAAAAATTAAGTGAAAATGTTCCTTTTGTTCCAGGTACTTGGTACATCAAAATGAACGAAAATGGTACACCAGTAAAAACATTGCAAGGTCAATCACTCTATACTTGTATGAATAATGAGGCGCTATATGACTCATTGAAAACTAGAGAATTTACTCACGTAGAATATTAAAATAGAATGGAGATAACTATGAATATCATAACCAAAGATGAAATTATTGAACAAACAGGAATGACTAAATCTGTGGCTTCTAGGATTATTCGAGAAGGTAAACAGGAAATGGTTAAAAAAGGCTATCCTTTTTACAATAATAAGAGATTAAATTTTTGCCCTTTAGAAGTAGTAAATAAGATGCTTGGGTTGGAATTGAAAGGAAATGAATATCATGCCATTAAGAGTGCATCCTAGAGGAAAAAAATGGGAATATAGAATAAAAGATAGTAAAGGAAATCATGTAGTTAGTAAAGGGGGATTTCTTACCGAAAAAGAGGCTAAAATAGCTGGTAAGGAAGCCGAGCTGGACTATCTAAAAGGTACAAGATTTGATAACAATTCTACAGTTTATGAACTTTACCAAAAATGGTATAACTTGGAGATTCTTCCATCTAACAGAAGTGTTCAAACTAAAATAAAGTATCAAAGATTCTTCAAAAAAATTGATAAATATTTTGGAAAACTAGTAGCAAGTAAAATCAAATATAGTCAATATCAGGAAATAATGAATCAAATAGGTCAAGGTGTAGGGCCAGACTATCTATCTCGGCTAAATTCTAGCATTAGAAGTGCAGTACAACTTGCTAGAAGGGATTTACTTAATATAAATGATTTTACTGAAGGGGTGAGATTACATGCACAAAAACTCC
>NZ_JBFBBS010000160.1:0-1139 GCF_040682835.1 Streptomyces sp. NPDC051104 | reverse complement strand
ATGACGAGGGCGATGATGGCGTCGGCGGTGCGGAAGCCGAAGCCTCGGCGGATGATCAGGCGGGTCTTGGTGTTGGTGGACTCGATCAGCCCGTTCGACAGGCGCTCGACGATGGCGTTGACGATCGCGTCGCGGTGCCGGCGTATGCGCCGGGCGAGCTCGGTGAACACCTCGATGCGGCAGCGGCTGGCCCACGACAGCCAGCGGTCCAGAGCCTCGATCGCCGCCTGGGCGCCCTGCTCGCCGGCGATGGCGAAGACCGTGCGCAGGCCCTCCTTGAGCAGGTAGGCGCGGTGCAGGCGCGGGTCGGTGGAGGCGATCCAGGCGAGCTTGGCCTGCCGGCGTTCGGTCAGGTCCTCCGGGTTCTTCCACAGGGCGTGCCGTGAGTGCTTCAGCTTCCGTGCCAGTTCGGGGTCGGCGGCCTGGCGGCGGGCCCGGTTCCATGCCGCTCGCCGCTCGGCGTCCAGTGCCTCGGTGGCCCAGGCCACCACGTGAAACGGGTCCATCGCCCGCGCCGCGTTCGGGGCGCGGGCGGCGACGGTCTCGGCGATCCACTCCGCACCGTCGGCCGAGACGTGGGTGAGCTTCGCGGCCCGCTCGGTGCCAAGAGCATCGAAGAAGCCCTGCAGCACCTGCTTGCCGTGGCCGTCGGCCATCCACACCACCCGCCGCGTGTCGTGGTCGACCACCACCGTCATGTACCGCTGCCCCTTGCGGTAGCTGATCTCGTCGATCCCGATCCGTCGCAGCCCCGCCAGCCGGTCCACCCCAGCGTCCCGGTCGGCCACGAACCTGGCCACGATCGCCCCGACCGTCCGCCACGACACACGCATCAATTGGGCGACCGCCGACTTGGAGCACTCCGCGGCCATCCAGGCGACCTGCTGGTCGAAGGCCAGCGTGTGCCCGGCACCGTGTCGGGCCCAGGACACCGCTGCGGCCACCACACCGTGCTGTCGGCAGCGCACCCGGGGCGCATCGGCCTCGAGGAACACCTTCATCGTGCCCGCGTCCAGGCACCGCCAGCGCCGCCTGCCGCGCCCCTGGTCGTAGCCCCGGGCGGGACGCCGGCAGACCCCGCACCGGTTCCGCTCACGCGCCACCGGCCGCACATGCGCGACCAGCACGTCCGCTTCCGG
>NZ_JBFBBS010000159.1:0-1201 GCF_040682835.1 Streptomyces sp. NPDC051104 | reverse complement strand
GTTTCCCCTTTTTAGCCTTTTTTTAGAGTTTTTAGCCTATTTCCTCCTTTCTACTACATAACTTTTAGGGGTAAATTATCCTTGTAATCGTTGTGGTTGAGCGATTTCGTTTCAGAAAAAAAGTTTTCAAAAATCACTTTTTTCGAAAGGGAGCCACTATTGGTATACGGTATTCCTAAAACAAATAGGGGCGGGGTATTCATTTTTTAATATTTTTTTACGTTTTTATAAAAAAAGTTTTCAAAATTGGTCTGTGATGCAAGAAAACAGTATATGTGTGCTCTCTTAAGTCTTATTTATTGGCAATTATTGGAAAAAAGGAGAAAGAAATAAAATATGTTGTAAGAATATACTCTAACGTGGAGGTACTTTCTTTTATTCATAAAATTTAGGATTACTACTTACGGTCATGATAAATGAATGCAGATAAATTATAAAATTAACTTCTGACTTTGGTCACTACTTTTTTTATTTTTCAGAATATGATATACTTTTTAATAAAACTAAAAAATGGTGGTAGTAATATGAAATTTGAAGGAACTTGGTTTGTTGTTATTATACTAAGTATTGAGGTTTTTGCTTTCGGAGCATTTGAGCAGTTTGATCAAATTCTTTTGATAGGGGGA
Source organism: Streptomyces sp. NPDC051104 (assembly GCF_040682835.1). NCBI lineage: Bacteria > Bacillati > Actinomycetota > Actinomycetes > Kitasatosporales > Streptomycetaceae > Streptomyces > Streptomyces sp. NPDC051104. Next base: position 575 of record NZ_JBFBBS010000159.1, on the reverse strand, counting down.
ATTTCTTTTATATTATCTATACTATTTGAAGCTTCTATTTTGATTAGACACTTTATTCAAAAGCAAACTAAAACATAACCCCGCTTCGGCGGGTGTTTTTTGTTTGTGATAAATATGAACAAAAGTTCAACGTTTTTACTAAACTTTCTAAAATAAGAAAAAACTTATACATTTTTGTTGACAAAATTATAAATATAGTTTAATATATATGTAAATGACAACACTCTCACTCCCTTTGTGGCGGATACGTTCCGAGGTGAGAGTATTTTTTTGTATCTTGAGAGGAAACTATGGAAGAGCCAAAACCGCTTAGTTTTGAAGAGCAAGTTGATTTATTTGAGTCTAGAGGGGTAGTTATTGGAAAAAGAGATATAGCAATTCGACATATTAGAGATATTGGATACTATAAACTCAAATCTTTTTCTTTACCACTGTCAAGAGTAAATGAAAACAAAGAACGTAAATACACTGATGTAACCTTTCAGGATATTTTGAATCGTTTTTATGCTGATAAAGACTTAAGAATTTCATTATTACATAGTATAGAAGATATTGAAGTTTCTATAAAGACTAAA
>NZ_JBFBBS010000158.1:0-1229 GCF_040682835.1 Streptomyces sp. NPDC051104 | reverse complement strand
GCCTCCTCGACGCTGAGCGGCAGTTCGGCCTCCTGGTCGGCTCCCGGTACACCGGCGGGGGCGCCGCCTGCTCCGAAGAGCGAGCCGAGCAGGTCGTCGACGTCGACGCCCTCCGCGCCGAAGCCGCTGGTGGCGTACCGGGCCCGCGGGCCGCCCCCGGTGGACCAGCGGAAGCCGCCGCCGGGTCCCGCGCCAGCACCGACCCGCTCCTCCCAGTCCTCGGGGACCTTCCGGAAGTCCTCGCCGAAGCGGTCGTAACGGGCCCGCTGGTCCGGGTCGGACAGGACACTGAAGGCCTCGTTGATCTCCTTGAACCGCTCCTCCGCAGCGGGGTCCTTGTTGACGTCGGGGTGGTACTTGCGGGCCAGCTTGCGGTACGCCCGCTGGATCTCGTCCTTGTCAGCGTTGCGCGGGACCCCGAGAACCTCGTAGAAGTCGCGTGCCATGGCCGGTCACCGCCGCTTGGCGACGGTCACGGCGGCCGGCCTCAGCTGCCGCTCGGCCTCGCCGTAGCCGGGGCGCAGCACCTCGACGACGGTGCCCGGCTCGACGTCGGGGTCCTGGACCACGCCGACAACCTCGTGCCGGGAGGGGTCGAACGGGACGCCGGTCTCGGCGTGACGCTCGTAGCCAAGGCGTTCAAGGATGGACACGGCCTGGTCTCGCACGGCGCGAACCCCCTCGACGATCGCCCCGGGGTCGGAGCCCGCGTGGTTCAGGGCCAGTTCGAGGTTGTCCAGGACGGGCAGGAAGGCCGCGGCCGTGCGGGCGCGTTCGACCGCGCGCTCCCGCTCCAGTTCCCTGGCGTGCCGCTTGCGAAGGTTGTCGAGGTCGGCGAGGGCACGCCGCCAACGGTCCTCCACCTCTTTCAGCGCGGCCGCGTACTCGTCCTCGGCCGCGGCCGGACCGGTGGCCGCGTCGGGCCCCGGTTCGGCCTCCGTGGTCGGCGGCGCGGGCTTGGGCAGGTCGCCCTGCGGCGGTTGTACGGCGCCTTCGGGCGGCGGGTCGGACGCTCGGTCCTGGGGAGGGATGGGCATGGCGGGTACCTCAGCCCTTGTCGAACTCGGCGTCGATCACGTCTTCGTCGGCGCCGGCCCCGCCCTGCCCGGAGCGGTCCGGCCCGATGGTGTCCGAGGGACCACTCGCCGCCGCGGCTTCGGCCTGGTGGGCGGCGAGCCCGGCGTAGACCTGCTGGAGTTCGGAGATCAGCGGCCTGACCTTGCCCACTC
>NZ_JBFBBS010000157.1:0-1231 GCF_040682835.1 Streptomyces sp. NPDC051104 | reverse complement strand
CTAAAAGTTGCTTCAGTTGTCCCGAATGTTGATACAGGCGAACCAACTGAGCTAATGCCTTGGCAAAAATTCATTATGTGTATGCTGATAGGCTGGAGGAATAGCGAAGGTGGAAAAAGGTTTACTGTCGCTATAATATCAGTATCTCGTGGGCAAGGTAAAACTTATATTCTAGCAATTTTGATGGTTTATTCATTTTTATTTGAAAGTCTTGGTTTATCAAATCAGGACTTTTTAGTTTCCTCGATAAACTTTAAACAGACAAGCAAATTGTTTGGATATGTTAAGACGATGCTTAAGACAGTTATAAAAATTGAACCATTTAAAACAATTGCTGCTGAAACAGGTTTGACTGATCGTTCTATTCTGAATGATGAAGTTGTCATGAAGAAAATGAATAATAAAATTCGTGCTATTTCTCATGAAGCTGGTCAATATGATAGCTTTCACTTTACAACTGCTATTTTTGATGAAATCGGAGAGGTAACTAATAGAGAAAAAATTTCTAAAATTGTTTCTGGACAAGTTTTGGTTAAAAATCATCAGTTTGTACAAATTTCAACTTCCTATCCAGACCCTAGCGTTCCTTTTAGGAAGGACCAAAAAACACTTCAAGAAGCTATGGAGAAAGATTAGGATAGAGAAGCAGATACTTCTTTGTGTTTGGTATGGGCGCAAGATGATTTATCAGAAACATTCGAGCCAGAAACTTGGGTAAAATCAAACCCTCTTCTTGAATTGGAAGATAAAAAAGATATTTTATTAAAAGGATTGATTGACAAACGAAACAGTGACTTGTTACAAGGGACACTACATGATTTTCAAACTAAAAACCTTAATATGTGGCTTCAGCAAGATGTTGATAGTTACTTAAATCTTGCTGATGTTGAAAAAGCTATTATTCCTGAATTTAGCATTCATGGGCAACGCTGTTATATAGGTATTGACTATTCAATGATGTCAGATAATACAGCGATTGCTTTCGTTTTTCCTTATTTAGATGATGAAGGAAAGCCTAAGTGGCATGTTGAACAGCATTCGTTTGTTCCATTCCAAAGAGCAGGTTCAATTGATGCTAAAGAAAAACAAGATGGTATTAATTATAGAGAACTAGAAAAATATGGTTTTTGTACAGTCACAAGCCACCAACAAGGGCTAATCAATGATGATGAGGTCTATGAATGGATTGTAAACTATATTGAAGATAACGCATTGGATGTTATCTTTTTTG
>NZ_JBFBBS010000156.1:0-1254 GCF_040682835.1 Streptomyces sp. NPDC051104 | reverse complement strand
GCGGGCATCGGGAGTCGGCACACCCTTCGGCGTCCATCGCGTCGCCGGCGTGAGGCCCTAAAGACCTTTTTAAAACTGGAACATGGGCACGAGTAAAGGGTCGAGTGTTGGTCGGAGTTGATGAATCTGATACAGCTTTATCAACTAGCGGCAAGCAAGGTGGTTCAATTAATCCATTGTCACAACACACAATCATTCCAACTTCAGGAAACTTTGTTTTAGCTCGTGGAGCTGGCACAAACCACTGGGCTTCGGCTTCTGCACCAAGCGGTTCTTATGCAATGGATACAGAACCAAGTGGAATCACAGTTGGAGATAACACTAACCATAATAACTGGCAACCGTTTGAGGCGGCCTATATTTGGAAACGTACAGCTTAGAACAACTCTATCGAAAGGTAGAGTTTTTATTAATGGAAGGAAAAATACAAATTGGAGTATCAATTATTAGGAGTTTCAGGGCTAATCTTAATTATATTAGGATTGACATGGTTAAAAGATGGGGAAAAAATGGACCCACCTTTGAGAAAAAGAATCATTATTGATTTAACAACAATCGCTTTATTTTGGATTGTATTTGAGTTTTGGCACTTCTCAAGCTCAAGAGCTTATGAAAATGAAGTAAATTGGATTATTAATGGCTCACTTGCTTTCTTTGGTGCACGAATGATTCAATTGATTTGCCAAGTAAATCCGATGTTTCAAGAACTTGTGAATTATTTGAAATCAAAAAGTTCTAAGACTGATGTTATTGAAAATGATACTACGGAGGAAAACAAATGAAAAAAGTAATTAAAAAAGCTGCCATTGGAATGGTAGCTTTCTTTGTTGTCGCAGCAAGTGGACCTGTATTTGCGGCAGTAGGTGACCAAGGGGTGGACTGGTCAGTATATAACGGAACTTACGGTAATTTTGGTTATGGCCATGATAAATTTGCTTTTAGCCAAATCGGAGGGACTTACGGTGGAACCTTTGTAGACCAAGCCACCTATGAAACGCAAGTAGCTTCAGCAATTGCTCAAGGTAAACGAGCGCACACTTATATTTGGTATCAAGTCGGAGGTTCACAAGAAGTAGCAAAAGCAGCACTTGACCGCTATTTACCAAAAATTCAAACGCCAAAGAATTCTATTGTAGCTTTGGACTATGAAGGTGGAGCAAGTGGAAATAAACAGACCAATACTGATGCGATTCTTTATGGAATGCGACGTGTAAAAGCGGCTGGATATACTCCAATGTATTATTCTGACAAGCC
>NZ_JBFBBS010000155.1:0-1258 GCF_040682835.1 Streptomyces sp. NPDC051104 | reverse complement strand
CAGTCCGTCGGGACTGGTGCCGTCGTCCGTCAGGGCCTGGCCTCGGCGTTCGAGGGCGGCGGTGACGGCGAGGAAGGCGTGGGCGAGCAGGGCCAGGGTGACCCAGCGGTGCCAGGAGTTCCAGCGGCGGACCTGGTGCTCGTCCAGCCCGGCCAGGGTCTTCGAGCTCTGGAACGTTTCCTCCACGGTCCAGCGGCTTCCGGCGATCTTGACCAGGGTGGACAGCGGAACCGGTCGGGGTGCGTAGCAGCGGTAGTAGGCGAGTTCTCCGGTGCGGCGGTTGCGGCGGATCAGCAAGTACTGATGGCCTGCCAGGCCGGGTGTGGCCAGGGCCAAGTGTGCCCAGTCGTACCAGCGGTGGCCCTTGGCGCCCTTTCCGGCGGACAGCTTGTGCCAGGCCCGCCGTGGGATGCGCCTGGCCAGGTGGTCGGCGCGCTGTGGCCCGGCCTGGGTGGGCAGGCGGTGGGTGCTGGAGACGGCCAGCACGTAGCCGAGCTGCCGTCGTTCCAGGGTGGCGCGCAGGTGGGGGTTGTCGCCGTAGACCTCGTCGCCGGCCGCCCACGCCGCGGGTGCTCCGGCGTCCAGTGCGCGTTCGATCATCTGCGCGGCGAGCTGTGGCTTGGTGGCGAAGCCGATGTCCTCGGGCACGCCGGCCTGGCGGCATCGCTGCGGATCGGATGTCCACGACTTCGGCAGGTACAGCGCACGGTCGATGCCCGCGTGGCCGTGCCGGGAGGTGTAGGTGAGGTAGACGGCGACCTGGGCGTTCTCGATTCGTCCGGCGGTGCCGGTGTACTGGCGCTGGACACCGACGGTGTGGGTGCCCTTCTTCAGGTCACCGGTCTCGTCGACGACCAGTACGGCCTGGTCGTCGGCCAGGTGGTCCAGCACGAACGCGCGCAGGTCGTCGCGCACCGGATCAGCGTCCCACTTCGCCCGGCTGAGCAGGTGTTGCAGCCCGTCCGGGCTGGTGTCGCCGGTGTGCTCGGCGATCGTCCAGCAGTTTTTACGCGGCAGGTCCGCCAGCAGTCCGAGCATCAACTGCCGTACCCGAAGCCGGGGCTCGACCCGCCCGAAGCGACCCGCTATCCGGCCTAGCAAGCCCTCGAACATCGCCTGCCAGCGGGCAGGCACTACGCTGTGGCCCGCGGCCACCGCTTCATCTTCAGTCCACACACCTGACGATGATCACCGGTGGCCGCACCTGTCTTCCCACCGGCCCCCCACCAGCAAGATCACATCTCCGGCTGGAGTACTA
>NZ_JBFBBS010000154.1:0-1263 GCF_040682835.1 Streptomyces sp. NPDC051104 | reverse complement strand
GAGTGGGCAAGGTCAGGCCGCTGATCTCCGAACTCCAGCAGGTCTACGCCGGGCTCGCCGCCCACCAGGCCGAAGCCGCGGCGGCGAGTGGTCCCGGCCAGCACGCCGCCACCGGTGGTCCCACGAGTGAAGGTGGCGGTGGCGAAGATGTCATCGACGCCGAGTTCGACAAGGACTGAGGCGCGCCATGCCCAGCCACCCCCAGGAACCCGACCGGGCCGCGTCGGATCCGGTCGAACCGGTCCCGGAAGGCGCCGTACGCCCTCCTCGCGGGGATTTGCCGCAACCGGGCCCGCCGCCCCGGCCGGAAGCGGCGAACGACGAACCGGGACCCGACGCCGCCGGCCCCGCGCCTGCCGAGGACGAGTACACGACGGCGCTCCAGGAACTGGAGGACCGCTGGCGGCGAGCGCTCGCCGACCTCGACAACCTTCGCAAGCGGCACGCCAGGGAACTGGAGCGGGAACGGGTGGTCGAGCGGTCCCGCACGGCGGCCGCCTTCCTGCCCGTCCTGGACAACCTCGAACTGGCCCTGACCCACGCCGGCGCCGATCCGGGCGCGATCGTGGAGGGCGTCCGGGCGGTCCGCGACCAGGCGGTGAACGTCCTGGAACTGCTCGGCTACCCGCGGCACGCGGAGACCGGCGTCGCCTTCGACCCGGCCCGGCACGAGGTGGTCGGCGTCGTCCAGGACCCCGACGTCGAGCCGGGCACGGTCGTCGAGGTGCTGCGCCCGGGCTACGGGGACGGCGAACGGCAGCTCAGGCCCGCCGCCGTGACTGTCGCGAAGCGGGAGTGACCGGTCATGGCACGGGACTTCTACGAGGTGCTGGGCGTGTCGCGGACCGCGAGCCAGGACGAGATCCAGCAGGCATATCGCAAGCTGGCCCGCAAGTACCACCCCGACGTCAACAAGGACCCCGCTGCGGAGGAGCGGTTCAAGGACCTCAACGAGGCGTACAGCGTCCTGTCGGACCCGAAGACCCGGGCCCGTTACGACCGCTTCGGCGAGGACTTCCGCAAGATCCCCGAGGACTTCGAGGAACGGGTCGCGGCCGGAGCGGGCGGCGGCTTCCGCGCTCGCCGGACCGCGGGCGCGGGCGGCCCCCGTGTCCGGTACACCACCGGCTTCGGCGACGACTTCGCAGCGGAGGGTGTCGACATCGAGGACCTGCTCGGCTCGCTCTTCGGAGCAGGCGGCGCCCCCGCCGGTGTACCGGGAGCCGACCAGGAGGCCGAACTGCCGCTCAGCGTCGAGGAGGC
>NZ_JBFBBS010000153.1:0-1278 GCF_040682835.1 Streptomyces sp. NPDC051104 | reverse complement strand
TTCCGTGTGGCGAAGCATGATGGTTGTCACTGGATCGGCGCTCTACCTGTCACCAGCAGCGCACGAGGCATGGTTGGTGTCACCGGCTCCCATGCTCCGCCGGCCGCTTGAGCTGCACGGCGACCTCGTCTGTCCTTTGACAGCGAGGGTGGAGCTGTCGGCGGTGCTGTTCCGAGGTGGCTGGGTCGATGTGGACTTCCACGAGGCGGGCAGCGCCGTACCGCCTCAGCTCCCGCGAGGGCCTCTGCAAGAGGCCACTTGAAGAGGGAAAACGCAACTTCGACAGAGTCTGCGGAGGTGGCTATCGTCACCTGTCATTCGGCGGCGCCCACAGTCGCATAGGAGTGCCATCAGGCTGAGTCGATCACGCCCACAACTCCCCACCCGACGGGCAGGCCATCGAATCGAGTCCACGCCCGGACAACGAGACCGTCAGGAACTTCCACACCAGGCCCCTCGGCCAGGGAGAGACGCATGCCCCATCTTGCTCTGTACACGTTCGGCGTCCTGAAGTCACCCCTCACCGATCCCGCACGTCTTACGCGGGAGTTCCACGAGAGCGGTGAGGCCGTCTACCGGGAGATCGGCCAGCACCCCGGATATATCGCTCGTGCTGAAGCGGCGGATCGCAGCCTGGGCGCACGGACGGATTTCGACTCGGACTGGGGTGAATGGGGAGAGTTCGCTGTTCCGGCCTGGTACGGGAAAGGCCGCACTGTGGAAACCACCGCCCTGGCCGCGACCCTCTCGCTCTGGACCGACCTGCGATCCGCCTTCGACTCCATCTACACCGGTCTGCACCGTGCGGCGCTCAACAGGCGTTACGACTGGTTCGAGCGGACGGGACACCCGGGTTACGTGTTCTGGTGGGTCACCGACGGCACGATACCCGCCTGGCAGGACGGGGTTGCCAGGCTGGAACACCTCCACGACCACGGCTCCGCGCCGTACGCCTTCACCTTCCACCACTCGTTTGACCCAGGCGGAACACCGACCAGACTCGAAGCCAGAACGAAGAGCGAGGTTCGCTGACTCGGAACCCTGAACGACTGGGTTCGCTGTGAAACGCCTCGATTGGATGACGGCGGACATCGTCAGTCGGCCTGCCGAGCCCGTTCTGCAATCTTGGTGACAACAAGCCTGCCTATGTGACAACTATCGTGCTTCGGCCCACACAGACAGGTTTATAGCAGTCTTGAATTCCCCGCGAGTAATAGTCAATACCTGTGGGTCGGTTGAGGTGGTTCAGGCTGCGTGAGCCTTGGGGCGCTCGACGAG
>NZ_JBFBBS010000152.1:0-1292 GCF_040682835.1 Streptomyces sp. NPDC051104 | reverse complement strand
TGACCGGGTTCAACCAGTGGATGCAACACCGGCTTATGTGATCGATAGTAGATGGTCGTTGAGAGCTTCGGCGGGTGTCTTCCAACCGAGGCTCTTGCGAGGGCGACTGTTGAGGGTGGCAGCGACCGCCTCGATATCCTCCGCTGCCCACCGGGAAAGGTCAGTGCCCTTCGGGAAGTATTGGCGCAACAGGCCGTTCGTGTTCTCGTTGGTGCCGCGCTGCCAGGGACTGTGTGGGTCGGCAAAGTAGACCGGGACGCCGGTCTCGATCGTGAACTGGGCGTGTGCCGACAGCTCCTTGCCGCGGTCCCAGGTCAGCGACCGCCATAGTTGGCCGGGCAGAGTGCCGACTGTGGCCGCGAGTGCATCTTTCATCGTCACCGCGCCATAGCCGGCCAACGGCGGCCCGTTCTTGGTACGCGGGACGATGCCGTAGCCGTCCTGGCGGGGCAGGTGGACGAGCAGCGTGAATCGAGTTGTCCGCTCAACCAGCGTGCCGATCGCCGATCGCTCGAGTCCGATCAGGAGGTCGCCCTCCCAATGTCCGGGTACGGCTCGGTCGTCGGCCTCGGCTGGCCGCTCGCTGATCAGTACCTCGGGCGTGACGTGGGCCCATGAGTTGCGTTTGGATCGGGCCCGGGGCACCCGCAAGGCCCTGCCGGTGCGCAGGCAGGCGACGAGCTCGCGCTTGAGCGCTCCCCGGCCTTCGATGAACAGGGCCTGGTAGATAGCCTCGTGGCTGATCCGCATGGACTCATCATCCGGGAAGTCGACCTTCAGCCGGTTCGCAATCTGCTCCGGGCTCCACGCCATGACCCACTGGCGGTCGCCGCGGTGCGGCTTGTTCCTTCCCTTCCACCCCGTGCGCTCCGGCCCCAGTGCCGTCCCGTCTGGGCGGCTGACCTGGCCCGAGAGCCTGTCCTGGACGTAGTCCCGGAGCCGGTCGTTGGCGGCCAGCTTCGCTGTCTTCGGACGCTGAGCCACAAGATCGGCCTTCCACTGCGCGACCGACGCCCGGTAGTCCAACCGGCCGGCACGGGTCGCGGCGTTGCGCCGTAGTTCCCGGGACACTGTCGAGGGATCCCGGCCAAGACGTCGCGCGGTCTCCCGGACTCCGATGCCCTGCGCTTTCAGGATCGCGATCTCTTCACGCTCGTGAAAGGACAGGTACCGGCCGGACTGCGGGGCAAGATCCATCGGTGGCATGCCGCCACCGTGCCGGAACCACCTGCAACCCGCTGCCTGGGATACGCCGACTGCAGCTGCCGCCTCCTCGGCGAGCAGCCCCTTCG
>NZ_JBFBBS010000151.1:0-1312 GCF_040682835.1 Streptomyces sp. NPDC051104 | reverse complement strand
TAAATCTCGAAAGTCAAATATTTAAGATGATTTAATAGAAAAGCTCCATTTAGAAATAAAAATGGAGTTTTTCTATCTTTATTGCTAATAGTAATTATTTACCATTAAAAGAAGACCAAGGTAGATTCTAACCGCCCCATGTGTCATTTGAAGAACCGTAGCCACCACCTTCTCCTTGTTGAGAATTTTGCCCCCCACTTGTAGTGAGCAATTCTTCGTCTGAAACAACTTCAAAATTCAATTGATTTTTCATTTGTAAATCTCCTTATATTTTAATAATGTCAGTATACTCCGAAAAAAACATAAATGCAAGAATTTTCGCACAATTACAAATGAAGCCCTTAAATTATGAAGTCCTCCCCATAATTTTATCTAAAAAGTAATTGAAATAAGTTTTCTTTCCAATAATGGTCACCGTTTTTCCTTGCAAGCCATACCTTATATTTGGGAGGTCTTTTGCATTGATAGCGGTTGTCGCAGAAACTTTATAAGCATTTTCCTCTTTAAAGGCGGTTGGGGCGCTATCAATTTGTTTAATGATACCAGTTAATATCTCTGGTTTAGGTAAATTTTGCTGTACTGTAAATCTAACTTTTTGACCGACTTTCATTCCAGAAATTTGAGTACTTGGGATATAACTTGTCAGATTAACTTGTGTTTCTGCCTTTAATAAAGGATAGATTTCTGCGATAGGTGTTCCAATCGGAATCTTTTTCATCCCTAAAATATCTGGGAGCACATGCAGGACTCCAGTCTGTTCCGCAAAAACTTGACTGTACTGGTCATCTTGTTTTTGCAAGCTAATTTTTGTTTCTAAATCAGTAAGGGTACTATTTAGGTCTGTCATTTCTTTATTTGAAGCTGAAAGTGCCTGGGTTTTTAAAGTTAAGATTTGACTAGATTGGCTATTATCATAAGCATTACTTCCTGTTAAGCTACTTTCTTGCACATTAAAGGATTGAATTTGGCTTTTTAAGCTGTCTTTACTCGAAGCTAAACCTGATAAAAATTGACTTTTTAAAGACTCCTCTTGACTTTTAGTCGCTTGCTTAGCAGTTTCATCTGGATTTTTTTGATTTTTTAAATCGGCCTCTAAAGTCGCTTGTTGCGCTTGGTAACTGTTATATTGAGAGAGGTAGGGATTATCTTGTGAAACTCCACCACCACTCGATACCGCATTTTCGATTTCAGAGTAATTCTGAATAGCCTGTTGGAGTGTTGCCACCTGATTTTGAATAGCTTGCTTTTGACTCTCGGTACTTTTATTTTGGTCTTCTACCGCTTGATTCGATTTTTGAATGGTTGCTTCAAG
>NZ_JBFBBS010000150.1:0-1328 GCF_040682835.1 Streptomyces sp. NPDC051104 | reverse complement strand
AAACGAGTGTTCCCCTTGAGGTTCAAAACCGAAAGAACGTCCATCTTGCAACATCTGACTGTTTAGTGATTACTTGTTACCTATGGGGCGTACTGCATTTTAGTGAAACACTTAAAGCTAAGCACCAACTTGCTCAAAGTGGTTCTGTTGCAAAGTTTTCCAAAAAATCTATTTTAGTGTAAAACTTTGCAACAGAACCATCTTATGCATAATAGCTTTCGTTGTTACAATGCTCGTCTCATGGTTTAAGCATTAATAATGAACAAATGACTAATAAAATAGCTATTTTGGGGTTGGATATTAGAGAATTAATCTATAGGATTCTCTTTTTATTCTTTATTTTGTTATGATTGATTTAGAAGAAGGAGGATTTTTAATTATGGAAAAAATAAATGAAGTTCCTGGGCAAGTGAGTTTTGGACGAGCATTGAAGGATTTTTTTATTGGATATATTGATTTCAAGGGAAGAACGACTCGAGCTGGATATTGGTGGATGACGTTAATTTTAATGATTATTTCATTTGTTCCAATTATATTTTTTGTCTATGTAGCAATTGGTTCTGCTATGAGTATTTCAGGGAGTGCAAACGAAACTGATTTTTTGGCTTCTACGTTTGAAAGCTTTATTATTCCATTGTTTATTATGGCTATTATTGGGATATCATTATTTCTTCCAAGCCTCGCTATGGCTGTGAGACGCTATCGAGATGCTGGTTTACGAGGGCGAGGATTTTTAGTTTTATGGGGCATATACATTGCTTCTAGCTGCACAGAAACAATAAGTACCTTACAACAAAGCGGCGGAAGTGCAATATTCACATTTTTGACATACGCGATAGGGTTACTGTTCTTTATTTTGACAGTGTTACCAACTAATGCAGTTACTACAAAATCGGATAATGGCTTTATACTCTTTTTCTTACGAGAAAAAGAATAATAATAATCTATATTTGAATTCAAAAAGAATAAAAAGGGTTTGTTATAAAAATTTCCAGTACCCTAAATTTAATCTATTAATGAAAGTTGGAAAAGAATTTTGAATTATATTAAGAAATTTTTTATTGTATTAGGGCTTGCAATACTCAGTCAAATAGGGATGGCTGTTTATGGTGGAGCAAAAGGTTTTTCTTTAGAAACCGGTGCACACAAGTTATCCTTACTAGCTGTACTCATTCTAATTATATTTATTGTGGGGAATATCTACTTATTAATGTATTTAGGTAAAAAGTTAGGCTTTTTAACGCCAAGCAAAGATTTCCTCACTAAGAAAAACATTATATACATCTTCGTGGGTACCCTAATTGCTCGGACTGTCGGAATTGGTGGTA
>NZ_JBFBBS010000149.1:0-1345 GCF_040682835.1 Streptomyces sp. NPDC051104 | reverse complement strand
AGAATGTGTACGTTTTTCCATGCTCAAAAGAGAATCCAGTATCAATATTTGCCCATGCAAGGTATCCATCAGTTGTGTGCGAAGTGACACTAATATCCTTATCTGTGTTGTTAAGCAGATTTCTTCCACCGCCAATGTAGAACCCATCCGTTCCATCAGCACTGTTAGCGTATGCTATGTGAGTTATTGTCCCATCATTAACGTTACTTACTGTGATACTATTGCTTGCTACTATCTTCATCAGTTACCTCCGCCCAAATTTCAATAATTGGGGTGGAGATACCATAAGTCCGCCAGATTTGTTCAATCACATCACTTGCACTTGTCGCTTTAAAGCTAACTTGTGTGATTTCTCCCCCAAGTTCAATATTGGCATAAAATGTACTTTTCATTATTGATTCACCTCACATGTATATTGAGCTTTGACATTGATATCAGTCGCAGCAACACTAATTGTTTTACCAGTTTTATATTGATTGCCTGTACCGCCAAAATTGGCATTTAATACACCATTTTGATCACGTTGAGACCATTTATAAGTATAAGTTTTTCCATTTGTATCAATTTCAGCACCAGATTGAAATACTCGGCAAGTAAGTGTTGTTGTACCAGAACCGTTTTTAAAAATGCTACCTGCCGTACTATCAATCGTACAAGTTAATGGATCTGTATAATCAAGAAGAGTAATAATTCCACTAACTGATGTACCTGCTGTACCACCTGCGCGGTCAATGATCATAGCCTTGAACGTTTGAGCATTTGTAACAGCCGATGGTAGAACTGTTAGTATCCCTTGAGAAGTTGTATTTGTACCAGCTGCTACATTGGGCGTTTGACCAGTTGTAGATGAAGTACATAAATGCCAACCTAATCCAAGGTTTGAGTTATAACCAGTTGAACCAGTTGTGGTTACACTACTATCTGAATAACCGAAGAATATCTCTTTATTTCCTGCAGAAAGTTGTCCCCCTTTATATAGATCAGCGTTAACTGTTAAGCTTGCAGGCATGGAATTGTAGAACGCTCCACCATTGCCAGCATAAACATTCGCAAGAACAGCTGATTTAGCAAGTTGTACAACAGTTAAATCTAAAACAGCTGAGAATGGAACATTTAAACCTGTATTAGGGTCAACCCATAATCCAGAAGCAGTGAATCGTGATGCTGAGTTAGCAATTGGGACATTGACTTTTGTTGTCAACACACTATTTGCGCTTCCGCTCATATATTGAGTATCAGTATTAGTAGTTGAAGTGATAGTTGTTGTTGCCGTTCCATCTGCTCGTGTCCAAGTAATATTTCCTGAAATCCTACCGATAACAGAAGTTGTACTCCCTGCTTTAGT
>NZ_JBFBBS010000148.1:0-1373 GCF_040682835.1 Streptomyces sp. NPDC051104 | reverse complement strand
CAGCAGCATGTTATCAAATGGCAAAAAAGCGCCGCTGCTCCTCTTAATGGGAGACAAAAGCGTACTACTGGACAAACTAAACGATACAAGCTGCAGTTCAATATCATCAATCGCATATTTCAACATGCACTTTCACTTGGAATCATTGAGAACAATCCTTGTCAGTCAGTGATCGTACCCCAAGTAAAGGTGGAACAAGCAAAAAAAGAGATAAAGTTCTACAAAAAATCGGAATTAGCAAAACTCTTTAATTACCTTGAATCTCTAAAGAGTGGCCAGTGGTCAAATGAATACTTTAAAGCTCTTCTACGCTTGCTTGTGGCTTCTGGTTTGCGTATTGGCGAAGCTATGGCCTTATCATGGTCTGATATTAACTTTCAAAACCAGACTGTATCTGTCAGCAAAACCACAGTTAGACGATTTCAAATTCAAGATACACCAAAAAGCAATAAAAGCAATCGAATTATTAGCATTGACGATAAGGCAATTTATGTATTAAAAAGCTGGTACTTCTTTCAAAAGAAACACTTTATGAAGTTAGGAAATCCACAACAAAACCTAGTATTTCCAAAAATAGAAGGTGGAGTGATGGATTATCACAACCTTATCTACAAGCTGAATAATATAATCAAAAATGCTGAACTGCCGTTGTTGAGCTTTCATGGATTCAGGCATTCACACGCTAGCCTTTGTTTAAATGCTGAAATGAGTTATAAAGTGATTCAAGAAAGGCTAGGTCATTCAAAGTTGCAATTGACTATGGACCTATACTCACATCTTGAGCCCGAAAAGAAGAATAAAGAGCTTGAACTATTTACTAAGTATGCCAACTTTTAAAATAGAACTCTGTTAAAAACTCTGTTAATTCTATTGTTAGATAAAAATAAAAAACTCAAACCTTTTAATATCAAAGGTTTGAGACTAATCCGTCTATATAATATAATAGAATAGACAGTTTTTTAAAAATGAAGTTTAAATTCTACATCAAAAATTTACAATTTACTATTTTTTGTGTATCATGGAAATAAAGGAGAAAAAATATGAGCCATAGAGATAAATTATCTTATATTATACTTGGACTTTTAAAGACCGAACCATTAAGTGGTTATGACCTTAAGAAAAAGTTTGAAAGTGAAGTCGGTGAATTTTGGCAAGCCAACACAGGGCAAATTTATCCTTCACTTAGAGTATTATTAAACGATCAAGCCGTTACTTTTGATGTACACATTGTAGGTGAAAAGTTAGAGAAAAAAACCTATCAAATTACTCCAAAAGGAATCGAACTATTTAACGAGTGGTTAAAACACCCTGTTGACCGCTATCCAATTCAAAAAGATGAATTCATGCTCCGCCTTTATTTTCTTGATAACAAA
>NZ_JBFBBS010000147.1:0-1391 GCF_040682835.1 Streptomyces sp. NPDC051104 | reverse complement strand
AGAGGGCGGTAAGTGACGTGTTGCCCGTTTCGCGCTTGGAGGTGGGGCTGTCGGGCTGGCGGTGGCCTCTCCGGGTGGCTATGGCCGTGGCTGGGTGAACAACCCCTGCTCGGGCTCGATCAGGATCCCGCGTTCGACCAGCCGCTTCAGCTTCAGTCGGACGTTGTTGACGTTGCTGGGCGCGATCTCCAGATCCATCGCCTCGCAGACCGCCCGTGCCCGCAGCGGGGCGTCGGCCGCGGCGAACACCGCCATGATCTGCCGGTAGGCCGGATGGTCCGGCAGCTTCACGGTCGGCGGCGTCGGCGGGGACGGATCAGGCAGCGCCAGCAGGGTCTTGCGGGTGATGCGGACCTCCTCGGCGACCCGGTCGAACTCCTCCAATTGCGCGGTGAGTTCCGCGATGCGTCCCCGCGTGGCCTCGGCCTGCGCGGCGATCTCACGCTCCTGCTCCTCCAAGCGCGCCAGCACCGCTCCCAAGGTCAGCTCGCTGCCGCTCACGCGCCGCGCCAGGTGGGGGTGGAGGTCGAGGTGAGCATCCGGGCCATCCGGTCGCTTATGGCCCAGTACACCCTCGACTCGGCGGAGGCGGGCCGGTGCTCGTAGTCCCGTACCAGCCTGCGGTGCAGCATCATGATCCCGTTCACCTGCTCCACCACCCACCTCTTGGGCTGCGGGACGAACCCGCTGGCTGCCGGGTTGCGCTCGACGACTTCGACGTCGATACCCACCTTCTGCCCGTGGTCGATGACGGCGGTCTTGAACCCCTGGTCCACCAGGGCCTTCTGTACCGTGTCGGTGTCGGCGGCGACCTTGTCCAGCAAGGCGATGCCGGCGGCGTTGTCATGCGCGGACGCGGCCAGCACCACCACCGCGATCACCAGACCGAGAACATCAACTGCCAGGCCGCGTTTGCGGCCCGGGACTTTTTTTGCCGCGTCCCTTCCGGTGGTGTCGGCGGGCACCCCGGCGGCCGCGTGCAGGCTCTGGGTGTCGAGTACCACCAGGCTCGGGTCGGCCTTGCGCCCCCGGTCGCGGACCTGCCAGCGCAGCAGGTCGTGAATGGTCTGGTCGGTGCCGTCGTCGCGCCACTTGTAGAAGTAGTACTTCACCGCGCCGGCCGGGGGTAGATCGTGGGGGAGGTAGTCCCACTGGCAGCCGGTGCGGGACTGGTAGAGCAGGGCGTTGACGATCTCCCGCATCTCGTAGGCGCCCTGGTGACCGCTGACGGAGGGATGCCGAGCCTTCCAGGAGGCGATGACGGGCTCGATCAGGGTCCACCGCTCGTCGGACAAGTCGCTCTTGTAGGGCTGGCGGTCACTCACGAAGAACACTCCAGCACGACAGGGCTCCCCGATCAGCCCCGATACGCCTGAGCCACACGTTCCAGC
>NZ_JBFBBS010000146.1:0-1424 GCF_040682835.1 Streptomyces sp. NPDC051104 | reverse complement strand
CAAATATATCAACATCAAACATATCAATATAAAGTGCTTTATCATCCCATGATTGTTCCGGAATAACCAAGTCAACATATCTTACGGATTCTAAGACATATTTTCTTGTATCATACTCTTGATATGACTTCTTACCTTTTGTGGCATTAAATTCATCTGTAGAGAGCATTACAATTAGTTTATCACCAAGATTGCGCGCATTACGAAGCATATTGATATGACTTTCATGTAATATATCAAATGTTCCTGCTACAAGAACAATCCTCTGTTTTTCATTATCTTTCATAAATATCTCCTTAATAGTTAGTAGTCAAAACATCAACGCCAATACTTTGCAAATATTTTAATGTATTAATATCTCCAACTGTCCAGGCCCCAACTTTTATTCCTGATGCATGAACTGCCTCAACCACCTGCTGATTAATGTTAGTATATCCCATATCCAGTCCAGATTTAATTCCTAAAGATACTGCAAAAGTAACATTTTCAGTAGAATACCCTTCCACAATATACATAACATTAACTGTTGGGATTAAAGACTCAATCTTACTTAGTGGCTCTTCATAACCTGAAATAATATACCCTGTTGAAGAAAAACCATACTGTTCAAATTTCATAGCAATATCTGAATACTGTTCAGGGGTAGCGGTTGCCTGTTTAATTTCTATTAATGGAATAACTCCCTTTTGCTTACAAGCTGCAAGGTATTGATCTAAAGTTGGAACTTTGTACTGTGTTATTTGACCAGAATTATTTTTTAGATATAAATTTTGAATTTGGGCAAGAGTAAGATCTGCAACAGCTCCATGTCCATTAGTTGTTCTATCAACAGTTGCATCATGCATATTAACCCATTGCCCATCAGAAGTTGTTTGAATATCAGTTTCTACCGCTGAATATTTTGCTGAAAGAACTGATTCAACAGAGTTCTCTGGAAACTCTGTGTGATTACCTCTATGATTTACCAAAAGTATATCATCAGAGTCACTATTTGTAGCAGAAACACCGTACCAAGCAATACCTTCATATCTCCAAAAATTTCCAGCACTTAAAACTCTTTTCTCGTTCGCATCAGTAGTGAATAAATGCTGTTTAATCTTTGAACTATACAATCTATATACTGGAACGCTTCCCGCTACTGTCGCTCGAAAAACAATTCCTTCATTCTTCCAACCACTGCGGCTTAACACCCTTGCTTCATTAAGATCAGCAGTATACAGATGCTGCCTAATCGAAAAGTTATAAAGCCTATATATAGGTGTATCACCATTATTTTTTCCATAGAAAGTTACTCCCTCAAACCTCCCCCAACCAATACGTACCAACGTATTCTTTTCGTTAAGGCTAGAGGTATATAAATGTTCTAAATTTCTTGGATTATAAACCCGATAAACAGGAGTAGGAGAACTGGTATCATCAGCAAA
>NZ_JBFBBS010000145.1:0-1439 GCF_040682835.1 Streptomyces sp. NPDC051104 | reverse complement strand
TACTCCAGCCGGAGATGTGATCTTGTTGGTAGGGGCCGGTGGGGACACGGGTGCGGCCACCGTTGATCATCGTCAGGTGTGTGGACTGAAGACGAAGCGGTGGCCGCGGGCCACAGCGTAGTGCCTGCCCGCTGGCAGACGATGTTCGAGGCATTGCTGGGCCGGGTCGCGGGCCGTTTCAGGCGTCTGGAACCCCGGTTGCGAGTGCGGCAGTTGGTGCTGGGGCTGCTGGCGGACCTGCCGCGCAAAAATTGCTGGACGATCGCCGAGCACGCCGGGGATGCCAGCCCGGACGGGCTGCAGCACCTGCTCGGCCGGGCGAAGTGGGACGCCGACCTGGTGCGCGACGACCTGCGCGCATTCGTGCTGGACCACCTGGCCGACGACCAGGCCGTGCTGGTCGTTGATGAGACCGGCGACCTGAAGAAGGGCACCCACACCGTCGGCGTGCAGCGCCAGTACACCGGCACCGCCGGACGGATCGAAAACGCCCAGGTCGCCGTCTACCTCACCTACACCTCCCGGCACGGCCACGCCGGCATCGACCGCGCACTGTACCTGCCGAAATCCTGGACGTCCGACCCGCAGCGGTGCCGGCAGGCCGGTGTGCCCGAAGGTGTCGGCTTCGCCACCAAGCCGCAGCTCGCCGCGCAGATGATCGAGCGCGCACTGGACGCAGGCGCCCCGGCGGCATGGGCGGCCGGCGACGAGGTCTACGGCGACAACCCGCACCTGCGCGCCGTCCTGGAAAGGCGGCAGCTCGGCTACGTGCTGGCCATCTCCAGCACCCATCGCCTGCCCACCGCGGCCGGGCCGCAGCGCGCCGACCACCTGGCCAAACGCATCCCAGGGCAGGCCTGGCACAAGCTGTCCGCCGGACGCGGCGCGAAAGGCCACCGCTGGTACGACTGGGCGCACATCGCCCTGGCCGCACCTGGCCTGGCGGGCCATCAGTATCTGCTGGTCCGCCGCAACCGCCGCACCGGAGAGCGTGCCTACTACCGCTGCTACGCACCCCGACCGGTGCCGCTGGCCACCCTGGTCAAGATCGCCGGAAGCCGCTGGACCGTGGAGGAAACGTTCCAGAGTTCCAAGACCCTGGCCGGACTGGACGAGCACCAGGTCCGCCGCTGGAACTCCTGGCACCGCTGGGTCACCCTGGCCCTGCTCGCCCACGCCTTCCTCGCCATCACCGCAGCCCTCGAACGACAAGACCATGTCCTGACCGACGACGGCACCAGTCCGGACGGACTGGCCCCGCTCACCTGCAACGAGATCCAGCGCCTGTTCACCGCCCTGCTCCCACAGCCTGCCCGCGACCTCACGCACCGACTGCGCTGGTCCCTCTGGCGCCGACGCCACCAGGCCCGAGCCCGCCGCAGCCACTACCAACGCCAAGCCACCCAGCAGCCATAAAGATCACATCTCCGGCTGGAGTA
>NZ_JBFBBS010000144.1:0-1441 GCF_040682835.1 Streptomyces sp. NPDC051104 | reverse complement strand
ACCCAGGCATACGCGGCACACCCCGAACGCTTCGCCCGCCGCCCCCAACCGCCCACGCTGCCCTCCGCCGTGTGGATCAACGAACCCCGGCCCGAAACAGAAGCTCAGAAACAAAACTCATAACCTCAAACTGTCTCATTTGACTTGACAGCTTCCGCGTGCCGGATGTCAATCCCCTCGTACCGTCAATTCAAGTTCCATTTGTCAGAGCTCTCGGACGTGTACCGGTCGATTCCATCGGATGCATGCTTGGGACTGACTCTGGACGATGGAGAGGGCGACTGTGTCATCGTGACTGTGGAACCGGATTTCTCCACCGTCACGGCGCTCCGTGACCGGGCGTTCTACAATCTGCAACTCGCCGATGATCATGAGGAAACGGAGATCATGACGGTCTGGGAAGAGATCCACTGGACGAAGGGGTGCATTCTCCCCCCGGGAGATGGGTATCCAAGTCCTTCTTGAGACTGCGGATCGGGATGTCATGCGGTCGAATCACACCTGGGTCGAGCAGTGAGGGTATGTCGCCCTGCGTCCGATGTTGGTACGACTCCGAACTGTGTTCCAAGGATAGGGATGTTCAGGTCATGAATGAAGCATCAGATCAAGTGGCCCGCATGGCACGGCTGGACGATGAAGGCAAGCAGGCCGTGGCCGCACTGCTGCTGGTCAGGTACTGCGGCTGGCTCACCGACCCCAAGTTCCGGCAGTGGTTCGGGCAGGCCCGGGACGCGCTGGCAGACGCCACGTCAGCCGCTCGCGCGGTGCTTCAAGGAGAGGCTCCTGACCTTGCAGGCCTTCGAGACGAGGTCAGCGAGGCACTGGAGGCATGTGATCCGGACGGACCGCCCTTCGAGGCGGAAATCACGGATCACCTGGTGTTCGCCACCGAAGTGCTCGACTTCCTTCTCGCGCCCGAGGAGACGGATGCGCTTGCCCAGGCCTTCGAACGTGCTGACGAATTGGCAGGGGCGCGCGGCGAAATGGCGCAGGAGGAACTACCCGAGGGTCATGAGCTGGCGAGGGTCGACTTCGAAGGCCTGGAAGCCGATGCTCGAGAGGCAGACAGTGAGGTGCCTTTGAACCAGCGTGCGGCTTTGCAGCGCAGCGAGGAATTCGCCGACCTGTATGCGCGCGTCATCGGGCTGAGCTACTCCGAAGAAGATGCCGGAATGAGCGACTGACCTCGCTCCCTACGCGTCGGGGCTGAGTACCAGGTGAGGGCGGTCCGCGGGTAGCGGTATCGCCCTCACCTACGTGTGCCCTCTGCCCAGGGCCGTTGGGGCCGTCAGGGCGGCCGCCTTGGAGTCAGCATGGTCGCCCCCTTCCCCATCGAGGACATCCACTGAGGCCGTTTCATCTTGAAGTTGCTGGTCAAGGGGCTGGTGTGGGTGGGACTCAGGTTGCTCGTGCTGGTCGGGTGTGTGATCGGTAGCACGTG
>NZ_JBFBBS010000143.1:0-1449 GCF_040682835.1 Streptomyces sp. NPDC051104 | reverse complement strand
TAGGCAAGAAGCGAATGGTGCTACACATGCCTTAAGTGAATATTTGTATAATAGCAATTCTGATTTAAGTTTTTCTAAATTTAAAGATGCAACCGGGACTGCTAATCCTCAAAATTCAGGACTTGGAACCAATGGAACGATTAGCTTTCAAAGTGATGGACTAAGATTTGCAACTCAAGGGACAATGTCAGGATCTCAATTTGCAGGCGGTGGAATGAAAGTTATGACGCTACCGGCTGATTCTAATGGTCACGTTGGTGCTGTGAACTTCTACTCACACTTTAATTTATTTGCTTGGGCGGGAGCTATGGGCCAAACAGGAATCCTCCAAATTCTATTTACTGACATCAATGATAAGTTGGTGGCTGGTTATGGGATTGTCAAAAGTGACATGAGTGGAAATAGTGCTAAATGTTCATTTTGGGTTGGAGGTAATACTCCTAAAGAGTACACATCATTTGGATTTGAAACAAACAATGCCGAAAAAAATCAAAAATATCCTAATAATATGTTTAATAGTTCAACTGGGGATGCCGATTTTTTGAAAGAAGGAGCAAGCCTAGGTTTTTACTGGTACGGAAGCCGTGAAACAATTTATGTTCCAGAACTTGCGGATGTTGAAGTTTCAAAAGTTTACTTGTACCTTGGACAATTTAAGGGTTCGAACAAATTTATCAATAATTTATCAATTAGACAAATAAATCTTACTAAAAATAATGTATCTGTTTGGAAAGATGTTCCTAATCGTTATGCAGCCAACTCTAAAATTACTGTTAATATGAACGGAAAAGACACAGTTGTTATCAACGGTATGCCAGCTATTCAAGAAAAAATTAGAGGCACTGAACCTTTTTCAATCCCTCCTGGTAGAAGTACATTAAAAATCTTGCAGTCTACATGGAATACTACTCCGCCAATTGTTCAAATATCATATAAAGAAAGGAACTTATAATGGAAATAGTCGTTCATGATAATACACTTAAAACCGTAGCAATTATCAATAATGATATACCGATGCTACCTTCTTTTTTCAATGATAATTGGCATCGGTATAAAGACCAAGGAGCAGAAACATTTATATTTACTGTAAATAAATTTATCAACGGCCAGTTACAAGATTACTGCCGTTTTTTAAATGAACAAGCTTATATTAGTTTCACTTATGATGGCATTGACCACTTATTTGGAGTAGAAAATGTTCAAGAAAGTGATTATCAAATTACTTTAACTTGTTCTTCATTGAATTTAGAATTAAGAAATGAGCAAGCCAATGCCTTAGTCAACACATCAAGCCATAATATTCAATGGTACTTTGACCAAATGGGATTAATCGCAAATGCTCAAATAACTATTGGAACTAATGAAGTCTCAAGTCTGACACGAACAATTAATTATGATGGGCAGGAAAGTAAACTTGCCCGTCTAATATCTGTGATTGGAAACTTTGAT
>NZ_JBFBBS010000142.1:0-1453 GCF_040682835.1 Streptomyces sp. NPDC051104 | reverse complement strand
CCATCATCAGCATTATTCTTAGTTATACTAAGCAGATACTTTCTAAAGTCATCTTCCAATATTAACAATTGTATTTTTAAAATATTTTGAGTTGTTTTTTCACTCCTAACTTTTACAAAGTAAGGTAAAAGAAATTCTAAAGTTACGTATAGATTCATAGGTATATTATTTTCTTTGTATTCACTTTGAGCCAAAGAGCTAGTTTCACTATCACCTCTACCTTCTATTAATATTTTTTCATTGTAAAGATATTCAATGTTTTTTAGTTGAATAAGTATTTGTTCCTCAATATCCGCCCAATTCTCTATAGACTTTTGTTTATAATTTCTGAATATGTCATACCAGAAATTATTGGAATTAGTATTATTTACTATTTGTTGTCCATATATATAATCAAAAAAATCAGAATATGTGGATTTTAAGCCACAAGCTAAATCAAACCCATTACCTAATACAATCAATTGTTTTAATGATTGATTCTCATTACTAAAACTCATAAATTATCTCCTTTAACTTTAGGTTTATTTTATCATATTTTAATTAAACAATAATTTATCCATATAATGTAAGTATCCAAAATTTATTTAAAAATCTTTGGAAAATAAAATATTATGTAAGAAGAAGATATCATTGTTTTTTAGACATGTCAAAAAGGTGTATATGTCATTGCAGATTGTTTCACGTATAACAAAAATTGACAAATGACTTGAATTGTGGTATAATATATATATAAAGTTAATTTAGACTCAAATTCGTCAATTAACTAAAAAAACAAAACATTAACATAAAAAAACGTAAATAAACATAAAATAAAACATTTTTAGAAGTCCAGCCATTACTTGGTTGATTTCATATAAAAATGGTTTTTTGCTTATTTACGTTTTTTTAGTTTCTATAAAAAAAAGAAAGAGGTGGCTAATATGGTATGGTCAAAAGAAAGCAGAGAAAAACAATCAAATAGATTTTTAAATCCATTCAAGGTTGTCGACTACCGAGGAGTTGTAATAGGAGTTTATAAGAACTCAGTTGAAGCTGAACGTGAGGGAGGGTTTCAAAGTAATGCAATTAGACAAGTATTAAATGGTAGGGCTAAATCTCATAAAGGTTTTACATTTAAAAGAATTAGTATTGAAGACTATCTTGATATGGTTGGTGAGGAATAATAAAAATGAGTTTAAAAATTAAAAGCTATACAGTATGGTTTAGAGAAAAAACCTTTGTTTTATCATAATTATCTGTTTAATGACTGGCAAAATAAAGCCGTAAATATTCGGATTATGAAATTTAGAAAGAAATATATAGAAAACAAAGATTAAGGTCAAAACAAAGGTCAAAAGATTGCGGTACGACATAGCGCTACGCACTATCTCTTAACCGTCTACTCATTTTTATGACTAGCGTCATAAAAGTCGTAGGACATAACTTTTCAGTTTTTTAGATGGTTACTCCTAAG
>NZ_JBFBBS010000141.1:0-1460 GCF_040682835.1 Streptomyces sp. NPDC051104 | reverse complement strand
CGATCCACCTCCTAATGAGGTTGTCAAGCCGCAGCAGTGACGGGGAGGTTGCTTTGGTAGCACTGTCCGTCACGGATGAGAGCCCACAGGACGTTCACGCGTCGCCGGGCCAGGGCGAGGACGGCCTGGGTGTGCCGCTTGCCTTCGGCGCGCTTGCGTTCGTAGAAACGACGCGACTGGTCGCAGCTGCGGATGCTGATCAGCGCGGAGGTGTAGAAGACGCGTTGCAGCCCGCGATGATAGCGCCTGGGCCGGTGCAGGTTGCCGCTGATGTTGCCCGAGTCCCGGGGGGCCGGAGCGACTCCGGCAAGGCTGGCCAGGCGGTCAGCGGTGCCGTAGCGGCTCATGTCGCCAGCGGTGGCGGCAAGGAACTCGGCGCCCAACAGTGGGCCGATGCCGGGCATGCTGGAGATCACTTCGGCGAGTTCGTGGTCGCGAAACCGGGCCGCAATGAGCTTGTCGATCTCGGTGATCTGCTCGCTGAGGCTCATCACCTCCTTGGCTAGGGTGTGGATCACCTGCGCCGTGATCTTCTCCCCGGGGACGGCGGTGTGCTGGCGCTCAGCCGCTTCCAGGGCGACCTCGGCCAGGGCTTCGGGACTGCGGGCGTTACGGTTCCGCAGCCAGGTCTCCAGGCGCCTGCGGCCGGTTCGACGCAGAGCGGCCGGCGTCTGATAGCCGGTCAGCAGAATCAGCGGCCCGACGTTGCCCAGGTCGAGGACTCGCTCCAAGGCCGGGAAGATGCTGGTGAGTTGGCCGCGCAGGCGGTTGATCCGACGGGTGCGGTCGGCGTTCAGGTCGGCCCGACGGCTGGTGAGGATCCGCAGTTCGATGGCGTGCTCGTCGTCCGGCTTCAGGACGGTCAGGTCCCGGCGCATCCGGGCCTGGTCGGCGATGACGGTGGCGTCCTTCGCGTCGGTCTTGCCCATGCCCCGGTAGCCGGCCGAAGCCCGGTTAACCGCCAGGCCGGGTATGTAGACGAGGTGCTGGCCGTGGTCGAGCAAGAGGCTGATCCACAGTGCGGCCATGCCGTCGGCGACGTCGACCGCCCAGACCACGTCCTCGTCGAGGGCCAGCACATCGGCGAGCAGGGCCAGCAGCTCCGGCTCGTCGTTCAAGACCCGTCGCGACAGCAACCGTGCGCCCTCCGCGTTGAGGACCACGCAGTGGTGATGGGTCTTGCCGATGTCCGTACCCGCCCAGATCTGGGCCACCTGTTCCTCCGGTCGTTCGATGACACTCTGTTCTCCCGGACGACCTCGCCGGCGTGGTCCTACTCAGCGATCCGCTCGAAGGCGTTCGCAGCTCCTAATCAGCGGCCGAGTCGTCGTGAGACACCGGGCGGCCAGGTGGATGGAACCATCGAGGGCAACCGCTTGGAAGCCATACCCGGTGTCTCTGGGTCTCTGGACCTTACGACGGCCCGTCCAACCCACGAACAAGGTAGGACCGCTTGGGCA
>NZ_JBFBBS010000140.1:0-1489 GCF_040682835.1 Streptomyces sp. NPDC051104 | reverse complement strand
AATGCACCAAACCCAGTGGAGTGCCGAGAGGCCCCTCCCACCTCCAGTTTCCCTGGCTTCTCAGAGCCACCATGAGAAGCCCCCTGAGGTCACCTGCACAAGTCGAGGGAACCCAGGGTTTCCTGCCTCAACCCGGGAAAGACCTCGAGAGACCTTCTTCAACACGTCTCGAGGCCAGATTCCCCTACCATGGCTCGGGAGCAATGACGCGCTCCCCCTCGCCACTCGCATGGAGACCCGACTTCCCTGGCGCCCCACGAGAGGCTCACTGACCTCGCCGTCGTACCTCGTGAGAAACCGCACACTGGGGCCGCCGCTCGAGAACAACCCCGAGATTCCCCCGTCATCGAGAGATGAGGGCCTTCGTCTCCTGCATGGCCTAGAGACCAATCTCGCGACCTCTCTCCAAACGCCTCAGGAGGCTTGACTCCCTTGAGTCCACCCAGTGAGCTCCAAGAGATACCCGTCGCGATTCGAGAGCAGAGCGGGGTTCTTTGCTTCCACTCGAGATGAATGCCTGTCTCCCCGGGTGCGTCTGGAATGCAACCCCGAGATCCCTGTCGCCCCTGGAGAGGAACATTGGCTTCTGGACACAAGCCTAGATGAGGTCTATTGGCCCTGCAGTCACTCGAGAGCAATCCCCAGCTTTCCTTCGCAACTCGAATGGAAGATTGGACTTGCCTGGGCCAACACAAGAGGCAGCCTGAATTCCCCGTCGTAACTCGAGAATCCCGCCGTAACTCGAGAAAAACCACGTGGCTCCCCCGTCATCGCAAGATGAAGCCCTTTCCCGCTACAGCGCCTCAGGAGAAGTCCCACGTTAGGAATTGGAGGTCGAAAGGGCACTTGGCACCCTTGATGCGACCCACAAAGTTCCCCGAAATCCCGGTCTCCCTCGAGAGGAACACTGAGGTTTTCCGGCACCCCCTCCTCTGAGCCCTTTCTCCCCTCCTGATCTGGACAGGAGGGTCGACTCCCCTGCTTTGTCTGGAAGGGGTTCCCGACCTTCCGGTCGCACCTCAGGATGAGGCCGGTCTCACGAAGACATTCCAGACGTGGCCTCGTGGGTGGTTCCACATTCCGTAGGACCCCGATTTCCCGGTCCCCTCTTGATAAGAACCCGATGCCCGGACACCTCTCCGAACTCCACCCTGTGAATGCAGTCAACACGAAGGGGCAGTTTTTCCGTGCATCGTTCGGAAAAAACCCCAGGTTCCAAATACAGCTCGACAAGCGGCCTCTCTCCCCGGGGACATCTCGAGAGGCAAGCGGAGTTCCATGCCTCAACCCAAGACGAGGCCTGACTCTCCTGTCCCCAGTCTGCAGGGACCCTGCGATCGGAGTCTGAAATCAGAGGTACCCTGCGGTTCCTGCCTCAACTGGAGATGAGGCCCTCTTCCAATGCACCAAGCCCAGTGGAGTCCCGAGAGGCCCCTCCCACCTCCAGTTTCCCTGGCTTCTCAGAGCCACCATGAGAAGCCCCCTGAGG
>NZ_JBFBBS010000139.1:0-1568 GCF_040682835.1 Streptomyces sp. NPDC051104 | reverse complement strand
GGTCCGGTAGCGGGTGGTGGCCGGTGGCGGGAGGTACCCGCCTTCCATGAGCAGGGGCCGGATCTCACGGACAACGTTGCCGATCAAGGACCGGCTCACGTCGCCCAGCGCGTCGGCGAGGACGTCCAGCGTGCAGAGCTTGCGCAGGTAGAGGATGGCGAGGATGACGCGTTCTTTGTCGCCGATCTTCTGGGGGAAGATGCCGCCGCGGCTGCCCGGCTGGCGGTCGGCGCCCCGGCGCTGGTAGGAGGCGCGTTCTATCTGAGCGAGTTGGCGTGGGGCGAGGCGCCGGGCGAGTGTGTCGAGGTCCTCGCGGGACATGCCGGTCAGGCGCGGATGGGACAGGCTCTCCATGATCTGGGTGCGCGGCGGAGTCGTTGCCGTGTCGAGGTAGGCCGGCAGCTCGGCCTCGGTGGTGAAACGGGTGGGGGCGTATCCGGGCTGGTGGCCGTGGTCCTCCAGGACGCGCCGGGTCTCGGCGACGAGGTGGCCGATGCAGTTGGGGGTGACCTCCAGCATGTCGCTCAGCAGCTTCATCGAGCAGACCTGCCGCTGGTAGAGGAGGGTGAGTATCACCCGGGCCGCGTCGTCGAACACCGGCTTGCTGCCGCGCAGTTTGCCGATGGCCCGACGGGCGCGTCCGCCGCGCTGTTCGCTGTAGCGTTCTTGAGCCCGCGCGGCCTGGAGTGGGGCCAACTCGGCGCACAAGTCCGCGAGTTGTGTGCTGCTCAGTCCTGTCAGCCGCGGGTCGGTCAGACGGGCCAGGAGTGAGTGGCGCCGGTCGGCGACGCCGTGCGCCTCACCGACAGCGGGCTGGGCCTGCGCCGAGGCGGGTTCGGGCAGCAGGGTGTAGTTCCACTGGCCGTGCACCTCGTGCTTGACCAGGGGCAGGGCGGCGAAGCGGTCCTTGCTGATCGCAATGCCTGTGGGGTAGTCGCCGCGGTCCAGGCGGGCCTCGACACGCAGTCCGGCCCGGGTCCGGGTGGCTGCGATCGTCTCGATAACGACATCGTGGCTGGTCAGGGGGCGACCACGCCAGTTGTGAGTGATGTGGGAGAACAGCCGGTGCTCGATCTTGTTCCACTTCGAAGTGCCCGGCGGGAAGTGGCAGACCGTGATCGCCAGGCCGGTCTCGGCGGCCAGCGCGGCCAGCTCACTTTTCCAGACTCGGTAGCGGTAGCCGTTGGAGCCGCCGGCGTCCGCGGTGATCAGCAGCCGGGTGGCCTGCGGATGGTCGTCGTGCCCGCGCGCCTTCCACCAGCGGCGGATCGACTCGACGGCGAAGGTGGAGGTGTCGTGGTCGACCCCGACGTTGACCCAGCCGGTGTTGTGGGCGATGTCGTAGATTCCGTACGGGATCGCCTGCTCGACGTCCGGACCGCTGAAGAAGAAGTGATGGTCCTCCACCCGCACCGGGTCGCCCTTGGGTCGCCACTCGCGTCCGGCCATGGGCAGGCGTCCGATCTGCTCGCGCTTCTTGGTGTCCACGCTGATCACCGGCTCGCCTGCTGACTGGTGTTGTTTGACCTGTTCGTTGAGGTAGTGGAACTGGGCGTCGCGGTCGGGAT
>NZ_JBFBBS010000138.1:0-1609 GCF_040682835.1 Streptomyces sp. NPDC051104 | reverse complement strand
GAAAGTTTTTACATTACTGTAAGTTTTTTCTTCATCAACATCAACTAACAATCCTAATTCAGCAGCACTTAAAGCAATTCCACTTTCTTTCAATACTTCGTCAGCTTGACTGGTAATGTTTGAAATTTTGATTTGTGCTTTAAGGCTTGCGATTTCATCGTCTTTAGCTTTTTGAAGTTCGGCAGCTTTTTCTTCGTCAGATTTTTCTTTAACTGACTTTTTGCCACCTTTTTCAAGTTCTTCAATACGAGCCAGCGCTTGGTCAAGCTGTGTTTTTGTTTCATTTTTTTCAGCCTGCTCTTTTCCGATTCGTTTTTGAAGCTTTTCGACGATTTTGTCGCTGTCAGTTAACTCATCTTTATCGTCCCTTCCTGGCTCTCCGTTACCTGGAGGATTTTCTCCTGGATTAGGTTCTCCTTGTGGATTTGGATCAGGCGTCCCTAATCCTCCGTTTGGATCATCAGCAAAAAGTTGCAAATTAAGGGGTAAAAGTTCTGTTTGTTCCATTTCTGGTTCCTCCTACTCGCATTTAAAGACTTGGGAGTCTGATTTTCTCGTGTTTTATTTAGTGTCCACAACGTTCGGAAACGGACATAAGAAAAACCCATGGAATTCGACGGGTTTAAAAGTTTATTTGCTATAATTGAATTACTGGCTCATTTGCCTAGTATCTAGTAGAAAGGAAAAATAATTTGAGTTCTATAAAAAATGCTTACATCAAGTTCTGGTACACATTGATTTTGGTAGCTAATCAGAAAAACGATTCAGATGCTGAATTAGTGGTTTTGACTTCCAATGGTACGTATATTGGCAAACCTGTATCTTCAAGCGAACTTGAAACAGACTTTGTAAACCAAGCTTGGGAAATGACTTTTTCAGAGAGTAAAACAGATAAAGTTTCTGAAGAAATAAGCTTAATACATTTGAAAAATGTTAGGACACTTGATAACTCTGAGTCCTATGGTACCTTGACAATTTTTGCGGAAGATGTTTTAGGTGTCAGCGGAAATGGCGATTTAACTGCTCCATCTGACGACTGATTATCCCCGACAATGTCTCTGGGGAATCAATCCCTTTGACTTTATAACTAAAAGGCTGTCCAGTTACAGCCTTTTTTGGTTCATTATTCATTGAAATCTATCCTTTTCTTTTATTGCGCAATTCTTCAATCGCTTTGTCAGCTTCTACCCTGTCGTCAAAAGCTTGCTTGTACTCATCTTGACTGATTACTTTCCTATCAAGTAAATCATCCCAGAAACCTTTATCATCAACATGCGGTGCTGTGCTACATCTACAAAACGGATGCATGTTTGGTGCATTAATACCAGGCGACATATCTTTTAATTTGAATATTTTACCATTCAATGCCCCACAGATAGGACAAGCTGACGGTTCAGCAATATATTCATAACTTTCAATATCCGCTTTTTTATAGCTTTCTTCTTGAATAGCCGTTTGAATTCTCGTTGTTTCTGACACAAGCAATCGTTGTGCGTTGTAAGTCGCATTAAGCTTTCCTTGTTCAGTCATCAGCCTTTTAAGTTGTGGGGCCAATGCTTTTGGATTGATTCCGCCAGTCACTGACCGGATGAGAAGTTTTTCAATATCA
>NZ_JBFBBS010000137.1:0-1629 GCF_040682835.1 Streptomyces sp. NPDC051104 | reverse complement strand
AACTAATCAACCGTGCCATTCTAAAGTAATAAAAGCTTTTGGCTTCAACTAACGGATGGAGGGAATTACCAACGGACTGATCATAATTATTTTCTTTCAAATAGTTCACAATCTCAATGGCTTTATTTTGAGATTCTTCCACTTCTTTACCATAAGCCTTTAATTTTCGTTTTAAAGAATTATCAATTAATCCCTCAATCAATTGAGATTCTGTTGGACTCAAGTGTTCTTGCGAGCGAATAGCCTCAGTTTTAATGGCATAATTGGTTTCTTCATTATTCCAAAATTGATGAAGTGCGTCTTTTTGCTTGGTAAGATGTTCAGTCAGTTCATCAAGTAAAACACGAGCATCTCGTTCTTTAGCCATTTGTGCAAGGGTCGCATCAATATCAGGCTGTTGTTTATCTACTTTCATATTATCAAGTTTTGTGCTTAACTCATTGACTAAGGCTTGCGTTTTTTCAACGGATTGAACCAGAGGAATTGATTGTGCTTTTAATTCTTTTGTTTTTTCTTCAATATGACGAATGTCCATTATTATTTCTCCTGATGATTAGTTGTAGTTGTAGTTGTAGTTGCAGTATTGATATTTCCTTTTTGATCTGAGATCGCTGTAAATGAACCTGCCACAAAAGCTTCTGTATCGGTAAGCTGAACATCAAAGCGATCAATTACACGAATTTTAGTAGTATCAGTTTCAAATGCACCAGCACCAATATTTGTTGGAAGCAATGACATGTTTTCACGGTCAAATAAAGTCATGGCTTGTTTAAAGTCGCCATAATAGAGCGGATAAAGCGGGCTGCTTGTTTCTCCACCACTTGGAAGCCAATGGTCACTGATTTCAACGACTCGTTTTCCTTTGATTAAATAGCGATCAGGTTGAACGGGGTCAGGTTGTAACAAATAATTTCCTAACGCATCTTTAACTAAAGTAAGTTGGTTGAGCCCGCTTGTGTTGGTAATTAAAATAGAAGTTGCTTTAATTGCTGGATCGACTGCCGTATTAATCATAATGATAATATCATCAAAAGTAGAGAGGGCTGATTTTTTAGGGGCTGCTTGCATGAGTGAGATGATTTCTTTATTACGAGAAACGACGACTTTCTTAGCAATCCAACCCGTCAACCATGACATAATATTTTCGGCACTATCTTTAAGTAGGGAGTTGGTCGCTGTTGTGATCCCTCCGTAGCGTCCAATCTGATACTTAACAAGTTTAAGATTGGGATCGTCATTGGCTCCAATGGTTTCATCTTCGCTATCTAATTTTGTAAGTGGGGTAATATTTGTCCATTTCTCATAAACACGAGAACCTGAGGCTGTAGTTACATTTTCAACATTGACATATTGCTCCATCACATCATATTGGCGTTTCAAGACATTAATCGAAGTTCTTAAATCTTGGGGAATGGTTAAGCCAGCCGCTTCGCCTGATTCATCTTTAGAGGAAGTGACTAGATTTGTGATTTTAGAATCGCCTCTCATTAAGGCTTTAAAATCTGAAATGAAAGAATGATCGGTTTGGTTTTCTCCATTTCCTAAGGGAAGTTGTCCGCTTGAGCGAAGATGAGCAACTTGCGTCGCTTGTGCTTCGTCGACTTGATTTCTAAGTGCATCACAACGAGC
>NZ_JBFBBS010000136.1:0-1644 GCF_040682835.1 Streptomyces sp. NPDC051104 | reverse complement strand
ATCTTGAGCCTCAGCAACTCGAAACCCTAAGCAGGGAACGGCGTGTTTTATGCATCAGGGCTGGTCAGGTACCCACACATCAAGCAGAAGAGCCCCATTTACGGCCCCACTGATGGCCAGCGGTTTCCCCGCGGACGGCCAGATATCTCCCCGCTCACAAGATCCAGATCCCGGTCGGCGAGAGTCGGGCGGGTGAAGAACAGCAGGGAGATCATGGACATCCTGGAGGCATACGACCTCACGGGCAGTTACCGCGCGGCGGCCGAGCTGGCCGGGTGCGACCACCACACTGTGGCCCGCTATGTGAAGATGCGGGCGGCCGGGCAGGCACCCGAGGCCCGCCGGCACCGGGACCGCGCGATCGACGCCTACCTGCCCAAGATCGAGGAACTGGTGGTCCGCTCCGGCGGCAAGATCCGCGCGGACGTGGTCCACAAGCGCATCACCGCGATGGGCTTCACCGGCGGGGAACGCACCACCCGCCGCACCGTGGCCGAGGCGAAGGCCCAGTACCAGGCCGGGCGACGCAGGATCTACCGCCCCTGGATCACCGAGCCGGGACTGTGGCTGCAGTACGACTTCGGCGACGGCCCGGTGATCGGCGGCCGCAAGACCACGCTGTGGTGTGCGTGGCTGGCCTGGTCCCGGTTCCGGATCGTGATCCCGATCTGGGACAAGACCCTGCCCACCGTCACCGCCTGCCTGGACGCCACGTTCCGCAGGATCGGCGGGATCCCCGCGTTCGTACTGACCGACAACGAGAAGACGGTCACCGCCGACCACATCGCCGGGATCGCGGTCCGCAACCCCGAGATCGTCGAGGTCGCCCGGCACTACGGCACGACCATTCGCACCTGCCTGCCCGCCGACCCGGAGACCAAGGGCGGCTCGGAAGCGACCGTGCGCATTGCTAAGGCCGACCTGGTCCCCAAAGACGTCAACCTGCTGGAGGAGTACCGCACCTTCGCCCAACTGGAGGCCGCCTGCCGCGAGTTCTGCACCGAGGTCAACACGCGAGTGCACCGCGCGACCCGCCGCACCCCGGCCGAGATGCTCGCCGAGGAACGCCAGCGGCTGCACCCGCTGCCCCGGCAGCCGTTCACCGTCGCGTTCGGCACCACCCGCCGGGTCAACTGGGACGCCACCATCTCGGTGGAGGCGGTGCGCTACTCGGTCCCGCACGAGCTGATCGACACCCGGGTCTGGGCCCGGTTCCACGGCGACGAGCTGGTCGTCACCGCCGTCGGCACGGACGGCACCGCCGCCGAGGTCGCCCGCCACCCGCGCGGCACCCCCGGCTCCCCGGTCATCGCCGCCGAGCACTACCCCCAGCGCGAGGACAAGGACGCGGACCGCACCCCGAAGGCCACCAGCGCCGCCGAGGCCGCGTTCTTGATGATCGGCCCCGGCGCCGCGAGCTGGCTCCTTGAGGCCGCCACCGCCGGCACCCGCCGGATCAAGGCCAAGATGGCCGAAGCCGTCACCTTGTCAACCCTGGCTATTCAGCGGAATTGGTGGAGCTGACACCCTGACAGCAGAAAGGTGCCGTTGACCTGCAATGCCGGTGAGTTAGGGCATCAGTGCAGGTCAGATGGGGTGCTTGGTGACTCTCAGTGTGTAGTGGACGTTACTGGGAGTGCGGGG
>NZ_JBFBBS010000135.1:0-1649 GCF_040682835.1 Streptomyces sp. NPDC051104 | reverse complement strand
CAACATTTGTCAACACTTCAATTTGTCGGACAGCGTTCTTTTTTTATGTTTTTATTTCCTCTGATAAATTCCTAGCGAGTAGGTGTTTTTGCGGTAACAGAGTAACAGATACCTATAAATGGCTTAACCATAGGGTTAAAGCTGTTACTTCTAATAGTAACGTGTTACCGATTTTCAGTAACACTTTTATTTTTTCTTGCGGGAATAACCTTTAGTGACTTTTTTATGTTTCTCATCGTCCCAATAAAACAACCGTCTAAACAATTCCATTTCATTGGCTCGATGTAAATCGACAGCTCTATTAAAGCCTGCGCTATTTGGTCTTTGCACGGTCTTTTTCCATTGGTCTTTGACATAATCAGGTAGTTTATGCTCAAACTCTCGCTTAGTAAAGGGCTTCACTCCCTCATCTTCACACCATGCACGATATAAGGCGCTTATAAAGGCGGTCGGTAGAAAATCACTGACGAACTCCTCAAACATATCATTTACAAACGCCAGCACGTTATCATTAGAAATTTTAAAGTCATTTAATAGCCCTTGTGTGGCTTTTGGTTCATCAAACTTATCAAAGTTAAGTGATAAGGCGATTTTAAGCACGTACTCTAAAACGTCTTTGCGTTTAATATAATCATCTTTGATTTTCCAGTTGTCATTATCTGACGTGAAAGACTTGTTAAAGGGAACAATAAGCAAACGCCTATAAGTTCCATTTGACTTATTTCTAAACTTCGGTAAAAAGTTAGTGGACTGAATGACTAATTTATTAAAGACGGCTAGTGTCGGTTGTTTTCCTTTCGCTTCAATCGGTACTGGGTCGCCAGTCACTACTGAAAAGTAATTTCCTGCGTTGTCTAAGTAACTGACTTGGCTGTCATCTCCAATAATACAAGTTTTGCCAACCACTTGGGAAAGGGCGAACCGTTCCGCAAATTGTTCAGCTTTGACACTTGCCACGTTCTCACGTCCGATTAAGTTCATGATGAGACTTTGAAAAGTCCCTTTGCCGTCATTTCCTTTACCGACGAGCCAAACGCCTTTACGATAGGAGTAATTGCCGTTGGTACTTGCGGAAATAATCTGCCATAAAAGGCTAACAAGCTCCTTATCTCCACTCATGAGGTCTAACAGCCAGTCGTCTACGTTCCAACCGTTAATATTGGGTACTTTTGCCTTGTCGTTGTACTTGGTCGCAATGGTTGAGGTAAAGACATACTTGGGACTAAACGGCTCTAATTGCTGGGTTTTCTTATTGAAAATACCGTTCGCAACTGGGATAAGATGAGCTTCTGTGGTTTGTTGTTTAACCTCTGATAAGGTTTCAAGTTTAAAGAGGACCTCTTTAGACCGTGCCTGACTGTATGACGGCTCTAGCCAATAAATGAGCCGATGAAAGAAGTTCTCATTCGTTTCATATATTCCTAGTTCAGGGTTATAAACGCCTAACAGTCCGCTTTGGTGGTCTAGTTTGATGACTTTGAGCGTCTTATAGATTATTCTTGCTGTCTCTAAAGGAGTTAATGATTTCGGTGGCTTGCCGTCCTCTTTAGGTGTGCTTAAAAATAAGTTACGGTGTTCAAAGAATAGTTTTCTAACAGCTCTAAGCGTTTGAGTATGTGCTTTGACATAGTCAGGGCTATTGATGATTT
>NZ_JBFBBS010000134.1:0-1712 GCF_040682835.1 Streptomyces sp. NPDC051104 | reverse complement strand
GATTTGTCTAATTTTTGATACACAAAAAAACACTGATTGAATGCCGTATGTGTAATAAGAAAAACCTCGTTAAATACTGGTATATCTACGTTGTAGAGATTTTGTTTTTTTAAAAAGCTAAATTTATTACGAGATTTATTACGAGTAGCATTTTTTTACTAGAAATTTGCAATTGATTCAAAGCGTTCAACTGCTTTTATTTTATTGTCAGATTCAAGGTGGCTGTATGTGTCCATAGTCATTTTTATGCTTGCGTGTCCTAAGCGTTCTTGTATCTCTTTATAGGGAACATCAGCATTAAGTAGAAGGCTAGCATGAGAATGTCTAAAACCATGAAAGCCAACTTGTGGTAGCTGGCAGACTCTCAACCATTTTATTAAGAATGGCCTCATTGTCTGATAGTCCAACACCCCTCCTGTTCGGTTGGGAAATACCAGTTCTTGCTTTCCCTTTCCAATACTCATGAAGTATTTCGCTTGAAATAGTTCCCAATGCTTTAAAACTTCTACTGCTTTGCTGTCTATTAAAACAGTCCTATTACTTTTGTCAGTCTTTGGGGTTGATTGTATGACCGCTCTAAGCGTTGTTTTACTGACAGACACAGAACCTGTCTTAAAGTCAATATCAGACCATGACAAGGCCACAGCTTCCCCAATACGCAAACCGGAGGCAACAAGCAAACGACAAAGTCCAGTCATCAGCTCATTAGTATATTTCTCTTTGGGTAGTGCTCCAATATACTCAAAAAATATTTTCAGTTGCTCCGCTGTAAGATGTTTTACTTTCTTTTCGGTGCTTTCAAGTCTTACTTTTGGTACAATAACATTAACACAAGGGTTATCTTTAACTAGCCCAAGAGATAAGGCATGCTTAAAAATACGCTCAACGATATTAAAGTATATTTTGAAGTCTTTGCCTTTTCCTTTTGGTCTGTGGTAAGCCCCATTTAATGGTTGACTAGCATTAATCATCCATTGATTAACAATTTGCTGAAGAATAATAGAATTTACTTTATCTATTCTATACTCTCCAAGAGCTGGCAAAACATAATTATTTAAGCGTGTCTGCATGATTTGAACTGTTCGAGGTTTTACCCCTAGCTTATAACTATCAAACCACAGCATGGCAATATCTTTAAAATCATCTACACTTACTTTTCTGACTGTTTGGCCGTTCTTTTCAAACTCATTAATAGCTCTACTTATTTTTGTATTACACATCTTTTCAGATTTAGCCGTTATAACTTTTCTCACTTGCTTACCAGTTAGAGAATCAACCCCCAGATAAACATTAGCGCGGTACACCTTTGTACCGTCTTTTTTTGTATATTCTTTAATATTCATATTATTTCTTCCTTTCCATTTTGTACTAATGTCAGGCAAGGCATGTACGAGGATTGAGAAATATTGTTATTAGAGATATTTAGTTAACTGGTTTATTAGTTTATAGAGTTATTGAATTCTCAACTGATATAGTATTATTTACGGTAACAAGAGTAACAAAGTATTATAAAGGTAGTTATATCAAGGGTTTATACTGTTACCTTTCTCTAAAATAAGAGTAACAGTAAGGTATCAAGGGTAACAAGATAATTAGAGAGGAATCCCTAAACTAGAGCCAGTACCTGGAAATGCTGGTAGAATCTCTGCAAGTATTTTAGGCAATGTACTATAAAACTCACTCACACTTGGAGATAAGTTACTATTTATGGC
>NZ_JBFBBS010000133.1:0-1712 GCF_040682835.1 Streptomyces sp. NPDC051104 | reverse complement strand
GGTTCTGATCCACTTGTTGTGGAGCCGTGACTGGCCGTTACCGATGCCTGGAAGGATGGGCGTTCGTGTGACTGCAGCGTTCTCTGGACCGCCTTCTCTCACCTGTCGACAGTGATGGTGGACGACATCGTGGTGGGCAACGGACTGATGACCTTCTCGGCACGTACCGCGACACGGCAGGCCGTGTGCCCGGGGTGCGGGACGGTGTCCGGCCGCGTCCACGGTGGGTACCGCAGGCGCCTGGCCGACGTGGCGGTGTCCGGGCACCGGGCCGTGATCGACCTGCTCGTGCGCCGGTTCATATGCCCGGCCCAGGAGTGCGGTCGCCGGACCTTCGTCGAGCAGGTCGACGGGCTCACCGAGCGGTTCGCCCGGCGCACGGCGTCGCTGCACCGGACGCTGGAGAAGATCGCGCTGGCCCTCGCCGGGCGCCCGGGAGCCCGGCTGGCCGCGCACCTGTCGATCCCGGCAAGCGCGAACTCGCTGCTCAGACTGTTGCGGAAGCTCCCCGACGAGCCGGTCGGCACCGCGCCACGCGTCCTGGGTATCGACGATTTCGCGTTTAAGAAGGGCCACGTGTACGGAACGATCATCTTGGACATGGAGACGGGCGAGCGCGTGGACGTGCTGCCCGACCGCACCGCGGAGACGCTCACCGCGTGGCTGCGCGCGCATCCCGGGGCGGAGATCGTGTGCCGGGACCGGGCCAGCGCGTATGCCGAGGCCGTCCGCACCGCCTGCCCGCACGCGATCCAGGTCGCGGACCGGTTCCATATCTGGAAGAACCTGTGCGAAGCGGTCGAAAAGTGCGTCCTCGCGCACCGCGCCTGCCTGGCCGAGTCCCCGGAGCCGGATCGGCCGGCGGCCCAGGAAGCGCAGGTCGGCAATACGGACCCTTCGGTGCCGCCAGCGCTGGAGGGACTGCGCGCGGTCCAGCGCCGAGAGCGGCACGCAGCCGTCCACGCCCTGTTCAGCAAGGGAGTAGGGATATCCGCGATCGCCGAGGCACTGGGCCTGGACCGCAAGACGGTACGCCGCTACGCGCACGCGGCCAGCCCCGAGGACCTGCCCGTCGGCACCGGCAAGCGTGAGAACCGGGTGCAGCCCTACCTCGGCTACCTGCACCAACGCTGGAACGAAGGGTGCACCGACGCCGTCCGGCTCTGCGGTGAGATCCGCGGCCTGGGCTATCACGGCAGCGAGCGCACCGTCCGTCGCCACCTGCAGACCCTGCGCGCCAGCGGCCAGCCCGCGCCGACCGTGGCCCAGGAACTGACGGTCCGCCAGGCGACAAGACTGCTGACCAGCCATCCCGACCACCTCGACGAGAACGGCACCCTCAGACTCAAGGAACTGCTGGGTCGGTGCCCGGAGTTGGACAGCGTTGCGACCTGCGTGCGCACCTTCGCCGAGATGATGACCGAGCGGAAAGGGCATGACCTCGCCGACTGGCTCGGGCGGGCCGAGGCCACCGGCTTCCCCTCCCTGGCCAGCCTCGCCCGCGGGCTCCGCCAGGACTTCGACGCCGTCACCGCCGGCCTCACGATGGAGTGGAACTCCGGTCGAGTCGAGGGCAACGTAAACCGGGTGAAACGGATCAAGAGGGACGGATACGGACGCGCTGGCTTCGACCTACTCCGCCTGCAGATCCTCCACGCGGACTGAACGCCGTCACGCGCAGTCACGGCTCCACAGCAAGTGGATCAGAACCG
>NZ_JBFBBS010000132.1:0-1716 GCF_040682835.1 Streptomyces sp. NPDC051104 | reverse complement strand
CTAGAAGGCTGCTGAAAATCTTGGTTGTGGGGCTGTCCGGTCGTAGGCCGGGCGGCCCTTGCTTATGCGGTGGCCGGGGTGAGGTGCCAGCTGCCGTTGGCCCTGGTGAGTCCGAGGTTGATCAGTCGGCGGAGGTTGAGGGCGGCGGCGCGGTGGTGGAGCCAGAGGTTGTTGGCGATGACGCCGCGGTAGGGGACCCGGCGGTTTCCCTTGGCGACCAGCCAGGCGATGGCGCGTTCGACTGGGGGCCGCCATCTGCGGTATTCGTTCTGCCAGACGGGGTCGGTGGCAGCCTGGTGGCGGGCTGCGGTGAGCAGTTCGTGCTGGGGGTGGATGTTGAGGGTGCGCCCGGTCTTGGAGGTGGTGCAGCGTCCGCGCAGGGGGCAGTCGGTGCAGAGGCGTTTGAACTGGGCGGTGCGAGCGCCGTCCGCTTTGACCTGTCCGAGGTTGGCGGTGTGTCCGGCCGGGCAGGTCGCGGTGCCGGCCGCCGAGTCGACGTGGAAGTCGTCGATGGTGAAGCCGCCGGGGATGGCGTGCCGCAGCGGTGGCGGCTTGATCACCAGGGTGTGGCCGTCGGCCTGCAGGTGTGCGCGCAGGTCGCCGGTGCCGTATGCGGAATCGCCGAGCACGGTTAACTCACTGCCCTCGTCCTCGTCGGCCAGCAGATCGCAGGCGACGGCGGCCTCGTGGTTGTCGGGGCCGTAGCCGCTGGTGAGGGCGACCGCGGTGAACAGCCCGGTCTCCGGCTCGAAGGAGGCATGCCCTTTGAAGCCGTCCTGGTGGCGGGTGCGGTTTTTGTGGATGTGCCGTGCGTCCGCATCGACGGTGGACACGGTCCGGTCCGCGACCGTGCGCCGGGCGATGCGCCAGCGGCCATCGCGCCCGTCGGAGTCCTCGGCCGGTTCCACGTCCTGGCCCGCGACCAGGGCCAGCAGGCCCACCGCGTTCGCCGCCCTCTCGCCCATTTCCTGTTCGGGCAGGTGACCGAGCAGGTTGAGAGCATCGGTGACCAGCGCGTCGACCAGTGCGGCGCGGGCGGTCTCGTCGTCCCAGGCGATCCTCGGCTTGCCCGGGTCGGTGTAGTCGTGCGCCGTGCACCACTGCTGTGCGGTCTCATGGGCGCCGGGGACCTCGCGGATCACCCGGCGGACCGCGGAGATGATCTGGGTGACGGTGTCCTGGGTGGCCACCGCGTCATCGAGGACGGTGGAGTCCAGCGCCCGCCGCTGCTTGCCCTTGAGCACGCCGGTCGCGGCCACCACCTCCTTGACCTTGGTGAAGATCCGCGTCGGGTCGGCCGAGTGACGCAGCCGGCGCCGGAAGTACGTCAGCAGCGACGGGTCGAAAGCGGTGTCGTACAGGCCGAGCCCGCAAGCCGCCTTCCACCGCAGGTCACACCGCAGTTCCTGGACCGTCTCGAAGTCCGACAGCCCCTGCAGGCTCTGCAGGACCACCGTCGCGGCCAGCACCTGCGGCGGCAGACTCGGACGACCGTTCGCCGACGGATACATGTCCGCGAACATCGACGGCGGAAACAGCGCCTCACGGTGCTCGGCCAGGAACGCGAACACACTTCCCGCCGGGATCAACTCCCGGCAGGTCTCCCACACATCCGGCCCGACCATCTCCCCGGCCCATTCCCCCTGCATGCCTACAAGACTGGCCCCGGCTCCACTCAGCCGGGGCCAAAACGCGAGATTTTCAGCAGCCTTCTAG
>NZ_JBFBBS010000131.1:0-1745 GCF_040682835.1 Streptomyces sp. NPDC051104 | reverse complement strand
TGACCTGCAATGCCGGTGAGTTAGGGCATCAGTGCAGGTCAGATGGGGTGCTTGGTGACTCTCAGTGTGTAGTGGACGTTACTGGGAGTGCGGGGCTGGTCCCGTTTTCTGACCTCGAAGGTGTTCTTGGACGGCTTCTTGACCCGTTGGCACTGCCGGTTGCGCCGGGCTGGGAGGAGAGCGGCCAGGAGCTCAGTCACGGCCTCGCGGCGTGCGGTGCCCAGTGCGGTCACGTTGGCTGCGGCCTGGGCGGCGACGGCTAACCGGGCGAGCTGCACGGTGACGGTGAAAGAGATCCGGTCGGGATCGATCCCGCCGTGTTCTGCGGCGTGCATCTGCAGTGCGCACAGTGCCTGGTAGACGGTGAGGAGGGCGTAAATCTCCTGGCAGATGAGCTCGGGCGCCTTGGAGCGCAGGATGAATCCGGCGCCGCGCAGGCGGTTCTTCAGTTCCGCGAACCCGTTTTCGATCTCCCACCGCTGGTGATATGCCGTCGCCAGCTGGTGGGCTGGGGCGAGGCGGTGATCCAGGAGGCTGGTGACCAGCCGGAATGCCTCGGTGCGAGGTAGGCCGGCGTGCGGGCGGATGGTCACGGTGTACTCGACGATCCGCACCAGATGCCCCTGGGGCGGCTCGGGGAGGGTGCGTCCGGCCGCGCGGGCCTGACCGTGGCGGACGTTCTCCGCGGGCGTGCGCATGATGGACAGGTAGGACCCGTCGGGCAGTACCCGCAGTGGCACGAAGACGAGACTCTTCTTGATCCGCCAGGCCAGGTGGGCGCCGGTGGCCCGGGCCAGGCCCCACAGCTGGTGTCCGGCGAAGTTGCGGTCGGCCAGCAGCAGCATGTCCGGTCGAAGGGAGGCCAGCAGCCGACGGGCGAGCTTGTGCTCGCTGAACCTGGCCACGGCGTCGAAGGCCGCATCGAGCAGGGCGTGGGTGCCGCACTCGGTCAGCGCCATCAGGCGGACCTGCGGGTGTCCGCTCTGGTTGACACTGCCTTTGCCGGTGAAGCCGAACTCAGCGGCGTTTGCCGGGGTATCGGGCACGTCCAGCGCGGTGCCGTCCCAGGCAACCAGCCGCAGCCCGAAGGCGAACGCGCCCGCAGTGGCGGGCGTGGCCAGCGGGCCGCTCCGCCGTTCGAACAGTGCCTGAAGCGGTTTGTCGCCCAGCCGCTGCCGGGCCCGGGTCAGGGCCGAACTGGTGGGCAGGCGCTGCGCGCACAGGCCCGGCAGGTGTCGCAGCTTCTCGGTCAGTGTGCGCAGGACCGACCGGTATCCCGGCGGTCCGGCACTGTCGGAGCTGCTGAACAGGCACAACGCCAGGACGAAGTAGACCACCGCACGGGCTGGCAACAGCCGGCGGCGACGCTCGCCGCAGCCGGTCAACTCCACTACCTCGTCCACCAGTTCAG
Organism: Streptomyces sp. NPDC051104; assembly: GCF_040682835.1. NCBI lineage: Bacteria > Bacillati > Actinomycetota > Actinomycetes > Kitasatosporales > Streptomycetaceae > Streptomyces > Streptomyces sp. NPDC051104. The sequence continues at coordinate 334 of NZ_JBFBBS010000131.1, read as the reverse complement.
CACTGATCTCTTCGGTCAACACGCCGAGGCGGACATGCTCACCAAAGCGCTGGTCCGGCGGCGGTACCAGCCCGTTTAACGGGATTTGGCGGTCCTCGGCAATGACAGACGGCGGGCGGGCGATGGCGCACTGAGCACCCAACGGAGTTCCCTTGCAGACAGTCGGATCTTGGTCGATCTTCTGTCCTACCGGGAGCTCCGTTGCTGTGTCCCGGCCTCTGCTAGCACATCACCAGAAGTGACGAACTACACAACGTTACCAGGGGATATTTCTACCCCAACCCGGAACCGGCGAGCGTCTGACCTGCACCGACGTGCTAACTCACCGGCATTG
>NZ_JBFBBS010000130.1:0-1756 GCF_040682835.1 Streptomyces sp. NPDC051104 | reverse complement strand
TCTCCTAATCCGTGGGTAAGGACGGTTCGCCAGATCGGGCACAGAGGCGAGCCGTTCGAGAATGCCGGGCCCGTGGCTTCTGGTTCCATCCAGGCTCCCGAAACCTTTCCGTGTACTGGTGGGCGGTCCCGGCTCCGATGGTGGTGGCGGCCGCATGGGCGGCGGACGGATGCCTACACGTCTCCGGGCTTCGACGCCTAGCTGTAGACCGTGCGGCGTCCGGTGCCCTCGCGACCGCCGCCACCGTCAACACCGCCAGCATGATCACTCGTTGGTGTTGGTGGTGCGAGCCCATCGCGCGGTGACCTCTTGATATGCCCGAGCCGATTTTCGAGCTCCCGCACAGACCGAGGCCCGTGGGGTGCGCTGGTGCCACGAACAGCTGCTGAGGTGGCGGACCGGCCTGGAGGGTCGAGTCCTGGGATTAGGTCGCTGCGTGGTTCCGCTCGAGCTCGTGACCAGTACAAACGCATAGGCAGTACCGGGAGGGACCTTGATTTACTGCGGCATCGACTGGGCAGAGAAGACACACGACGTGGCGCTGGTCGACCACACCGGAACGCTGGTCGCCAAACGGCACATCACCGACGACGCGGCCGGCTACAAGATCCTTCTGGACCTGCTCGCCGAGCACGGCGACACCGAGGACAACCCCATCCCGGTCGCGATCGAGACCTCCCGCGGCCTGCTGGTCGCCGTCCTGCGCACCGGCCGGCGGAAGGTTTACGCGATCAACCCTATGGCCGCCGCCCGCTACCGCGATCGCCACTCTGTCTCGCGCAAGAAGTCCGACCCCGGTGACGCCCTCGTGCTGGCCAACATCCTGCGCACGGACATGCATGCCCACCGGCCTCTGCCCGACGACACCGATTGTGCCCGGGCCATCGCCGTCCTGGCCCGGGCACAGCAGGACGCCACCTGGAACCGTCAGACCATCGCCAACCAGCTCCGCTCGCTGCTGCGTGAGTACTATCCCGCCGCCCTGGCCGCGGTCGAGCCGTGGAAGAACGGCCTGTGCCGTCCCGAGGCCCACGCCCTGCTCAAGGCTGCCCCCACCCCTACCCGCGCGGCTCGCCTGACCCGCACACAGCTCCAAGCCACCCTCAAGCGCGCCGGACGCCAGCGTGGCATCGAGGCGGAGGCCGACCGGTTGCAAGAGGTCCTCCGCGCCGAGTGGGCCCACCAGCCTGCGCTCGTGGAGGACGCCCTTGGTGAGCAGATGCTGGCCCTGCTGATCCAGCTGGAGGCCGCCTGCACCGCCGCTGACCGGCTCGCGAAGACGGTGGAGGAGGTGTTCCCTCAGCACCCGGACGCTGACATCTACCTGTCCTTCCCCGGCCTCGGCGTCCAGCTCGGCGCCCGGGTGCTCGCCGAGATCGGGGACGACCGCACCCGCTTCACCGACGCCCGCGGCCTGAAGGCATACGCCGGCTCCTCGCCCATCACCCGTGCCTCGGGCAAGAAGTCGTCCATCACCCGCCGCTGGGTCAAGAACGACCGGCTCAACGCGGCCGGCTACCTGTGGGCCTTCTCCGCCCCCAACGCCTCACCCGGCGCCAAAGCCCACTACCGCCACCGCCGCGACGACTGTGGAGACTGGCACGCCGGCGCCCAGCGTCATCTGTTCAACCGCATGATCGGCCAGCTCTACCACTGCCTCCAGCACACCGAACTGTTCGACGAACAGACCGCCTTTCCCTTCGAACTAGCCGAAGCCGCTTGACGCGCTAAACACCTGAGGTGTCTACAGCGTCTC
>NZ_JBFBBS010000129.1:0-1770 GCF_040682835.1 Streptomyces sp. NPDC051104 | reverse complement strand
CCTAGTCCCGTTCTTCGCACATGGTTTTCTGATGCCCGCCGGTGACCGGCGCTGGGCTGGCTCGTTGGTTGCGGTATGGCTGTCATATCGGGTCAGCCCGGGCATCGGGCTCGGCGGGGGCGGGCGGAGTTGGTGGTGCCACGGGTGGTGGCCAAGCGGCTGGCCGCGCTGCCGGTGATCGCGGACTTCTGCCGTCGGCTGGACATCGCCGGGATTGTCGATCGTCTGTGCCCGGTGCGGGAGGTGGCCCGTTTATCGCACGGCGAAGTGATCGAGGCCCTGGTCGCCAACCGGCTCACCGCTCCGGCGCCGTTGCAGCACATCACCGCCTGGGCGGATGAGTGGGCGGTCGAGGAGGTCTTCGGGATCGAGGCGGAGGCGCTCAATGACGACAGGATCGCCCGTGCGCTGGACGCCGTCGCCCCGGAACTGGACGCCGTCACCGGCTCGGTCGGCGCCGCCGCGATCGCCGCGTTCGGCCTGGATGTCTCCCGCCTGCACTGGGACATGACCTCCATCTCCCTGCACGGCGCCTTCGAGGACGTCGATGAGAACTTCCCCGCTCCGCGCTGGGGCCGTCCCAAGGACCGCCGCGCGGATCTCAAGCAGGTGCAGACCGGGCTGGCGGTCACCGGTGACGGCGGGATCCCGGTCTTCCACCGTGCCTACGACGGCGGTGCCGCAGAGGTCGCTCAGGTCACCGCCGCCATGACCGCGCTGAAGCAGATCGCCGTCGAGCGGGACTTCCTGCTGGTCGGCGACTGCAAACTGATCTCTCACGGCAACGTCGCCGCGATGACGGCCGCCGGGGTGTCGTTCGTCGCTCCGCTGGCCAAGAGCCTGTGCCCCACCGAGCTGTTCGCCGCCCTGAGCCCCGCCCAGGCCCGGCCGGTGGACTACACCGCCGACCGCGACGCCGCCAAACCACCCGAACAGCGCGGTGTCTACCGCGTGCTGGAAGACACCATGGATCTGGCCGGCCGCCGCAAGAATGACCCGGTTGTGCCCCTGCGCCGGGTGCTGGTCCACTCCACCGCCAACGCCGCCGGCCAGCAGGCCGCCCGCGCCCGCAGACTCACCAAAGCAGCCGAGGACCTCGACACCCTGGCCCGCACCGCCGGCACCCGGCACCGCCCGACCACCGAGGCTGTGGCCAAACGCGCTACCGAGATCCTGCGCACCCGCAAAGTCAGCACGGTGGTCAACACCCACGTCACCGCCGATCCCACCACCGGCACACCCGTCTTCACCTGGAGCTTCGACCAACAGGCCCTCGACGCGGAGGCCGCCGCCGACGGCTGGTATGCCCTGCTGACCAACCTGGACCCGGCCCAGGCCGACGCAGCCGAGGTCCTGATCCGCTACAAGGGCCAGCAGGTCGTCGAGCGGCGTTACGGCGACTTCAAAGGCCCGCTAGCCGTCGCGCCGATGTTCCTGAAACACAACCGGCGCATCGCCGCCCTGATCACCGTCATCTGCCTGGCCCTGCTGATCTTCTGCCTGGTCGAGCGGCAGGTCCGCCAGGCACTCGGATCCGAGCGGGAAATCCGCGGCTTCCACACCGACAACCGCGCCAGCCGTCCCACCGGCCGACTGATCTTCACCGCCCTCGGCCGACTCCAGCTCATCCCCGGCACGAGCACCGACCCACCACAAGTCCCCCTCCCTCAAGGCATCCAAGCCCAACTCCTCGAACTCCTGAACGTCGACCCGACCAGACCTCGGTACCTCGACCCATCCATCCTCACCTGCGAAGAACGGGCCTAGTGC
>NZ_JBFBBS010000128.1:0-1774 GCF_040682835.1 Streptomyces sp. NPDC051104 | reverse complement strand
TTAAATCGTATGTAATGATATAACTTTCCATAATCACTCCTTTCATTAATTTTTGAAAGACAGGAGGATGTTAGTTGGTATTAACGGATTTGTCCTGAATTTCATTAACTATATTATACTGCTACAAATTGTTTTAGTCAACATAACATACTATATATTGTGTTTAATTATGTAAAAAACAAGAAAGGAACACTAAATGTTGTGGTCGAAGATAAAAACTAAACTTGTTGAGAAAAATATGACTGAGTATGAACTTGGAAAAGTTACAGGACTTGGTGCTCAACAAATTCATCAATTTAAAAAAAGAAATTCTGAAAATCCTCGTTGGCTAACAATGGTCAAAATAGCGGATGCACTAGACATCAGCTTAGATGAATTCAGATAGAAAGGCAAATAATGCACACACAAATTATTAATGGACGAGAAGTCCTAACAGTTCCAACAGTCATTGGATATAAGCATTATGACTTAGAAAAAAGAGAAGTAGTTGGAGAAGTTATTGAATCTACTTATCGAAGAAAAGACGGAACAATGTACATTATCCGCAGATCACGAACAGAACGAGAAAAAGCTGCTATGCTCAATTCGTGCTTGTCTGACTGGGGATATTAGTATGAGCAAACAACAAAAAAGCCCTGCATGGCACGCAGAGCAAGTAGGAAATTCGCCAAAACTTCTACTTAAATTATACCACGAATGCCTAGAAATTTGAAATGGAGAACATTAAATGACGGAAGAAAAACCAAGATTTAGTTTTTCTGATATTAGAACTTTTCAGGAATGCCCTTTTAGATTAAGGGAAAGAAAAGAAAAAAGGTACGCTGAATCTCCTACAGAAGCTATGCTAGTTGGCTCTTATGCTCATGCAATGCTTGAGGGAGATAAAAGCACCGATGATTTTATCCAAGAGCATTCTGTGGATATGATGGGCAATATTTGTAAGAAAAACCAAGGCATTAAAAAAGTTTTTAAAGATATTGTGATGGCGGTTAATGAAGTCAAAAAGACTGAAACTTATCAGTCTTTCGATACTTTACATACTCATAAAGAACTTTATATCAGAGCTGATTATGATGATTTTGTGATTAGTGGAAGAATTGATGTCTTAAGGTTTGACCACGAAAATAAGATCATTGAAATAATTGACTGGAAAACGGCCGCAAGTTTTGAAGATGTGTTTGATAAAAATATCAGAGCTTATTTGGAATGGTACAGCCATTATAGAGAACAACTAGCTTTATACGCATGGTTAGTTGCTCAAGAATTCTCTGATTATACGAAACTAGATTATACAGTGGTAGGAAAAATTGTAGGTTTTACCAAGAAACTTCCAGTAAACATTAAGACGATTACGATGGATTTTGGAAAACTTGCTGATATTTCGGATAAAATTCTTGTTCAAACTGTGTTATCTGAGTTGGATAACATCGCTCATAATATTGAGCATGAGGGAATGGATGGATACTTTTGTCATAATTGCGACTGCTGTATCCAAAACAAAAAATACGAAGAATTAGAGGTAGAAGTATGGTAATGCAAATTAAACCCGGTGGAGCAAGGAGCCCTAAGTTAAATAGAATTTTAATTTCAGGCGGAGGGGGTTCCGGTAAAACAACTTTAGCTGCTAAGTTTGCAACGAGTCCAGACCGTGCGTTATTCATAAGTACGGATGGAAATGCAAGCCGACAAGGATATCGTGCTATAGATTTTGAATTTCCTAATACTGCTGAACAAATTATTTCTAATTTCATTCAGGCACTAAACTTAGCCGAAC
>NZ_JBFBBS010000127.1:0-1777 GCF_040682835.1 Streptomyces sp. NPDC051104 | reverse complement strand
TGAGTTCCAAACCTACAACGCTCGCTCAGAGTACAAAAAGATTTGGAATTATTGCGATACTGCAGACACTGGGAAAGACTATCTCTGTTCGATTGTATGGGGCGAAACCTCAGACGGCTTTGCGGATGTACTGGATATCATTTACACTCAAAAACCGATGGAATACACAGAAAACGCAGTGGCCAATCAATTAATTAATAACAGAGTAAATGCATCAAGAATCGAGCGTAACAATGGCGGTCGGTCTTTTGCTCGTTCTGTCAGGGATAAGATTCAAGGCAAAGTGGCTTGTGCTGTAGAAGATTTCTTCCAAGGAAATAATAAAGAAGCCCGAATTTATTCCAATAGTTATTGGATAGAACAGCACGTTCGCTTTCCTAATGACTGGCGGACTCGTTTCCCAGAATACTATCAAGCAATGACGACTTATCAACGTGAAGGTAAAAATAAACACGATGATGCGCCAGATGCAACAACGGGAATTGCTGAGACAATGACAACTCGTAAAGCAAAACTAAAATCTTTCAAAGGAGGATTCTAATTGAAATACAAACCACCTAAATTAATGACATTTTCAAAAGATGAACCAATCACAGTTGAAGTGGTTAACAAGTTCATGGAAAAACATAAATTAGAAGTTGCTCGGTATGAGTACTTAAAAAATATGTATCGTGGGATCATGTCGATTGATGATGAGCCAACAAAAGACCCTTGGAAACCAGATAATCGTTTAACTGTTAACTTCACTAAATATATCGTTGATACTTTCACAGGTTACTTCAATGGGATTCCAGTTAAAAAGTCTCATTCAGATAAAGAAATACTTTCTAAACTACAAGAATTTGATAACCTGAATGACATGGAAGATGAAGAGTCAGAGCTTGCAAAGATGGCTTGTATTTATGGTCGAGCATTTGAACTCTTGTATCAAGACGAAGAGACACAAACTAATGTTGTTTATAATAGTCCAGAAAATATGTTTATGGTCTATGACGATACAGTCAAACAAGAGCCTTTATTTGCCGTGAGATATGGTGTTGACGAGGACAAAAAACTTCATGGAGAAGTTTATACTCTACTTGAAACTATTAAAATCAGCGGAGAAAATGATGAGATTAGTTTTGGAGAAAAGACTTACAACCCATATCCAGATTTGCCAGTTGTAGAGTTCTATTTCAACGAAGAACGGATGAGTATCTTTGAATCTGTTATTTCATTAGTCAACGCTTTTAACAAAGCAATTAGTGAAAAAGCAAATGATGTTGATTATTTCAGCGATCAGTACTTGGCATTCTTAGGTGCTGCAGTTGAAGAAGAGGACTTGAAAAACATTCGTAGTAACCGTGTTATTAATTATTATGGCGAGAGTTCCGAAGCGAAAAATGTAGATGTTAAATTCTTAGAAAAGCCGGATAGTGATTCTCAAACGGAAAATCTATTGGACAGACTGACTAAATTAATCTTCCAAACAACAATGGTTGCGAATATCTCTGATGAATCTTTCGGGTCATCAAGTGGTGTCTCGTTAGCTTACAAGCTTCAAGCAATGAGTAACCTAGCTTTGTCATTTCAACGTAAGTTCCAATCTTCTTTGAATAGTCGATACAAACTATATTGTGAGTTAAGTACGAACGTTTCAAACAAAGATGCTTGGAAAGATATTGAGTACACCTTTACACGTAATGAGCCTAAAGATATTAAAGAGCAAGCCGAGACTGCTAATATTCTTATGGGAATTACAAGCCAAGAGACTGCTTTGAGTGTCATTTCTGTTATT
>NZ_JBFBBS010000126.1:0-1804 GCF_040682835.1 Streptomyces sp. NPDC051104 | reverse complement strand
CAAATTTTAGAAAGGGTCTATTATGACAGAACATTTTATAACACTGTCCACCACAGAGCCTAATAACAATATTGGCATTGTTAAGCTAAGACATGCGGATGTCAATAGTCAAGCCATTGTTGCTCAAATCGTAGAGAACGGTCAGCCCAAGAACTTTGAAGGCTTACAGCCGTTCTTTTGTTTAATGGCACAAGAAACCACAGGTCAAGGATTATCAGAAGAAAGTGTTGTCTCCTTTGATGCCAAAAATGGAACATTGAATTATATTGCCAGTGACAATGCGCTTCAAATGGTTGGACGAAATGAAGCTTATTTTAGCTTTAGAAAACAAGAAGGCGGGCGGTGGATTGAACAGTTTTCTACTCGAACTTTCCATTATATCGTTGAAAAGTCAATTTATTCTCAACCTTTCAAAGACTCTAACTACTGGTGGACTTTCAAAGAGCTTTATCGAATCTTTAATAAGTATATTGAAGATGGTAAAAATAGCTGGGTACAGTTTGTGGAAGCAAACCGTGAAATCCTTGAATCAATTGATCCAGGAGGACGGTTACTTGCGGAAGTTTTAGACCTCAATAAAATTATTTATCGTAAAGTTCCAAGCGGATTTAATGTAGTAATTGAGCACGATTCAGAGTATCAACCGAATGTGAAAGTAACATATTACAAAAATTCAATTGGAACCGAAGCGAATGGCTTTGATACTGGTCCAGTATTTGGCGGAGAGCGAATTTATAACCTAGCTTCTTCATTAAGCTATATCAGAAATAAAGTCAATGTTGAGCTTCCGTCAGTTTATGCAATGGCCGGAGAAGTTGTAAATAATGGTAACGAACTGTTGTTAATCAACGGAACTGAGGTTATGCGTTTTGTTATTGAGGGTGCAACAATCACCAAAGGCTATGTTGAAAAAGTGAAGCCACCAACTAATCTAATTGTTTATGATATCACTTCTTCAAGTGCAAAAATTTCGTGGGAAAACGGGGGATAATATGGCAGATAAAAATTATTTACATACCGCTTATGCCAACAGTGCTGATGGCACGGACGGTTTCACGACTGTTTATCCTAATTTGAATTTGTTGAAAGGCACGAGAAATTTAACAGCAACTTCAACTACAACAGTTTGGGATACTTTATTTAATTCCAGCCAAATATATGACTCTGCAATTAAATCTAAAACTAGAGTTTCAGCAATGAACTTTAGTTTTAACGTTTATATACCGTTGAATGCTATGGTTGGAAGTTCACTTGGTATCCAACTTAAAGGTCAAACTTATCAGGCTTATGGAAATGTTGGAACTAATGATTTCAACACAATTGTTGGTCAATTCTGGCATAATATTGAACAAAGCGATTTAGGTAAAACAATTCGTTTAAGTTTTCCGATACAAATAGATACTAAATATAAAACTTTTGATACTGCTCTAGCTGATACTGATAGCATTACTATTAGACAAATGACAGACACTTCAGGTCTTGTTTATTCTACTATCAAACTTGAACCAGGTTCAACCGCTACTCCATACATGCCCTCATCTAGCGAAGTCATAACTGCTGACTGGCCAAAGTATGTAGGAACTTATGTTGATACGAATCAAACTTCTAGTACGGAACCCAGTAAGTATGATTGGAATGAAATGAAGTATCGGGTTTATTTAGATGGTGTGCCTGTAGGCGGAAGTAAACTTCTGTCATTTGATTTGGAAAATCTAAAGGCGGGCACATCATACAATGTTCAGGTTAGTCAAATAAATGGCAATGTTGAAAACGACAAGTCAGAAAGTATTGCTTTTAAAACAAC
>NZ_JBFBBS010000125.1:0-1839 GCF_040682835.1 Streptomyces sp. NPDC051104 | reverse complement strand
CCGCACCGGGAGGAGTTCCTCATGGCCAAGGCAGTGGGCATCGACCTGGGCACGACCAACTCGGTGATCGCCGTGTGGGAGGGCGGTGAGGCGTCCGTGGTGCCCAACAGTGAGGGCAACCGCACGACACCGTCCGTGGTGGCCTTCACCGACACCGGCGAGCGTCTGGTGGGCCAGTTGGCCCGGCGCCAGGCGATCCTCAACCCCAAGGGCACCATCTACTCGGCCAAGCGGTTCATCGGCCGGCACTTCGACGAGATCTCCGACGAGGCCAAGGCGGTGGCGTACGACGTCGTCCCGGGAGACAACGGTGAGGCCCGCTTCAAGGTGCGTGACAAGCTGTACGCGCCTGAGGAGATCAGCGCCCTGGTGCTGCGCAAGCTCGCCGACGACGCCTCCAAGCAGTTGGGGGAGCGGGTCACGGAGGCGGTCATCACGGTGCCCGCCTACTTCAACGACGCGCAGCGCACCGCGACCCGTGACGCCGGACGGATCGCGGGGCTGGAGGTGCTGCGGATCATCAATGAGCCGACGGCGGCCGCCCTCGCGTACGGCATGGACAAGAAGCAGCACGAGACCGTCCTGGTCTTCGACCTGGGCGGTGGCACCTTCGACGTGAGCATCCTCGACGTCGGCGACGGCGTGGTGGAGGTGCGTTCCACGGCGGGTGACAGCCACCTGGGCGGCGACGACTTCGACCGGCGTCTGGTGGATTACCTCGCGGACGACTTCCAGAAGGAGAACGGCATCGATCTGCGCAAGGACCCGCAGGCGCTGCAACGGCTGTTCGAGGCGTCGGAGAAGGCCAAGACCGAGCTGAGTTCGGTGACGCAGACGCAGGTGAGCCTGCCGTTCATCACCGCTGACGCCTCCGGGCCCAAGCACCTCACCGACTCGATCATGCGGTCCACGTTCGAGCAGATCACCGGCGACCTGGTGGAGCGTTGCCTGGGTCCGGTCCAGCAGGCGATGGGCGACGCCAAGGTCGGCGAGAGCGACATCGACGAGGTCATCCTCGTAGGCGGCTCCACGCGTATCCCGGCGGTCCAGGCCTTGGTGCGCCGGCTGACCGGCGGCAAGGACCCCAACATGAGCGTGAACCCCGATGAGGTCGTGGCCCTGGGCGCCGCGATCCAGGCCGGGGTGCTCAAGGGCGAGGTCAAGGATGTCCTGCTGCTCGACGTCACCCCGCTGTCGTTGGGCGTGGAGACGCGCGGCGGAGTGATGACGAAGATCATCGAGCGGAACACCACCATCCCGGTGCGGCGCAGTGAGACCTTCTCCACCGCCGAGGACAACCAGCCGGCCGTCGACATCGTCGTTCTCCAGGGCGAGCGTGAGCTGGCCGCCGACAACCGGGTCCTCGGCCGGTTCCAGCTCACCGACATCCGGCCGGCGCCGCGGGGCGAACCACAGATCGAGGTCACCTTCGACATCGACGCCAACGGCATCCTCAACGTCAGCGCGCGCGACAAGGACACCGGCAAGGAACAGGGCATCACCATCAGCGAGAGCTCCAACCTGGACCGCAGTGAGGTCGAGCGCATGGTCCAGGAGGCCGAGCGCAACCGGGGCCAGGACCAGGCCCTGCGCGAGGCGGTCGACGCCCGCAACGAGCTCGACGCCGTCGCGTACCAGGTCGAGAAGCGCCTCGCCGAACTGGGCGACGCAGCGCCCGCGCACGAGAAGGCACGCGCCGAGATGCTCGTGTCCGATGCCCGCGACGCGGTCAAGAACGAGGCCGGAGTGGGCAAGGTCAGGCCGCTGATCTCCGAACTCCAGCAGGTCTACGCCGGGCTCGCCGCCCACCAGGCCGAAGCCGCGGCGGCGAGTGGTCCC
>NZ_JBFBBS010000124.1:0-1849 GCF_040682835.1 Streptomyces sp. NPDC051104 | reverse complement strand
GTTTTTTCCACTCTTTCAACATTGAAATTGTCTCGCTATCTACAGAAACTAAACGATTGCTTTCTTTTGTTTTTGCACTGTCTTGTATCTCATTGCTGTATTGTATGAGTGTCTTAGATACACTAACGGTATTATTGACAAAATCAATATCAGACCATGATAAGGCTAAAGCCTCACAGATACGCAAACCAGTAGCAAGTAAAAGCTTGTATAGAGTAGTGCTTTTTATGTTTGCTGTGGTTGATTGTAACGAGTCAAGGTAATCCAAGAAGCGTTTGAGTTCATCATTGTTAAAATACTTTATTTTTTTGACTGTTCTTGTCTTGAGTTTTGGAGAAAATACTTTTATAGCTGGATTGTCTGAAATAACACCTAATTGCATACCATAATCAAGAATGCGTTTGATGATATTGAGCAACAATTTATAATCTTTACTTTTTCCCTTTTCACGATTACCGTTAACTATTTCAGCAGTATTGGCATTTCTAGCCCAGTCATTAACAATATTTTGCAATAGTACAGTTGTAATTTTCTCAACTTTATAGTTTCCGAGTGCTGGCAAAATATAATTTTTTAAAAAATTACTATTGATTCTGATAGTGTTTGCTTTAACTGTCAATTTATAAGAATCAAACCAACTAGTGGCTAAGGCGTTAAAATTGTCAAATGAAACTTTTTCTCTTGCAACAGTAGAGCCATTTTTGATAAACTTATTCATAGCTTGGTGAGCTTTGTTTTCGCACGTTTTACGGTTCTTGGCTGTAACCGTAGTGCGTACTTGCTTACCTGTTAGGCTATCTACACCAAGATAGACATTTACTTTATAGACGGTTGTACCGTCTTTTTTTTTGACTTCTTTAATATTCATTTTTTTCTCCTGTTCTATTGTCGGGCAAGACATGATTAAGGAGAAAGCAATAGTATCAAAGTTTTATTTATTCAAATTCCATATCATCGATACCGTCAGTAAAGTTTTCTAAAAACTCATACTCATTCATGAAGTTTATCCAGTAATCTACTTGCTCTTCGTGACTGTGAAAGCGAGGCTTGTTTTCTGCATTTTTAATTCCTTCTGCCACGTTTGTGAAAGCGCCGCTTATGTTCATATCCCACATCTTGTTAGCTTCTTTCTCAATTCGAGAATCAGGCCATTTTGCGGATGATTGTCTACTAGCGTTTTTGTCTAATAGGTATATTGTAGCTTTTTCTAAAAATTTACCTTGAGCACGAATATTTTCTTCAACATATTTTCTAAATTCTGTGTAATCCATTTTTCATCCCTTACTATAAACAGTGGCTATCTAGTTGAGGTTGACCGATTATTTCATCAAACACCTCAACAACCAATCCATAATGACGTTTTTCTAACTCAAAATATTCAATAAATTTATCATAATCAATAACATCCGGTTCCCAATCGAACTGAGCAAGCCATTCATCGGCTCTATGTTCAATCATATAGCGGTCGGCTTCTCTTTCCTGCCTTCTGTCCCAACCAGAAGAACGACAATCAAGATGTCTATGTCCAAAGGAAACGTGCCCTATTTCGTGAAGTAATATATTCTGAGTTACCTTTTCACTATTGAATATATCAATAAAAATATAAGCTGTTCCTCTAATATTAAATTTCATTCCATCTTTAAGATGAGGGTAATCTGAAGGATTATAGTATTTTATTTTTAGTGCGAGTTCTGAAAGCAACTCCTTTATAACTGACATATATTTTACCCCCTGCCATGCTCTTCTTCCCATGTTTCACGGAGCAAATGTTTATAAAGTTCTTTTTCTCTATCTGTCAGAGGCACACCATCAAAAGCTACAGCTTCGTCAACAGCCTCTTGAAGCTCTT
>NZ_JBFBBS010000123.1:0-1918 GCF_040682835.1 Streptomyces sp. NPDC051104 | reverse complement strand
GACCTCGCGCAAGTCGAACGGCAGCTCAACCACAGGCCCCGCCGCGTCCTCGGAGACCACACCCCTGCCGAGGCCATGAGACGCTGGTCAAGAGACTCGCCTGCCGCTGATTCGCAACGATCAGTGGAAACCGCCCGCGGTCCAGGGGCCGGTTGGACCATTCGGCCATACCCTCCATCACCTTGTCGGTGATCGTGGTGATCGTTGCCTTGGACACCTCGGCGCCGTAGACCTCGGCCAGGTGCGCGGAGATCTCCCCGTGGGTGAGCCCCTTCGCGGACAGCGAGAGCACCATCTCGTCCACGCCGGACAGGCGACGCTGACGCTTCTTGACGATCTGCGGCTCGAACGTACCCGCCACGTCGCGGGGCACCTTCACCTCGACCGGTCCGACATCGGTCAGGACGGTCTTGGCACGGGTTCCGTTCCTGCTGTTGCCACTGTTGCGGCCCTCGGCATTATGCTTGTCGTAGCCAAGGTGATCGGTGATCTCGCCCTCCAAGGCGGACTCCAGCACCCGTTTCGTCAGCTGCTGCAGCAACCCGCCCTCACCGGTCAGCTGCAGGCCCTCGCTCCGGGCCCGGTCGACCAGAGCATCCCGATCAACTGGTCGTCCGACACCGCCTCCGCAGCCGGAGCGACGGCCGGCTCCTCCACGGCCTCGGTCGCAACGATGGTCTCGCTCATCTGGCGTCTCCTTGATCATCGGATCCGCCGTTGATTGAACACTCCCGGCCGAGCTTCCGCGGCGCCCGACGGGTCGCCTCCGATGGGACGTGCGTGTACACCTCCATGGTCACTGCGATCTTGCCTTGGCGGAGGATCTGCAGGGCGACCCGCGGGTGTACGTCGAGAGGTGCCGGCAACTCGTCGTGAACACAGAATCGGACTCCGTCCACAGTTCACCGGCCAGTTGCTTGACCCGTGTTCTGCCTTCCTGTGTTGCAGGCCGGCGACGCAGATCTGCGGCAGCGGAAGTGCGGCCGTCGACGCCTCGGTCTTGGTCTCGTCATGGACCAAGCGCCGGTTGATGCGCTGTAGCTGCATCTGCACCGACACCCGCCGACCGCTTCGGTCATGTGCTCGGATGAGGTCGCGGCAGCCTCACCACCAGGAGGTGGGATAAGCCTCTCGTCGCAAACGGGAGGAGACCATCTGCACCAGGACGAGCAGCACCGCGCCGGCGGCCAGCAGGGGCACGAAGCGGCTGGCAGGCGGGTCGGTGAGCACGATCATGACTGCGGTCGCCATGGCCGGCGGATGGTTCGCTCTGAGCACAAGTTTGAGTCCGCCGGCGATACCGCAGGCCACGGCAGCGGCCCACGGGCCGTGCCAGCCGAGTGCGAGAATCGCGAAGCAGACGAGGCAGGACAGCATGTGCCCGCCGATGACACGGCGGGGCTGTGCGAGAGGCGAGTCAGGAGTCGTGGTGATGATCGCCGTTGTGGCCGCGAGCGGCGGTATCAACACCGTCTGGTGCACGAGCACCCCCACGGCCACCAGGACGACCAGTCCGACTGAAGTGGTGACAACTGCCGACCCGACTGCGCGCCAGTGAGGCCGCGTCTCGGCGGGTTTCCACCCGCTGCCCGGGGGCTGCTTCGTCGGACACTCCGGGACGTCTTCGGCTTCCGGTCTCTCAGATTGAACATGCGTCACTGGCAGACTCCTCGGACCCCTGCTTCCGGCCCGACGGCGGCTCGTCATCCGGCAAGAGGGGGGTACTCACCACAACCTGGCGCCCCGAACGCCTGACTGTCCAAGTCCGTTTTTAAATTGCTCGATCGACGTCGCCAATCAAAGGTTCTGCCGCCATGCAACCTCCCTCCCTGTCAGTCTGTGGTGAGACACCGGGTATGCCGGGTTATCCTTCCTGGGCGAGACAGGAGTCCACCCCCGTATGACCAGCACGAACAGT
>NZ_JBFBBS010000122.1:0-1935 GCF_040682835.1 Streptomyces sp. NPDC051104 | reverse complement strand
CTGACAGCCCCAACAAAAAACAGTTTGGTCATTCGTTCGGTTAAATCACCTTCTTTCGCCCCCAAATAATCAGGAAATAGACTTCTTGCACGTTTGACCTTATCCCAATTCTTGTAACAGTCTTCCATGAAATCTTGAACAGGATTATATTTATTTTCGTAAGCAATTTTATTAATTACATTGACTAGAAGCCGACTATCAAATAAAACATCATATTTTTCTTCAAAATGTTCAAGAATAGCCGTAATATAAACCTCTTTTAACCCGTCATTCTCAATCTCTACTCCTCTCAACTTGAAAGGGGTTCTGATTTCTATTTCTTGTGTAAAAGAATTAAACACAAATTGATTTTTTAAAATGTTGTCATTTTCTATGGCGATTCGTATGTTTTTTAAAGAATTTACTTTTGGTTTACCATACTGATTGAGGGCGAAATTTTCAGCTTCAAATTTAACTTTAACGATTTTATCGCTCTGAGGTGGTTTTTGTTCTGACTTCTTACTCTCTGCTTTTGCTTTTTCTTCCTCGTAGCTGTTAATCATATTTTGAAAATCATCATCTACATTAGTCACTCAACACCTCTCTTTCTTTTTCATCAAAATATTCATCCGCAAGACTTATAAAATCAGCCAGTAAGCCTTGTTTCTGAGTCCCGTCACAAGTCGCTTCAATTTCTGAAACAGCCCACATCATGAGATATTTATAGTTATAGCCGTGTTTCTTTCCTAAAATAATAAACTTCATCATGTTCTTACTATTCAAGAAGCCCTGATGCATCACGATTTCATCTTTGAATTTCTCGAAGGCATTTTGTCGATAAACGGTAGCGACTTTTTCAGATTGATCACGCTGCAGCTTATTAAGAAACTTCATAAATTTATTGGATGGATGCGCTGGATGTTTATAATGCACTTTTTTATACCCTTGTTCTTGATATTTAGAGGTTAGAAAGTTAAAAATCTCCCAATGTTGGCTCACACTGATATCAAGAACCGAATCAAAATGACCACTAAAGCTCATATTATTAGGGACAAGATAAACATATTGATAGAAATCTTCTTTCTCCAAAATGAGTGTCTCTCCTGCACCTTTCATCAGTTTTTTAGCTACTATTTTATTTAGGCGAATTGTTAATAGTTCCATATCTCCCCTAATCAATCATTTCATCTAACCAGTCAAGTGAGGCACTTCGAACGCCCATGACCGCTTTTAGAGTGCTATAAGCCATGTTTTCTTTTTTCGTAATGCCTTTGGTGCGCTCCTCTTCATTAGTAGGGGCAAAATATCCAATATTATCAATTGAGCCAATGGCGCAACCCTTCCCTTGCAAAAATGCAATTCTTCCTTGCAACGTCCGAAAATCTACATTTAGAGATTGAGCCAACATTTTACCGTTAATTGCTTTATCAATCCCTTTATGGTCTGCCAGTATTTTAATAATGTTTTGATCTATTTTCTGTAAGTCAGTTATCTTCATTGAGATACCCCCAAATTCTAGTAATCGTTTCTAAAAATTGCTCATAGCTTGCTCTCTGTCTAGCTTCGCCAATCAAGGTAAACATTAAAACAGTCATAGCTTCGTTGCTTGTATCGCTGATAAGATACTCTAAATTGTCCTTATTACTTTCATTTTCAAGGACATCAATAGTAATTTTCATGGTTTAGTTTCCTTTATCTGTAATTTCATGATAGCCAGTTGCTTGCCCAAAACTGGGCTTACTTGAGTGCATAAGTTGCTTTTCACTCCACTAGGTAAGTTTATGCTTGTGCTAGCTTCAAACTGCTGTATTAAGTCATATTTAACCGCTCTTGCATTGTGAATCATCTTATAGGGGTGTTTTCCTATCGTCCTGAAACTATTCCGCCCTAGCCGTTTCCTTGCCGTGTAGCCTTGGTGGTGTTCTATCATTTCGCTACCTCATCAAATAAGCTGAT
>NZ_JBFBBS010000121.1:0-2020 GCF_040682835.1 Streptomyces sp. NPDC051104 | reverse complement strand
CTAATCCGTCCGTACCGTTTTATAGCCGTGTAGCCTTGGTGGTGTTCTATCATTTCGCTACCTCATCAAATAAGCTGATTTCTCCGCCCTCTTTTTCGCCCTCAAAGCGGACACCGTGCTTGTATTTACGAACTTTAAAAGAATAATCAACGGTGCCTGTATTGGCGTTCAATGGGTCTAATTTCCCAATCTGCTTATCTGTCAGTTCCGTGTGATAGACTTGTAAACTTCGCATACCTAAGCTATCAATGCCAGCTACATAAGAACAAGCTCTAATAATATTTGTCATTTTCTCAATCCTCTTAATAAAATTTGCCTTGCCTGACAAGTTGCTAAGTATCTATGATGATGAACTTGCATATATCATCAATCAAATAGTAAATAAGTGAAGTTTTGTATCTTGGTTTATAGCGATTCAATCCGTGCTTTTCCCAATTATCAAGAGTGCCGTCTGATATATCTAAGTCTTCCATAACACGCTTTTTAGAGATATAAGGTAATACCCGCTTTTCATTTCTGATTTTGAGTTGTGTGCCAAGATATTTATTAAATAAATGAATGATTTTATCCACTAAGCCACGGGCAACAAGGTTTGTTAGTGTGTCATCATTCATTTTTTGCCTCCGTTCTTACGTTTAGAAATAACTTCCATAACTGCGTACGTTAGTTTATCTTCACTAATTCCTAGCTCATGAGAAAGCTCTGAAACATCTTCGGAACTGATAATATCAAATGCTGTCATTGCCTTGTGCTTGGTTTTTCTACGTTGTCTTTCATGGCGAATACCACGATTAAACGCAACATCATACAGGTACTCGTAAACAAAAACACGCATCCAGTCTTGCCAATTTTCTTTATTTGCGTTGTGATAGTCCATCAAGATAATTTTTTTCTCGATGATGTCAGCTAGTTGCGCAACACCCTCTGTAACGAATCCTTTATATTCTGTTTGCTTAATTTCTTGTTTAATACGGTACTTTTCAGCAATTTCGTGCGTGATTTTCATCTTAAAAGGGTTGCCTTTTTTAATACAAAGGATTCTGCTTGTTGGTATCCGTCCACCTTTGAGAACAAATGAAAGCATAGTTTCGTCTTTGCGATGGTAAGCTCTTAAATTAAATGTTTTAAATTTCATACCCTACCCCTTAACCATTTCTACTTGAATGTCGTTTTCTAAAGTTGTGAAAGTCACAACTGATTGACCGTCAAACAAGCGATAAACGTACTCATTAAGCTGGATAAAATGGCGTGCCTTGGCTTTTAATAAGTCCATGAGTTCAAAAGCGATTGAATCATCAAGGATATAAGTTTCTTTGTTTATTGGTGTGTTCATGTTGAAAATTCCTCTCATTATGGTAAAATAAGAGCATGAAATCACGTTAGCGCGTGAATCATGCTAAGTTTTGAATTAGCCCTTTTTCGTTGGTAGCGGTTGGGCTTTTTCTTTTGTCAAAAATGCTTTGATTTCTCGAAAACTGTAGTCAATTTCTAGCCATGCAATAATACTATTTTCTAATTTCTGCAATCTTTTTAAATCTTCCTCTGAATCAAGCAACGATTTCAGGGGAATTTTGCTAAATTGTTTACCATAATAGCCTTTATCTTCTCTCAATTTTTTAACAGTTTTATATTTGTTGTGTGTAATCAGTTGGCAAAGGAAATCAGAAAATCTTGAGTAATAAAATGGCTTGAAATGTGGGCTTTCTTTAATAGCTTGATTCAAGTTTTTACGATTTTCTGTTTCTTTAGCTTGTTCTAGGGTGATATGCTCTAACTCATCAAACCGTTCAATGAAAGCCAGTTTAATTGGTAAGATACGTTTACCGTTGAATGAGTTAGCCAATAACATAAAGCCGTTACGGTTCATTTCAAAGAATTTAACTAAACGTCCATTCTCCGCGATATATTCACTTTCCTTAAAATAGTCAGTAAAAATCACTTGTTTATTGCCCTGACTTTTCAGGGGGATTATATTTCTATTCAATCCATTTTTGGACTGAATTAAACTATCCCAATCTCG
>NZ_JBFBBS010000120.1:0-2045 GCF_040682835.1 Streptomyces sp. NPDC051104 | reverse complement strand
ATTCGTACGGCTTATTCTGGAGGTTCTGAACCTGAAAGTCATGTTTTAAATAAAGAAGCGCTTGAAAATGATGAGGAATTAATCAGATTAAGAGAATTGATAAGACAAATCGACATCTGGTATCTACCTTTGATTCAAGTTGAAAAGGAGGTAATAAGACTAAAATGTGAAGGATATAATGGCAGATACTGGTATCAAGTAATGCAAGAATTGGATGTTCAAGGATTTGAAGTTCCACAGAAGAAAGCTAAAGCTGCTTATTATAAATTTAGGAATGACATCTATTCTTTTGTTATTCACTTAATTTGAGAGGGACAAAATAGGCAAAAAAAGAATCGAAATTGCCTAAAAACGGAACCTTGACCCTTGTTTTTGCTGATATACTTGTATTATGAAGTAAAAGGCAAAAGCAAAAAACAACAACTAATTCGGTTTGGATATACTTCATAACGTTGCTGGACGATAAACCAGCGTAGTAAGGAAAGCACCACTGGAGAGTGTGCAGGGTTCGACTCCCTGACTTGCTATAGGACCTCTGCAATATAAATCCGATAATACTAGTACGGCAGATATTGCAAGAAAAAACATTACAAGAGTAATGATGTTGAGTGGGTTAGGACATCGAGCAAGGAATAGAAACGACTTCGCTATTAGAAGTTATAGAGTTCGAGCCTCTATCTTGCTGTTATATTTTATTACAGGTTGTCCATTGGGCAGCCTTTTATTGTTGGAAAGGAGATGCTATCTTGCCAATGACTGGACGATGTCGTGAGCCTAACTGCCACGCTGTAGTTGTTAGACCACTGCACTATTGTACTAAGCACGCTGATAAAGAAGCAGCATATCAAGCAAGTAGAGAGCGATGGACTAATCGTAATGATGATAGTAAACGATACAAAGACTATAACAAACGCAAGCGTGAGTATAGCGACATTAAAGTAGAACAGAACAAGTTCTATCAAAGCAAGCAATGGAAGTCTATACGTGATGTAGTAAGACGTAGAGATAACTTCCTTTGTCAGTACTGCAAAGCACATAATAGAGTAAGAACTGGCAAGATAGTGGACCACATCGTGCCAGTTGAGTTTGACTTGAATGGTAAGACCATCATGGATAACTTGGCTTTCTGCTGTAGCAAATGCCACACAAGGAAAACTAAGTGGGAACAAATTTATTATGGAACTGGTTACGGAAATAAAACTAAAAATGTAATCCCCATAAAAAATGTAAAAGATGTGCCTGACTTTCAAAAAAATGAACGATAATTTTTAACAACCCTCCCCCCTATACTTATACTAGGAAAAGCACACACATAGGTATCGTCTTGCTTGAAAACCCATTTTTGAAAATTTTTATATAGGGGGGGTCAAAACACTAAAAGAAAGGAGAAAAAATGACAGCTAAGAAGTTCAAAGACAGTAATGACGGGAAGTTGTCCTATCGTGCACCTAAGCACCTTTCTCCTCTCGCAAGTGCTTGTTGGCGTAAAACTGTTCCCTTTCTTGAGGAACAAAAGCCAGTTGATAAGATTGATTCGTTTTTAGTTGAAATGTACTGTACTCAGTATGAAATTTATAGAAATTCATACGAACATCTTAAAAAACATGGTGAGGTTCAAGAAATTTATAAACCAGTTCAAGATATGACTGGTGAAATTATTGACAGACAATTTCAAGGTTTTAAACGTAATCCAATGACTCAAATTTACTCGGATGCAATAAAAAATCTTACAAAGATTGGTTCTGAGTTAGGTTTATCGCCAAAATCACGTTCTGAATTGATAGAGCTTAACATGCAAGATACGAATGAAAAAAGCACTAAAGATAAGATGAAGGCGTTCTTTGATGGAGGTGATGATGATTACTGAGTTAGCTCCTACAAAAACAATGAATAATCTTATCATTGAATTTAAAGTTGATTTAACGCAGGACCACGACGTCTTAGGAGCTTATCATAGTATTGATTTTTCAGAAATACGTGCTAAATATAGAGACCCTGGCACAAGATATGCATTCGCAGTATTAGACGATATAACAAAATCTGGG
>NZ_JBFBBS010000119.1:0-2070 GCF_040682835.1 Streptomyces sp. NPDC051104 | reverse complement strand
CCGCCGCCATCAGCAGCGATCACGCACCAGCCACTACCGACGACAAGCCGCATCACAGACATGAAGATCACGATCTACAGCTGAAGTACTAGAACCAGCTGCGCTTGCTGCCGACCTCCGACAGCCACTGATGGAGGTATGCGGCCCAGTCGGTGCCCTGGAAGTCGTTCAGACCGACCTTGAAAGCCCGGTACGAGTCGCTGCCCTCGCTGAACAGCCCCGGCTTCTTGTCCATCTCAAGGATGACGTCCATCTCGTACGCGTCGGCGACGAAGCTCAACTCGACCTGGTTCAGACCGCGGTACTGCGACGGCGGGAAGAACTCGATCTCCTGGTAGAACGGCAGCGTCTGCCGCGTACCCCGGATGTGCCCCCGCTCCATGTCCGCGCTCTTGAAGCGGAAGCCCAGCTGGATGAACGCGTCCAGGATCGCCTTCTGCGCGGGCAGCGGATGCACGTTGATCGGGTCCAGGTCGGTCGAGTCCACGGCCCGCGCGATCTCCAGCTCGGTCGTCACCCCGATGTGCATTCCGCGCAGCGCCTGCCCGTCGATCATGGTGACGGGGGTCTCCCAGGGAATCTCCAGTCCGAACGGCACGGCGTGCACCGCGCCCGCCTGGAGCTCGAAGGCACCACCCAGCCGGACCTTCGTGAACTCGATGTTCTGCCGGTACTCCTCGTCGCCGCTCTCGACCTCGACCTTGGCCTGCAGACCGACGTTCAGACCCTCGATCGCCTGGTTGACGGACCCGCCCTGGATCCGCACCTCGCCCTGGACGACGCCGCCCGGCACGACGTTGACCTCGGTCAGCACCGTCTCGACAGACGCGCCGCCGGCTCCCAGGCTCGCGAGCAACCGCTTGAACCCCATGAAATCTTCCCTCCCAGGCAACGTCTTGCCCCGTAGCCCCGTAGATCCGTCCGATCCGTAGATCCGTAGACACGCGATGCGGCCAGGAGGCGGTTCCGCGCCCTACCCTCCCAACCCTTCCAAGGACGAGGACCCTCGACCACCCTTGGGCACACACCCGTCTGGACTACGCTCGTACGCCATGATCGCGACCCCCGACCGTACGCCCCTCCCCAGGGAGTTCTTCGACCGGCCTGTACTCGAGGTCGCGCCCGACCTCCTGGGGCGCATCCTCGTCCGCACCACACCGGACGGTCCGATCGCGCTGCGCCTCACGGAGGTGGAGGCGTACGACGGCCCGAACGACCCCGGCTCCCACGCCTATCGCGGCCGCACACCCCGCAACGACGTGATGTTCGGTCCGCCCGGCCATGTGTACGTCTACTTCACCTACGGCATGTGGCACTGCATGAACCTGGTGTGCGGTCCGGTCGGCAGGGCGAGTGCCGTGCTGCTCCGCGCCGGCGAGATCATCGAGGGCGCCGAGCTCGCTCGGAAGCGTCGACTCTCGGCCCGGAATGACAAAGAACTGGCCAAAGGTCCCGCCCGCCTGGCCACGGCCCTGGGCGTGGACCGCGCCCTCGACGGCACGGACGCCTGCACCACGGGCGAGACCCCACTGCGCATCCTGACCGGCACACCGGTGCCCCCTGACCAGGTACGAAGCGGCCCGCGCACCGGCGTTGCCGGCGACGGAGCCGTCCATCCGTGGCGTTTCTGGGTCGCCGACGACCCCACGGTGAGCCCGTATCGGGCGCATACGCCCCGACGGCGCCGAAGTTGACGCGTCCCTGGAGGATGCGTAATGTAGCCCAAGCCGCTGGAACGGTTACGGCGTTCAGCCAACAGCCGAGGCGGCCAACCCACTACTTGCGACTCCCTCTCAAAGGGCGGATTTCGGCGTGTCCGCATGCCCGGAATTCGAACTCGGAGACTCGATTATGAGTTACGACGGGAATCGGCTAACGTAGTGAATGTCGAAAGCCGGGGCCGAAAAGCCCGGACTCAAGACAATCCCGCCGACCGGGAATCGGATCAAGAAAGATCTGATAGAGTCGGGAACATCGAAGGGAAGCGCCCGGAGGAAAGCCGAGAGAGTGAGTCTCTCCGGTGAGTACGAAGGAAGCGTCCGTTCCTTGAGAACTCAACAGCGTGCCAAA
>NZ_JBFBBS010000118.1:0-2198 GCF_040682835.1 Streptomyces sp. NPDC051104 | reverse complement strand
ATGCTGTGACCTGCGGCCACCGTCTCGTCGTTTGTCCACACAACTCACGATGATCAACGGTGGCCGCACCCGTCTCCGCACCCGGCCCGACCAGCAAGATCACGATCTACAGCTGGAGTACTAACCGGTGCTGGGTGGCGGACTTCACCCACGTGAAAACGTGGTCCGCGACCGTCTACGTCGCGTTCGTCGTGGACACCTTCTCCCGCCGGATGGTCGGCTGGTCCGCGGCCACCGTGAAGGAGACCGTCTTCGTCCTGGACGCCCTGGAGATGGCGCTGTGGCAGCGCGATGATGACCAACAGCCCGATACAAACAGGTGAGTTGATCCATCATTCGGATGCCGGGTCGCTACTTGGGTTCAAGGAGTCGTCGCAACACTGCTGCTCTGAAGCGACTGTAGTTGCTTGTTGAGGACCTCGGCGGGTGTTCGCCAGCCGAGTGTCTTGCGGGGGCGTCCGTTGAGGGCGGCGGCGACGGCGTTCAGGTCGTCACGGCTGTGCCGGCTCAGATCCGTTCCTTTGGGAAAGTACTGCCGCAGCAGCCCGTTCGTGTTCTCGTTCGTGCCGCGCTGCCAGGGACTGTGGGGGTCGGCAAAGTAGATCTCCAGGCCGGTGTCGACGCGGAGTTGAGCGTGTTGAGACATCTCCGAACCCTGGTCCCAAGTCAGCGACTTGCGCAACTGAGCGGGGAGTTCGGTGATCGTGGCCGCGAGGGCGTCGCGCACGGCCTCGGCGCCGTGGCCGGCCAGCGCCGGGCCGTTCTTGGCGCGGAGACCTCCGTGACCGGGCATGGGCGGCAGGTGCAACAGCATCGTGAAGCGCGTGGTGCGCTCGACCAAGGTGCCGATCGCGGAGCTGTTCAGGCCGATGATGAGGTCACCTTCCCAGTGCCCGGGCACCGCCCGGTCCGCCGCTTCCGCAGGTCGCTGGGCGATCAGGACTTCCTCGGTGACGAACTTCTTCCCCTGTCCACGGGCGCGGGCGCGCGGGACCCGCAGCGCGCGCCCGGTGCGCAGGCAGGCTACGAGCTCGCGCTTCAGCCCTCCGCGGCCCTGGACGTAGAGGGCCTGGTAGATCGCTTCGTGGGAGATGCGCATGGATTCATCATCGGGGAAGTCGGCCTTCAACCGGTTGGCGATCTGCTCCGGGCTCCAGGAGGTGGCCCAACGGCGGTCCTGACGCCTGGGCCTGTTCCGCCCCTTCCAGGGCGGTGCCGCAGGCCCGGAGACGATCTGCCCGTCCGGGTGCCGAATCTCGCCGGCCAGCCGGTCCTGGACGTACTCGCAAAGACGCGCGCTGCCTGCCAGTTTCGACTGTTTCGGACGCCGTGCGGCCAGCTCAGCCTTCCACTGCGCGGTCGAGGCCCGGTAGGTGAGCTGGCCGTTCCGCGTGGCCGCGTTCCGGCGCAATTCCCGGGAAATCGTCGACGGTGACCTGTCCAAACGGCGCGCGATCTCCCGCACTCCGGTCTGCTGAGCTTTGAGCAGACCGATCTCCTCCCTCTCGGCGAAGGACAGATACCGGTCCGAGACCGGGCTGAGCTGGATCGACGGCATCCCGCCACGCTCCCGGAACCACCGTGTCCCCACAGGAGCCGACACGCCGCACGCTACCGCGGCGTCCTCGCTGGTCAGCCCTTCGGCGATCTTCTTCCAGAACGCACGCTCCACGTCCCGACGGACCGGCGGCCTGCCCGGCGAACGCATCGCCGGACGCCCTGTCACCTTCGTCGTCCACCCTGCCGGACGCCCCATGCAACACCTCCGTGATCAAGGTGTTGCGACAACCGGTTGAATCCACCCAATACACGTCGTTCAAGCTCGCCGAGCATCTTCAGGCCGCCGGCATCGCCGCATCCATCGGCTCGGTCGGCCTACGACAACGCCCTCATGGAGTCGACGATCGGACTGTACAAAATCGAGCTGATCAAGCCGCAGCGGCCCTGGAAGACACTCTCCGAGGTCGAGGTGGCCACCGCCGAGTGGGTCGACTGGTACAACCACCGGCGGCTCCACGGCGAGATAGGCCACATCCCGCTCGCCGAATACGAAGCCAACTACTATACCGAACTCACGAAACCCCAGCTCACAACCACAATCTAAGAGGGCGTTAAGTCCCGTTCCAGATGATCTGGTGTCACCCGTTCGTGGGTGACTGGACGGTTCCGCCCTTGTGTCATGTCGTGTGCATGATGGG
>NZ_JBFBBS010000117.1:0-2215 GCF_040682835.1 Streptomyces sp. NPDC051104 | reverse complement strand
TCGCCCTCGTCATGCTCACCCTCGGAGGCGACCGCCCAACACTGCCAGGACGCCAACTCGCCTCAGACTGACCCACACATCAAGCAGAAGAGCCTCAAAAAGCCCCTCGGAGATCATTTCCGAGGGGCCTTTCTGATGCTCCGTGCCTGGTCAGACATGGTGCCCCCGGCAGGATTCGAACCTGCGACACCCGCTTTAGGAGAGAGGGTGGGGAGCAGCGCCGCTGAGCTGGAGCTTCGATATCTGGTGACGTACCTGGCAGTTGGACTCGGAGCACCGTCATTGACCGTGACTGACCGCTGCATCTGGCACGGTTGTGGCATGCGATCTCCTCGCCCCGCATGGCCGGGGCGGTGGCCGGGATGATTACCCTACTTCGCTCCTGTGCGGCGACAGCTCCGAAGAACCTGAGCCTCGGAGGGCCAGAGCTGACGGGTGAAGAGGCGAACAGACGTGCACATCTATGAAGCCCGGCTCTCCCCCTGTTGTGCCGGGACTCCGCCGTTGATGTGAGGAGGTGAGGATGAAGCGGCCGACTTCAGCACGCCATCCAGCGCGGGAAGCTCCGCAGCGGAGAATTTGAGGATCAACGCAGCCTGGAGGTGGGCCTTCAGCCCACTGTCCGTGACCTCTCTCAGCAGGCGGATTGCCTCGCCTGCGTCTCGCTCCACCTTCATATCTTGGCGCAGCGACTGGGTCTGCGACTCCATGTGCTTGAGTGCCAAGTCGGCACGACGGTGGAAGAGACTGCCGATGGCTGCGGTGAGGAAACCGGCCACGCTCGCCACCACGGAGGCGTACTGCGCGCCAGAGGTGTTCGCATTGAAGATGGCCAGGGCAACACCGGCTATGAGGACCAGCCCACCCAGCACGGAACACGACAGACTCACACTGAAGCTGCGGCGGGCCTGCGTCAAGCCATAGGCGTAGTACTCGATGAGCAAAGCCGCGAACTTCTGGTCAGCGGTGGGAGTATCAGTCGGAACCTGTCAAAGCGATCAAGGCAGGTAGATCGTTCTAACGCTGTGCTGGGATCAGCGGGCCGTCTGGTGCCGGCTGGTTGATCCAGGCCGCTGCGGGGAGCTTGGGAGGCTCGGGTGGTTTGCGGACGAAGCGTTCGGGGTGCTTCGCGTAGACCGACTGGAGGACGTCGGCACGCATCTCGCGGAGCTGCTCGGCGAGACCGAAGTGCACGTCGTAGGGCGTGTGCAGGCCGATCCCGGAGTGCCGATGCTCCTCGTTGTACCAGGTGAAGAACTGGGTGCACCACGCCCGGGCATCCTCGAGGGATCCGAAACGCTCGGGAAAGTCGTGCCGGTATTTCAGGGTCTTGTACTGGCTCTCGCTGTACGGGTTGTCGTTCGACGTCTTCGGCCGCGAATGCGACTTGGTGACGCCGAGACCGGCCATCATCTGGGCAACGTGGTGCGCGACCATCGGGGACCCGCGGTCCGAGTGGATCGTCAACTGCCCTGGTTCGATACCGTACTTGGCGATCGACTCGGACAGGAACCGCTCGGCGAGGTCCTTGTTCTCGTGGGCGGCGATCATCCAGCCGACCGTGTAGCGGCTGAAGATGTCGATGATCGTGTAGAGGCAGTAGTAGACGCCCTTGACCGGCCCCTTCAGCTTCGTGATGTCCCAACTCCATACCCGGTTCGGGCCCTCGGCGACCAGCTCGGGAACGGTCCGGGGTGGGTGGACGGCCTGGCGGCGGCGTTAACGGACCTCGCCGTGCCGTCGCAGGAGCCGGTACATCGTCGACTCCGAGCACAGGTAGACACCCCGGTCCAGGAGCACCGCGTAGATCTCGGCGGGCGCCATGTCGGCGAACTCCGGGGAATGGAGCACGTCGAGGACCCGTATCTCCTCCTCGGGTGTGAGAGCGCGGGCGTGACGGCGCCGTTCTGGCCGCGGCTTGGCCGGGGCGGGGCTTCGGCGGTGTTGGCGGTAGTAGGTGGCACGGCTCACGCCGAGAGCGGCGCATGCCTGGACGCGTCCGACCAGCCCGGTGAGCTCTTCAAGGGCCTGGTCGCGGGCGGTGTTGAACGCCACGGCCGCGAGCTGGGCTTCGGTCACTGGTTCTTCTCGCCGTTCCGGGTCGGGGCGCTGTCCGTGGCGAACTGGTCGAGCAGCGCGGAGAGTTTTCCCTGGACCTCGATGACCGTGCGAGCCTTCGCGAGGTCGGCTTCCAGGCGGGCTTTCTCCGCCTTGA
>NZ_JBFBBS010000116.1:0-2259 GCF_040682835.1 Streptomyces sp. NPDC051104 | reverse complement strand
GATTGCCCCCATTCCCCCGCCTTTACCAAGAAAAGTATAATTTGATAATTTCTTTGAGAATGGCACTCTTTCTCTACGCGGAACTTTAATACTTACTTCTTCTGCTTTAGCTATAAAATCTTTCCAAAATCTTGGACGATATTTTTCTTTTTTTGAAATGTAATTATCAGGCGGACGGAATTGCATTTTATTATCAAGATATCCTTTAACGAATTCTAATAAATTACTATCTTCTTTTTGCCCTAATTCATAGATTGCCCATAAGATTTCATCCGCATAACGATCATGAAATTCAACTTCCGTACGTATCCAACTGATAGTATTATAAAGTTGAATTAGTTCCGTTTCTGTTAAATTTTCTTTCGTCTGCCTTTCTATGAACTTATCGTAAATTCGAACTAGAATTTTTCGATGTTCTCTATCTCCGATATAAAAGCTTAAAGCTCCTGTCAAGTCATCTATTTCACTTGATATTTTTGTTGTTTTCCCGAATTTTGCTTTGCCATTCACAAAGTATTTTCTAATTTTTTTAGGGATGTAAAAAGGTTTTGAATTTTTATCATCTACGGTCAAATCTATTCGTTGACAGTTTATAATCGCTCGTTTAGCAACCATAGTTTGATTTTCATAACCTATACACTCTAATATTCTATCAAGTAAGATAGTAATAATTTGCACTTCTGAATAATCAAAGAAAATATTTTCTCGTAAAAATTGTAGACCTGTACCGCTAATGTCTAAGATGATTTCCCTTGTTTCTTCTGAATGCCATACAGCTACTCCAGATAATCTTAGAACTTTGTTTTGCTTAGAGTGTGGCAATTTTCCTTCTTGCTCGTCAAAGAGTTCTAGAGGTAAACCCAAGACTTTAACTATCATTTCTTCATAAGTCATAGGAATCGCAAGTTTTAGCCAGTCAACTAAGCTGTGTAATTTTTTTTGTGATTGTAGTAAAGTTTTTTGTTCATTATTTTTTGATTGATTAAGATTCTCGAAATAAGAATCGTTGAGTAATTCTTGTTCTTTTTCAGTTAACATTATTCTCCATTGTTCTTATTTTCGGTGAAATTTACTGATTTTTTTGCGTAAAAATTCCAAGGGTTAAAACGTGACAACCAAGCCAACCGTGAGCTTTTATGTTGCTGATTTGCACATGGTATTACAGACCCATGTGCTGACCTAAAATCAATTTTACATACAGTCCTCCACCTCGGACTCGCTTCGATATTTAACGCTTAATTAATCCGGAAAATTTGTACAGCCCTCCACCTTGCACTCGTTTCGCCTCGCTCCGTTTCGCTTACGCTCACTCCCGCTCATTCCACTCATAACATCGGCGTTTTGCCTACAATTTATCGGATAAATTAAGCTATCTCTCCACTCATTCCCAGCGGTGTTTTACTTAGGAAAATGATTTCAGGTACAGGTTTGTAATAATTTAAAGCTATTTAACTTCTAGCTTACTTTATTCATCGCTTGAATTTTTCGAAATTTATCTGCATCAATATTATCAGATAACCAATTTAACTCAACTTCTGAAAGGTCACTAATTAAATGATCTGTATATACTTCCGTCATTTCATAGAGATTTTTATAATTTATAACCATTTGTTCACTTGAAATTTCTTCACAATCGGCTGGCATTAGACGACCAAGTAACATGACATTTGAAATTATTCCCAGTCCCTTTAATAATTCATCTAATTCGACTTTTGTTCTTGATTTTTCCATATTTTACCTCATTCTTAGTTTGTGTTATAATTATGATATAAATTTTGTTGAGACTCTTTCTTCTTGGTCGTGGAAAGAGTTTTTTATTTTATTTGGTCGATAAGTGATTTCTCCTTTTATGTTATAATATACTCAAACAGTTATAAAATTCAAAACATCATAAACATTCAATTGAGTATAAAATGATTATAATACTCTTTTGAGTGTTTGTCAACAAAAAAACATTCAAAGGAGTATATTTTGTTTAAAGATATATTGAAACAATTACGAATTGAAAAAGGACTCACACAAAAAGAAGTCGCACAACACTTTGGTATTGCTCAATCAAATTATCAACAATGGGAAAGTGGCAAACGTTCACCAAGTGGAGAAACTTTAGAAAAACTTGCTGACTTCTTTAAGGTTAGTACAGACTTTCTTTTAGGAAGAAATCCTGTAGAAAGAGTTGGACTAGATAAATTCATAGAAGAACTCGAGAGAAGATATGATAATGTGATAGTCCTAAGTTTTATGAACAGCGATTTTTTG
>NZ_JBFBBS010000115.1:0-2321 GCF_040682835.1 Streptomyces sp. NPDC051104 | reverse complement strand
ACCGAATAAAATCGGTGTTATAATTAACTCATAAAGTCAAACAAGCGAACAAACAAAACAGTTGCGAAGCTTCTGTGAATGTAGTTACACGTTGTATTCAACTCAGCGTAAGTAGCAAGTTTGGCAAATAAAAGGCCCCATAGGGGCGGAGAGGAGTGATTTATATGTCAATTAATGATTTGATTAAAGCCATTATTGCTCTAGTGGTTTTAATACTTGGGATAAATTTTATGGTGGATAGGACATTAACTTCATTTACTAGTCTTTACGAGGTTGAAAAAGAAGATGAAAATGGTAAAGAGAGCTGAGATTTCAACAATGGATGAAAATTGATCGATTGATAAAGAAAATAGCGCAACTGTGGGAATATAGCTTCCTAATAATATTCTAAAAAGAGTCTCAATTAATTTTCTTTCTTTATTATTCAAATCTTCAAGTTCTCTCCCGCTTTTCCGCACTATAAATAGAATGAACATTTCAGGAAGGGAAAACAGAAAAAAATAAACAACTCCAACAAAAAAAGAAAGTTTAACAAGATTTAAGTAATCTATTTTAGTAATTACCGAAATAGCAGGATCGCTAGGTAACTTAATTTTTAAAAGCGTAGAAAAATAAGAAATAATTATAAAAAAAGTAATTATAAAAAATGAAATTACCAACAAATAAATTAGGCTTTCTAAAAATTTTATTTTTTTAATTTTGTTCATAAGAACCTCCAATATAATTTTAGTTTAGTCACTTACATTATATCACGGAGTTATGATATCGCTCACAATGAGCAGGGAAGACTGGCGAACAGGTTCGATTCCTGAACTTCCCTTACTGCGTATGCAGAAGTTTAAAAATAGAAAGGATTATTATTGAAAAAATTAAAAAAGAAAAAAGTTTATGTAGACTGGCGTGACTTACCAATATGGTTGGTTGTAGTTATGTGCTTAATTACATCTTTGATAACATCAGGGTTAATAACGTTACTAATGGTGCGACTATTGCAGAGGTAACGAAAGCAACAATAATCGGGAAAGCAATATGGTCAATAATCCTTCCGTGAAGAGTTCTTTTACGCTCATCTAGTAAGGCAATTCCTTTTTGAGTAATAGAATAAAAATCGTAAGTTTTTATTTTACCTCCTTGAAATTTCTCTATATATTCAAGATTTTGGAGATATCTCAAGGAATTGATAATATCTTCAAGATTTATACTTTCAGGAGTAACATCTTCAAGTTGACTATTAGTATAAGCCATATTATTTTTTCTCATTACTTTAAGAATTTTAAGAGATTTATTATCCACCGATTCCATTATAATTTCTCCGTTTTCTTTCAATTATAGCATTTCTTGGCGGGGATATAAATTAGAGAAATGGTATTACTAAAATACATACACAGAAAGGAGCCAGTATGGCAGAGAAAACACCACCAAAAATTAAATTAAAAGCTGCAAGAACAAATGCTGACTTTTCAGCTAAAGAAGTTGCTGAAATTGTTGGAAAAAACTATCAAACTATTTTGAGTTATGAAAAAGATAGCACTGAAATTCCCATGAGTCTAGCAAGAAAATTGGCAGAAATTTACGACTATCCTATTGATTTTATTTTTTTAGGAAAAACAACCGAATATAATCGGTTTAAAGCTAGTTAGAAAGGAAAAAATATGAACGAATTACAAAATTTCACAAATGGAATTTTCAATCTTGACGTTAAAGTCGAGGGAGAAGAAGTTCTATTTAGTGCAGAACAAGTCGCAAAATCGTTAGGTTTAACTCAAAAGCAAAATAAGAGTGGAAAGATTTACGAGAGCATTCGCTGGGAAACTATTAATAAATATCTTCCCCAACTTTCTGGGGAAATTGAAAAAGGTTCATTCATCAGTGAACCTATGGTATACAAACTTGCATTCAAAGCAAACAATGCTGTATCTGAAAAATTCACAGATTGGTTGGCTGTTGAAGTCCTTCCAACAATCCGCAAAAATGGAGCTTACATGACTAATGAAGTTATTGAAAAAGCTTTAACAAGTCCAGATTTCATCATTCAACTCGCTACTAATCTTAAAGATGAGCAAGAAAAAACAGCGATGTTATCTCAACAGGTTGCAGAAAGCAGACCCAAAGCAGATTATTATGACCGCATCATGAAATCAAAATCTTTGGTAACGATTAGTCAGATTGCCGAAGATTATGGAATGAGCGCCCAAGCATTAAATAAAATGCTTTATGAGTTAAAAGTTCAACATAAAGTTGGCGGACAGTGGTTATTATACGCTAAACATAAAAATCATGGTTATACATTTAGTGAAACAAATGTTATTCCGAATCACAAA
>NZ_JBFBBS010000114.1:0-2450 GCF_040682835.1 Streptomyces sp. NPDC051104 | reverse complement strand
GACCGGAACAGGGGACCGGTCGCGGCCCCGCGCCGCCCTACCCGCCCTCTGCGCCACGCAGATCGTGAGCTGGGGCATCGTCTACTACGCGTTCCCCGTCCTCAACCCCCAGATCACCCACGCGACCGGCTGGGAGGCCGGGGCGACCACCGTGGCGTTCTCGCTCGGCCTCGTCGTCTCCGCCCTCGCCGGGATCCGTGTCGGGCGCATCCTCGACCGGCGCGGCCCGCGCGCGGTCATGACCGCGGGCTCTGTGCTCGGTGCCATCAGCGTGCTGATCGTGGCCGCAGCCCCCAACCTGCTGGTCTTCATCGCCGGTTGGGGACTGGCCGGACTCGCGATGGCAGCCACCTTCTACCAGCCCGCGTTCGCCGCCCTCACCCACTGGTGGTCCCCCGACCACGTGCGCGCCCTGACGATCGTCACCCTCGCCGGCGGACTCGCCTCCACCGTCTTCGCACCCCTGACCGCGGCCCTCTCTGACAACTTGTCCTGGCGCCACACCTACCTCGTTCTCGCCGGCATCCTCGCCGCCGTCACCATCCCCGCCCACGCCCTGGCCCTGCGCGCACCCTGGCCCGACGCCCCAACCAACCCCGCGCGGCCGCAGGCGCCGCCGAGGCCGGACGCAGCCGACCATTCCTGCTCCTCGCCGCCGCCTCCACCCTGTCGGGCTTCGCGATGTACGCCGTCGTCATCGCCCTCGTCCTGCTCCTCCTCGAACGCGGGTACACCACCAGCCAGGCCGCCTGGGCCCTCGGCATCGGCGGCGCCGGACAGACCCTCGGTCGCAC
This sequence comes from Streptomyces sp. NPDC051104, assembly GCF_040682835.1. NCBI lineage: Bacteria > Bacillati > Actinomycetota > Actinomycetes > Kitasatosporales > Streptomycetaceae > Streptomyces > Streptomyces sp. NPDC051104. The sequence goes on along the minus strand of NZ_JBFBBS010000114.1, from coordinate 1,656 downwards.
CCTGTACGCCGCCCTCGCCCGCCGTACCACCGCCACGGCCCGCACCACGATCCTGATCGCGCTCGGCGGACTGACCACGGCCGCCTTCGCCGCCGTCCCCGGCCCGTACGCCCTGCTCATCGCCGTGTCGGTCGTGGCCGGCATGGTCCGCGGCAACCTCACCCTCCTCCAGGCCACCGCCATCATCGACCGCTGGGGCGCGACGCACTACGGGCGCCTCTCCGGGCTCCTCGCGGCACCGGCAACCACCGCGGCAGCCCTCGCGCCGTTCGCCGGCGCCGCCTTGGCTGTGCCGCTCGGCGGCTACGGATCACTCTTCTTCCTCCTGGCTGCCGTCTCCGTGGCCGCCGCGCTCATCGCACCGTGGACAGCCACCGGCGCCGCCGTACGCTGCCGATCCCTACGGCACTCCGCAGAGTAACCACGCAGCGACATCAGCGATGTTTGGCAACAAGCGTGCCCGTATGCCAACTGGACTGCGTCATCACACATCACTTCCACGGGCGAGGGAGAGTCCAGTCGCCGGCCTCTGTCCACAGGCCGACACAGATCTGCTGATCACATGACCGATGACGACGCGCAGCGCGCGGCCCGGCTCCGCGCCAAGATCAGGGATGGCTTCGCCCGAGCAGAACGTGCCCTGTTCAACCGGCCCGCGCCGAAATCCGCGCTAGCCCAGATGAAATTCCTCGCACGCGGGAGAAGGGCTCCACCAAGACCCTGGCGGAGCGCCTGGGCGTCTCCCGCAAGACGGTGGAGCGCTACCTCTCCGGAGCGTCCAAGAAGCCGCAGAAGCGCCTCCGGGCCGCTCTGGTGAAGGAGACCGAAGCGGAGTGGCAACCGCAGGTCAGCGATCCAGCGCACCTTCGGTGCGCGCCGGGGGCGTGGTAAATGCCGTGGCGCGCGCCGAGGTGCTCCCTGTCTGCCCTGACGGGGGTTGATCCGGTCCGGGACGCTGGTGGGGTTCGTTCCGGCCGAAGCCGATTGCTCTGTGATGCCGGTGAGCTCGCAGGTCAGCGTGGCGCTGAGGGTCGTCCACGGGAACCGTGGAGTGTTGCTGTGAGCACGGGCGTCAGAATTCCTGTTCCACCCTGGCCCTCCCGGAACGGCGTACCGCTTGGCCGTTCGGTGAGGGAGGGAGCGGGGCCGTGTGCGTGCTGCACGAACGCTGCGCCGGTGTAGACATCAGCAAGAAGGACGCCAAGGCGTGTGTCCGCAGCCCGAGTGCAAAACGGCGGGGCTCGTTCACCACCGAGACCACGACCTGGGGCTCGACCACGAACGCCGTGCTCGCGCTGCGGGATCATCTGCTCGCTGCCGAGGTCACACTCGTCGTGATCGAGGCGACCTCGGACTACTGGAAGCCGTTCCACTACCTGCTGGCCGAGGATCTGAACGTGATCCTGGTCAACGCCCGGCAGGTCAGGAACCTGCCCGGCCGCACGACGGACGTCTCTGATGCCGCCTGGCTGGCCCAGCTCGGCGCCCATGGCCTGGTCCGCCCCTCGTTCGTGCCACCCGCACCGGTGCGCGAACTGCGGGATCTGACCCGGGCCCGCACCCCTCCCTGTCAGTCTGTGGTGAGACACCGGGTATGCCGGGTTATCCTTCCTGGGCGAGACAGGAGTCCACCCCCGTATGACCAGCACGAACAGT
>NZ_JBFBBS010000113.1:0-2497 GCF_040682835.1 Streptomyces sp. NPDC051104 | reverse complement strand
CCTTGACGTAGGCGGGGAGTTGTTCGGCCAGTTGCCGGTACGTCAGCCCCGGCCGCCAGGACGGCAGGTGCACCTCGTACACCGAGAACGGCGCCCGATGCACGGGCGTGTCCGCGCGGTGCGCCAGCCATGCGTCGTCGTGCCACTCGTACGCCGACCGGGTCACGATCGAGGCGGTCGCCGGCGGCACTTCCGTGCGGCGGGCCATGGGGTCCGCGCGTACGGTGTGGCTGCCGTCGGGGCGCGCGATGTCGAACTTGTAGCGCGTCCCGGGGCCGAGACCGGGCACGAACAGCTCCCACACCCCGGAGGAACCGAGCGAGCGCATGGGGTACGCGCGGCCGTCCCAGTGGCAGAAGTCCCCGCACAGCCGGACCCCTCGGGCGTTCGGCGCCCACACCGTGAAGCGGGTGCCGGTCACGCCCTGGTGGGTCATGGGGTGGGCGCCGAGTGCCTTCCACAGCTCCTCATGGCGTCCCTCGCCGATCAGGTGCAGGTCGAACTGGCCGAGCGCGGGCAGGAAACGGTAGGGGTCGTCGGTCTCCTGGACGGTGTCCGCGTACGCCACGAGCAGCCGGTGGTCCGGTACGTCCCGCACCGGCAGCAGGGCCGAGAAGAAGCCGTCCCCGTCGTCGTGCAGTTCGGCCCAGGCGTCGCCGATGACGACGGTGACCGAGAGCGCGCACGGTCGCAGCGCGCGGAAGACCATCCCCTCCGGCACCGGGTGCGCCCCGAGCACGGAGTGCGGGTCGTGGTGCGTGCCGGCCAGCAGCCGCTCCCGGTCGCCGGCGGGCACGGGCGCGGGTGCCGGGGTGCCCAGGTGCGGCGAGGCGAGCGGAGGCGGGGGTGCGGTGTGCGGGGTCACGGCGTGGGCCTCCTGTCGCCGGGGCGTCGGGCGAGGCGTGCGATCGCCGCCATGGGCACCGGCAGCCAGTCGGGCCGGTGGCGGGCCTCGTACAGGACCTCGTACACGGCGCGGTCCGTCTCGTAGGCGCGCAGCAGCGCCGGTTCCGCCCGCGGGTCCCAGCCCGCCTCGGCGGCGTAGCCCTCGCAGTACGCCTCGCGACAGCGCAGCGCCCAATCGGGGTGCCACGGCCGGCGGGTATGGGCGGCGTAGTCGAAGGAGCGGAGCATGCCCGCGACATCGCGGACCGGGGACTGCGGGCGGCGCCGTTCGGGGAGCGGGCGGGCCGGTTCGCCCTCGAAGTCGATCACGTGCCACCGGCGTGCGGCCCGCAGCACCTGGCCGAGGTGCAGATCGCCGTGGATGCGCTGGGCGGGCCGGGGCGTGCCGAGCGCGGCCAGTTCGGTGAAGGCGGAGCGCAGCCCGTGGGCGTACGGCAGCAGTTCCGGTACGGCATGGGTGGCGTCCCGCAGCCGCTCCACCATGCCGGCGGTGAGAGGTCCGGTGTCGGGCGGGCCCTGGGGTTCGACGGGGAACGCGGCGGCGAGGGCCAGATGCACCTCGGCCGTGGCCCGCCCCAGTTCGTACGCCTCCTCGGTGAACTCCCGCCCGGCCGCGAGGGCGGCGAGCGCCTGTGTCCATCCGTCGGCGGCACCGTGCAGGAAGGGCTGGAGCACGCCGAGCGTCGCGGCCCAGGGGCTGGATGTGCGGAACCAGGCCACCGGCGCGGGGACGCAGGTGCAGCCCTGCCGGACCAGGGCCCAGGGCACCTCCAGATCGGGGTTGATCCCGGGCCGCACCCGGCGGAAGACCTTCAGGATGTAGGCGTGGCCGTACACCAGGGATGAGTTGGACTGCTCGGCTTCGAGGAGGCGGGGCGCGAGCCCGGTGGGTATGGTCACCCGTCTGTCGCGTTCGAAGCGGAGGGCGCCCGCGGCGCCCGGCGTGCGCAGCCGTTCCAGGAGCAGGGACGCCGAGCGCGGGTCCTGGAGGGCGTCGTACACCAGCAGCCCCGCGAGAGGTCCCTCGCTCGCCCGTCCGAGGACCGCCGGGGAGACCCGCGGGGACAGGGACTCCCCGATGCCGAGGAGCAGTTGGTAGCACTCGTGTTCCGGCGCGGCGGTCGGTGGGCGCCCGGTGCAGTCGGCGCGGACCAGGACGTGCAGGCAGCCGGGGTGCAGTTCGGTCACCGACAGCAGGGTCAGGTCCGTGACGGGCCGTCCCTTGCCGGCGAACCAGCGCTGGCGCGGCAACCACTCCCGCAGCAGACCGGAGAGCGAGGGCAGCAGCGAGGCGGGGCCGGTGCCGTCCTGGCTGAGCGTTGCGGTCTGGGTCTTCGGCATGGCCTCGCGTCCTTTCCGTGCCGGCCGACGTCAGCGGCCCTGATTCAACTGGTCACGAACACGTTGACCTTGGTGGCCTGGGGGACGTTCTTGCGGAGGCGGAACCAGTAGAAGCCGTGGCCTGCGAGGGTGAGCAGGTAGGGCAGTTCTCCGATGGCGGGGAAGCGGACCCCGCCGATCAGTTCCACCGGGTGCCGGCCCGCGAACTGGCGCAGGTCCAGCTCGGTCGGCTGCGCGAACCGGGAGAAGT
>NZ_JBFBBS010000112.1:0-2618 GCF_040682835.1 Streptomyces sp. NPDC051104 | reverse complement strand
ACACCCACCCGCCCCGGGGGGGGGCGGCCCCCCCCGGGGGCCGCCCCCCCCCGCCAACTCGTTTCGGCGACACTTTGATGGGTCAGCAGGAGTCGAAGAACCGCTCGTTTGGGTGCTGCCAGCGGATTGTCTCCGCTACCCGTTGCCGGGCTGCGAAGTCCCCAGGCCCAGGCCTTGGGCGACGCGCGCGCCGAGGTCGGGATCCACTTTCGTCCAGTAGTCGTTGACCGCGCGCTCCTGGATGGAGCGCTCCACTCCCTGGCTCAGATGGCCGACGATGTTGCCGACCAGATGGTCCCGATCGGTCTGCGTCATTACCTGGCGGTAGAGCGTGCGGGGCTGGATGAAGTCGTCGTCGTCCCTGTGCGCTTGGTAGGCCGTGCGCATGATCTCGGCGGCCTCCACAAACCAGCTGGGATCGCGGTAGCGTTGCGGGTCGGCCTTGGGCCCGCCGTAGCTGTTCGGTGCGTAGACCGGCTGGTTTCCATTGTGGCGGTAGCGCATCGGGCCGTCTTTGTTGTAGTTGTGCACCTCGTCGAGCGGCTGGTTGATCGGAAGCTGCGCATAGTTGGGACCGGTGCGGTAGCGGCTGGAGTCGCCATAGGCGAACATCCGTGCCAGTACCATCCGGCCCGGGCTGGGCCCGATGCCCGGAACGAAGTTCGCCACGTCGAACCCGGCCTGCACGATCTGGGCGAAGAAGTTCTCGGGGTTGCGGTCAAGCACCAAGCGCCCGACGGTGATCGGCGGGTAGTCCTCGTGCGGCCAGACCTTGGTCACGTCAAAGGGGTTGAAGCGGTAGTCGGCCGCGTCCTCATAGGGCATGATCTGCATTTCGAGACGCCAGGACGGGTAGTCCTCGCGGGCGATCGCGTCCCACAGATCGCGCCGGTGGCAGTCGAGGTCCTCAGCGCGCATGGCCTTGGCCTCGGCGTCGGTGAAGTTCTGGATGCCCTGCTCGGTCTTGAAGTGGTACTTGACCCAGAACTTCTTGCCCGCGGCGTTCTCCCACATGTAGGTGTCGCTGCTGTAGCCGTTCATGTGGCGCCAGGTGCGCGGCGTGCCGCGGTCGCTCATCAGGACCGTCACCTGGTGGGCCGACTCCGGCGAGAGCGTCCAGAAGTCCCACTGCATGTTGTTGCTGCGCAGGCCGCTGTCGGGCATGCGCTCCTGCGAGTGGATGAAGTCGGGGAACTTCATGGGGTCGCGCACGAAGAAGACCGGCGTGTTGTTGCCGACGAGGTCGTAGTTGCCTTCCTCGGTGTAGAACCTCAGGGCCCAGCCGCGCACGTCGCGGTCCGAGTCCGGGTAACCCTCTTCGCCGGCCACCGACGAGAGGCGGATCAGTACCGGCGTGCGCTTGCCGACCTCGTTGAGGAAGGCGGCCTTGGTCCACTCGGTGACATCGGCGGTCACCTCGAAATAGCCGAAGGCGCCGCCGCCCTTGACGTGATAGACGCGATCGGGGACACGCTCGCGGACGAAATGGGCCAGCTTTTCGATCAGGTAGGTGTCCTGCAGCAGGACGGGGCCGCTGGCTCCGACCGTGAGCGCGTATTCGTCACTGGCGACGGGACATCCGGCATCCGTCGTCGTGGCTGGCGGTTGATTGTTCATCTCTTTGTCCTTCTGATCGTGCCGGAGCCCGCGGGCGTTTACATGGTCGTCCGAAACCTGCAGGAGCTTCAGCCGGCTACTCGGGCCAGGAACTGTTCAGGATGACCTCGACGAAGTCAGTGCGCTGGAAGCCGGGCACGAAGTGGGCCAGCACATCGGCATTCATGGTGCCGAAGGTTGTGTCGGGCCGGTCCTTGAAGCCGTCGGTGAAGGCCTCCAGAATCCGGCGCTTGAAGTCAGGTCGCGGGTGCGCATGGGTGACGGCTTCGAGTGCCGCAGGATCCAGGTCGTCGCGGCCGATCCCAAGTACATCGGCCTCCACCCCTGCAGTGACCAACGCGATCTCGGGCTCCATGAACTCTGGGACGCCGGGCGTTGTGTGCAGGGCGATTGCCGTCCAGACCCGGCGGACGTCGTCGGCGCCGACCCCGTGCTCGGTAAGGAACCGGCGCGCCTCGTTGGCCCCGTCGATCTCGAATCGCTGATGCGTGGTCCGGTATGTCTGGGTCAGACCCAGGTCGTGGAACATCGCTCCGACGTAGAGCAGTTCCGGGTCGGGCTTCAGGCCGCGTCGTAGCCCTTGCAGCATTCCGAACAGGTAGACTCTGCGCGAATGGTCGAACAGCAGCGGCGGCGCAGCTTCGCGGACCAGTTCCGTGGCCTCGGCCGCCAGTCGCGTATCGGGGATTTCGATGCCCGCGATCTTCTCACTCATAACTGGTTCTCTCCCGCACACGGCCCATGGACGCGCGTGTGTCTACGGAGCCAATATCGGAGGTGCCGATTCGAGTAGGCAGTGAGTGCGGCGCTCACCATCAGTAAGGTCTCAATAGAAAGCATTTCACCATTGTCTGCGCCTGTCCTGTCGCGCCAGCCGCCCAACGTCCATCCGGGTGAACGGCCTAATACTCCAGCCGGAGATGTGATCTTGTTGGTAGGGGCCGGTGGGGACACGGGTGCGGCCACCGTTGATCATCGTCAGGTGTGTGGACTGAAGACGA
>NZ_JBFBBS010000111.1:0-2627 GCF_040682835.1 Streptomyces sp. NPDC051104 | reverse complement strand
GGCGCTTCGCGCGCCGGTCAGCCGAGTGTCGCCTCCGGCTCGCCGCGGGTCGCGTCCCGGCTCCGCTGTGCCGGGGGCGTGGTCGGCCGTCGCGGCCGGCCCCGGCCGCAGGAGCGCGGGTCGCCGCGGTCGCGTACCGGCCAGAACAGGACGTACGCGGTGGAGACGGCCACGAAGCCCAGACGGATCAGACCGCGGGCGGAGTCGTCGGGCACGACGAACACACTGCCGTACAGCGTGAGCAGCGCGATCCAGCTCCACCAGGGGACGAGGCGCCGCTGGCCGATCACGTCCCACAACAGCGTGCCCAGCAGGACGGACGCGGTGTAGTACGTGTAGACGCTGGGGTCCAGCACGATCCGCGCGTTGGCGCCGAGCAGGACCACCGCGGCCCAGCGGCCGCGCCAGACGGCTATACAGCCGAGCGTCAGACCCACCACGGCCTGCGCGGGGCGGTCCCAGGGTGGTGTCTGGGGATCGCCGACGCCGAGCCAGCGCAGCGCGGACGCCGGCTGGTTCGGGATGGTGAAGTGCGCCGCCGCCATCGTGTGCGGGGAGCCGATGAAGAACGGCAGCCAGACGACCGCGACCAGGCTTGCGCACCACAGACCGGCCCGCAGCCACTGGTGTCTCGGCAGCGCGAGCAGCAGCGGCAGGAAGGCCAGCGCCGTCGGTTTGGAGTTCATGGCCAGGGCCATGAAGACGCCGGCCCCCGCCGCGTTGCCGAGGGTGACCGAGCGTACGGCCAGGGCGGTGAAGAACAGCGCCAGGACATCGTCGAGGTGCCCGAAGCGGACCGACACCTCGATCCACATGGGGATGAAGGCCAGGCCCGCGATCAGCACGCGCTGCCGCAGCCGCTGGTGGTTGGTCCCGGTGCCCCGGAAGTACCAGGCTGCGCTGCGTCCGGCGAGGACCAGGATCACCAGGCCGAGCGCGGACATCAGGGCAGCGGCCAGGAACTGTCCCACGCCGTCGGGGAACGGGTTGAACACACCCGCCACCAGGAAGCTGAGCGGGCCCATCTGGAGCTCGGGGTGGTGCGCGTACAGGTTGAGACCGCCGTCGCGTCCGGCGCCCTGATACAGCAGTTTCCCGCCCTGCTGCAGATAGTGCCAGGAGAACCCGCCGTGCCGCTCCACCACGGCGAACCAGACGATTGTCCAGGCGGCGAGCAGCACCAGGTGCACCCGCTGACTGATGACCGGCACGGCCCTTCCTTTCGGCTCCTGTCCCCTGCGACCGACCGGGAACGCCATGGTCCCCGAATGAAGATGATCGAAGCGGTCCGGGGGTTCGCTCCCTTCCGACATCCGCTCGCGAACTTGCGAAACGACGGGCGGGCAACGGGGCTCTCGCGGCGGGCCGAACCTTCGTCAGTCCACGCGGCGCCGGTCCTCGTCGTCCCACGCGCGGGTGTCCCGTGGCTCGGTGTACGGCTCCTGGTCGGGCGGAAGACCGCCGGCGATCGCCCGCTGCCGCGCGGTCTCCGCGTCGAACTCCAGGCCCAGCAGGATCGCCAGATTGCCCATCCACAGCCACACCAGGAAGACGATGACGCCCGCCATGGTGCCGTAGGTCTTGTTGTACGAGGAAAAGGCGGCGACGTAGACCGCGAACCCACCGGACGCGCCCATCCAGAGCACCAGCGCCAGCACGCTGCCCGGTGTGATCCACCTGAAGCCGTGGACCTTGGCGTTCGGCGTGGCCCAGTACAGGATCGCCAGCATGATCGTCACCAGGGCGACGAGGACGGGCCACTTGGCGATCGACCACACCATGAGCGCCGTGTGCCCGATGCCCAGTGCCGTGCCCACCTGGTGCGCCAGCCCGCCGGTGAACACCACGATCAGCGCGCTCGCCAGGGCCAGCAGCATGAGCACGACCGTGACCGCCAGCCGCAGGGGCAGGACCTTCCACAGGGGCCGGCCCTCGGGGATGTCGTAGACGGCGTTCGCGGTGCGGATGAACGCGCCGATGTAACCCGACGCCGACCACAGCGCCAGCGCCAGGCCCACGAACGCCATCACGGACCCGGCGCCGCTGTGTCCCTGCAACTGCGCCACGGCCCGGGTGATGATGTCCCGGGCCGCGCCCGGGGCGAACTGTTTGAGGTTGGCCAGCACCTTGTCGGTCGCCGACCGCCCGGCGATGTCCAGCAGGGACACCAGCACCAGCAGGGCCGGGAAGAGGGACAGCACCCCGTAGTAGGTCAGGGCCGCGGCCCGGTCGGTCAGTTCGTCGTTCCCGAACTCGCGGAGCGTGCCACTGAACACCGCCCACCACGAGCGCCGGGGCAACTCGGTCGGCGCCTCCGGGGCCCTGCGCTCCACTTCCGGGTCCGGCCCGGGCGGCGCGGCGGTGGAATCCGCGGCGGGCTCGGGGCGGCGGTCTGCCGCCCCCCGTCGGTGGCCATGACGTGCCCGGTGATCCTTGTCTTCCCTTTTCAGCAGCCGAGTCATGGTCGGCGGGTAACCCGACCGCGCCGGACCACTCCGCCGGCACGGCCGACGACAACTGTCGGACGCACCCTAGTAGTGCTTGGTCAGGTCCGTATGGGTGTGGGTATGTCGCGGTGGCAGGTGGGGCAGGCGCCGGTCCAGAGGGCGAGGAGTGTCTGTAGCTCG
>NZ_JBFBBS010000110.1:0-2779 GCF_040682835.1 Streptomyces sp. NPDC051104 | reverse complement strand
GGCGCCGACGCCACCAGGCCCGAGCCCGCCGCAGCCACTACCAACGCCAAGCCACCCAGCAGCCATAAAGATCACATCTCCGGCTGGAGTACTAGTAGCTTCCCGCCTCCTTCTCATTTGGTGTTCATGTGCCGCCAAGCGGACATTCCTCGCGGAGGCTGTGCGCCATTACCGGTCATTCCTCCATCGTGGAATTTTCCTTCTTTCCCGTTCCTTTGACTGCGTCACACGGAATCGGGAATGCGCTGAGCGGGATTTAGCGTGCCCATCGATGCCTGGCAAGAGGCGCGTTTTCCTACGAGAAAGCCTAGTACTCCGCGCTCATTGCCCTTGTTGCTCTGCCTTCCGAGAATGACCGGGCCGCAGGGCGTCCCGGCATCTTCTGCGCTGGATCCCGTGCAGGTGGCCGGGGTTGGCGTTGTGTACAGCGCATGGCGTGGTCTCCGTACGTGGAATTGTCATGCGCAGCAAATGCCGGGGTGCTGCGAGAAGCGATGCCAATACCTAGTGAGGACGGTCGCGTGAGCAAGCACCGCAGGACATTGCACCACCGAAAGGCAGTCATAGCCGCCGTCGCCATCGCCGCCGTGGGCGTCCCGTCCGTCGCCATGGCCTGCGTGGACTCGTACAACGGACGGCCAGACACGCACCGTTCGCACCATCACTGGCACAACAGCGCCGGCACGGCCGCGAAAGGGCACTGGGCGAAGTCGACCGGGAGTCCGGCGCCCCAGGCCAAGACGAGCCCTTCGGCGACCGCCGTCCCGACCACCCGGCCCACGGCTTCGAGTGCCCCGGCCACCACCGCCCCCGCCACCCGGCCCACGGCTTCGAGTGCCCCGGCGTCCAGCGCTCCCACCTCTGCCACGGCACGCGTCGTCGCGCTCGTCAACAGTGAGCGCGCGAAGGCGGGCTGTGCACCGCTGACCGTCAACTCGAAGCTGGCGAAGGCCGCTCAGGCGCACAGCGCCGACATGGCCGCCCACCAGAACATGTCCCACACCGGCTCCGACGGCTCGTCCCCGGGTGACCGGATCACCAGCGCCGGATACTCCTGGAGCTCGTACGGCGAGAACATCGCCTACGGCTACAGCACCCCCGAGAGTGTCATGGCGGCCTGGATGGCCAGCCCCGGACACAAGCGGAACATCCTCGACTGCGGATTCAAGGACATCGGCGTAGGCCTCGCCCAGCCCGGCTCTTACTGGACGCAGGACTTCGGCACCGCCCGCTGACCACGCCGCCTCGCCGACGACTCACCTGACTCGGCGGGGCGGTGGCGTATGGCCCGCGCATACCCGGCCGCCCTGTGGGCCCGTGACAAAAGGGCGGTCGGGTCATCACCACCTGCGGACGGCAGGCGGCCCGTGCCCGGGGTGATCAGGGCCGGGCGCCTGTGTCCACTGCGTCCGGGGCGGTGTCCGGCGATGGCGGCGGCGTCCACTGCGACCGCAGCAGCAGTCCTACGCGGTGGAAGAGGAAGGCAGCCATCGGGAGTTCGACGAAGACGGCGAGCGCGGCGGACATCCAGATCGCGGACGTGCCCAGGGCGAGCGAGAGATCGAACCATGCGTCGCACACCAGGAGGACGGCGGTCGCCAGGGCGGGCAACACCACGGCCCGGTGGCGGCGTATTCCGAGGACCGCTGTCGCCCCCAGTGCCGTCAGGAGCAGTATGTCGAAGCCGACCCAGGTCGTGCGCCATGCGTGGACACGGTAGTCGGACGGCAGGGTCACTCCCAGTATCACCGTCCAGGGAATCAGTCCCAGTGCCGACACCGCGAGCAACTCGAGCGTGTGGCGTCGGCGCCGCTCGAGCAGAGCGTCCCGGCCGACCCGGCCCGCGAGGGCCGGGCGCACCGGTCTCGAGACGTCCTCGCAGGGGACGGTCTGCGCCGGGTCCTGTGTCGTCCGGCTCATCGGCGCGCGGCTTTCTCGGCGACGACGGGCGAAGGTGCGGGGTACCAGGCCGCGAGGCGCCGAGTGGTGAGCCAGCCGAGACCGGCCAGGAGCACCCCGAACACAGCCTCTGGAAGGTGCTGACTCACCAGCATGACCGCGGCAGCAGCGTCCAGGCCCATCGCGAGAAGGATGAACGCGGCGCGCAGCCAGGCCTGACGCGGTGCGGTGGCTGCCACAGGACGGCCGGGCCGGCCGTGAAAGACGGCCGATGTGCTGTGGCTCATCGCGGCCACCTCTTCCGACCCGTTCGGTCTTGATCCATGTCAGCCTCCGGAGAACCGAGAGATGAAAGGGACAACCGGAGGCCCATCTCCTGTTATTCCGGCCGAGGCCGTTCAGGACTGCCCTTCACAGGGTGATGTGCGGCACACCGTCGGGCGGTTCACACGGCGTTGAGCAGGATGAGGTAGACACCGGTGCCGATGCCGACGCTGAGGATGGTGCGCCGGCCGAAGCCCAGGTGGACGCCGATGGTGACGGCGACGGCGAGCAGGGCGTACCAGGCACCGTGCGCGTCCTTGGTCATCGTGCCGCGCAGTGCGGTCACGGCGAGGATCAGCAGAATGCCCACCGGCATCCATGCCGACAGCTGCCGCACCAGTGCCGAGCCACGCAGTCTGCCGAGCACCGGGAAGGGCACGGCCCGCAGGGCGAGGGTGATGGTGAAGACGATCGCCAGGACGGACATCAGGTACGACGGTGGTCCGCACACTCGCCCCGGACTTAGAATTCCTAACAAAATTGCGCATCTGCCCTTGGAATGTGGATGCCTGATGGAGTGTTAGCCTACGCATGAGAAGGGGTGTGCAGCCGCCGT
>NZ_JBFBBS010000109.1:0-2924 GCF_040682835.1 Streptomyces sp. NPDC051104 | reverse complement strand
AAGAGTTATCTGAAAAACAAGGTAAATCTTTGCAAAGAGTTTCGGAAGATTTGGGATTTAGCTCAAATTACTTTTATAGAATGAAAAAACAACAACCGACTGCTGAAAAGCTAAAGTTAATCGCCGACTATTTCAACGTATCTGTGGACTATCTACTGGGGCGTGCTGAAGCTAAATCAGTCAATGAGCCGATAGACTTGGCGGAAGTCGCAAACTCTGACGATGACGCTATTTTTGACAGTATTCTAAGTGCTGGTGGTCGCCCTTTGACCGAAAAAGACAAAGCTATGATTAAATTAGTTTTTGCTGACCGTTGGGAAGAATTGCAACAAAAAGCTAAAGACTTGAAAGATAGTGAAAAATGAGGGCGTTAAATGAATCAAGAAGAATTGACCGCTCTTATAGTAATCAAGATTGAAAACTTAGGCATAGATTACAGAACATTTGAATATGATAATCAAAGAGCTTGGATAGATACAAGGCTTTGTATTGGCGGTTATAACCCAAATTTAGCTACGCCTTTTGACCATGCTCACGAGTATATGCATGCTTATTATAAAGATGATAGACGACTAGGCGAGTGCGATACACTAAGCCCTGCAGAAAAGAGAGCCAACAAAGAAGCTATTTTAATGCTTTGGGATTGGTTCATACAAAATGGCGGTAACTTTGATGATATAACACAGTTTTGTGAGATAACTGGTTGCCACTATGACGCCACTAAAAGACTGATAACATCAATGTGTTGCGATACAACTACAAAGAACTTTCGTGAGTGCGCCATTGATTACGTTAGCCATTTTGACATTATCACGCGCGACACGTTAAATATATACAACTTCTTAGACTTTTACGGCTATCATCACAACGCTTATGACGAGGCGCGTGCGTTGCTGTATGAGCTGTGCTGGTTTGAGTTGGTGGGGTAAAGTAATGAGAAGAAAAAAGAAAAAACCAGTTAAAAAGTTTGTTGTATTACAAGCTATAGGAGATATTCTTTTAAGTCTAATAGGTTTTTGAAAAACCAAGGAGATAAAATATGAAAAATATTGTGGATGAATTAAAAAAAGAACAAAAAATAAATCTACTTCTATTTGTTGTTCTTAATCTATTGTTTATTTTTATAGTGAAAACAAATTTTGTATATATGATAGCTTTAAATATTGCTTTAATCACTAATATTTTTATAAAACATATTAATAAATTTGCGAAAATAGCACTATATACCATAAGTTTTATATTATTCGTTTTGAGTATTGTTGCCTTTTGATTGATAATGAACATTAACTTGTTGATGAAAGACGCACACACAAGCTATTACTAATATTGTAAAGGAGGAAACATGAAACTATCGGACTACTTAAAGAGTATTGATAACTTAGATGAAAAAATGGAAAAGGCTGTAATTATAGCTGGGTATGAGAAAATGTTTGGAGAACACTACAGACTACCACAAGAACAGTTTGCTGACCTGATGGAATTACCTTTGCCAAAATTAAGAAGAGTTATTCATGAAATGAAAAAAGCAATAGATTAGAACTTTAATAGTGCTAAAGTCTATATAGCTGTGAACCTTAACATTTTTTAACATGCTAACAAATGCTAAGGTTCAAATCTATAAAACAAATCCTAAATTTTAGGAATGCAAAATAAAAAGCGCTTGTGCGCACGCGAAAGAGGAAAATAAAGTGGATAATATTACGAACGAATCAGATAACCTTATTCAAATTTTTAGTCATAACCCATTAGCACTTATCTCATGTATTATATTGGGTATTGGCCTTCTATTTACTTTTGCTAGTAGACAGTTTATTTTAGTTAGAGTGCTTTTAGGAAATGTAAGTTTTATTAAACAACGAATTCTTGGAGTTATTTTTGGAATAGTTGGTGCCTTATTACTTCTTTTTGCAACAGGTAACTTGAATCTTTAATAAAACAAATCACTTGCTCAGCTAATTTTATATAAATATATATCGGCAAAGAGACTTTGATTTGAGAAAAAGAGGTGTGAATATAGTACAACACTTTTTCATCTCGTGTTGTGTCTTGGAACGAAGCGGAAAGGAATGATTATAACAATGATAACAAAAAAAGAGATAAAAGATCGCTTTGAAAGAACTTCTGGAGGTATTTTAAGCGGTGTAGAAATAATTACTGATAAAAATACTGGCGTACAATATATGGTGGTTAATAAAGATTCTGACGGTTGTGGAATAACACCGTTGATAGACAAGAATGGCAAACCACTGTTAGCTAAACCAGATTCTGAATCGCATTTTGATTTATATTAGTATATAAACTCTAGATAAATTTTGGGATTATAACCTGATAAGTCAATTTCGTGCCAACATTTGCCAACAATTAGCAAGTGTACTTTCAGGTACGGTTGTTCAGTATGATACTGACAGTATGTAAATTTTGTATGTTGCTAGAATTTGCTGTGTATTTGTAACTACGGAGCTATAACATTTTTGTTTTGAATGGGTACACCTCAAAGTTACCCCTGACCTACGTGATGTCGGTATAGCTTTGTCTAGTGTTGATAACTTCCACAATTTTGAGGGCGTTAAAATCTTTACACCCTGAACCGCTGTCAGTTTGCTTTCATTTTGTAATGGGCTTTGTGGTTGTCGTTTGGTTGCGTAATGGTTGACGGCTTCCCCATTTATATGGGGAATAACTACATGTAAATTTTGTATGTTGTTCATACCCTACGTGATGTCGGTATAGCTTTCTGCAACAAGTGGCAAAAACGAAAATTTCGTTGTTGTTATTAAGGGGTCGTGATTCGCGACTTGCTAGGGAGGAACGAATCGGAACCCCCTTTTTTAGGGTCTCAGATAACGAAAGATACTTTTTCACAATTTTGTGATTAACCTTGTCTAAACCTTGTTAGTTTTATCTAGCCATAATCTCATTTTATT
>NZ_JBFBBS010000108.1:1268-2970 GCF_040682835.1 Streptomyces sp. NPDC051104 | reverse complement strand
CTCCCGCAGGAAGGCGAGCACGGCCGGGTTGGAGGAGGACAGTTCGGTGTAGGAGCCGAGGCCGAACGCGGGGTTCTGCTTGCGGATCTCGATCATGCGCCGGGTCCAGTGCAGCAGCGAGGACGGCGACGACATCGACGCCTCCACGTTGGTGACCTGGTAGCCGTAGACCGGGTCCATGATCGTGGGCAGGAACAGGCGGCCCGGGTCGCAGGAGGAGAAACCGGCGTTGCGGTCCGGGGTCCACTGCATCGGGGTGCGCACCGCGTCCCGGTCACCGAGCCAGATGTTGTCGCCCATGCCGATCTCGTCGCCGTAGTACAGGATCGGGCTGCCGGGCAGCGACAGCAGCAGCGCGGTGAACAGTTCGATCTGGTTGCGGTCGTTGTCCAGCAGCGGGGCCAGCCGGCGGCGGATGCCGATGTTGGCGCGCATGCGGGGGTCCTTGGCGTACTCCGCCCACATGTAGTCGCGCTCTTCGTCGGTGACCATCTCCAAGGTCAGCTCGTCGTGGTTGCGCAGGAAGATGCCCCACTGGCAGCTCGACGGGATCGCCGGGGTCTTGGCCAGGATCTCCGAGACCGGATAGCGCGACTCACGGCGCACCGCCATGAAGATGCGCGGCATGACCGGGAAGTGGAAGGCCATGTGGCACTCGTCGCCGCCACTGGCGTAGTCGCCGAAGTAGTCGACCACGTCCTCCGGCCACTGGTTCGCCTCCGCCAGCAGCACCTTGTCGGGGTACTGGGCGTCGATCTCCTTCCGCACCCGCTTCAGGAACTCGTGCGTCGCCGGAAGGTTCTCGCAGTTGGTGCCTTCCTGCTGGTAGAGGTACGGCACCGCGTCCAGGCGGAAGCCGTCGATGCCGAGGTCCAGCCAGAACTTCAGGGCGGAGATCATCTCCTCCTGGACGGCCGGGTTCTCGTAGTTGAGGTCCGGCTGGTGGGAGAAGAACCGGTGCCAGTAGTACTGCTTGCGGACCGGGTCGAAGGTCCAGTTGGAGGCCTCGGTGTCGACGAAGATGATCCGGGCGTCCTGGAACTGCTTGTCGTCGTCGGCCCAGACGTAGTAGTCCCCGTAGGGGCCGTCGGGGTTGGCGCGTGACTCCTGGAACCACGGGTGCTGGTCGCTGGTGTGGTTCATCACGAAGTCGATGATCACGCGCATGCCCCGCTGGTGGGCGGCGTCGACGAACTCCACGAAGTCCGCCAGGTCCCCGAACTCCGGCAGCACCGCCGTGTAGTCGGAGACGTCGTAACCGCCGTCCCGGAGCGGCGACTTGAAGAACGGCGGCAGCCACAGGCAGTCGACGCCCAGCCACTGCAGATAGTCCAGCTTCGCGGTCAGCCCCTTGAGGTCGCCCACGCCGTCACCATTGCTGTCCTGGAACGACCTGACCAGGACCTCGTAGAAGACGGCACGCTTGAACCACTCCGGGTCGCGCTCCGCGGCGGGAGTGTCCTCGAAGGTGTCCGGAACGGGCTCGTTGACGATCATCGTGTGGGTGACCCTCCGATCTGCGGTGAGGACGGTCGCAGGACGGTCAGCACGTGCGCGGGGCCATCGCCCGGCGCCAGACGTACATAGTTGGCCCTGCCCCAGTGATAGATGACACCGGTGAGCTCGTCGCGCACCGGGACGGTCTCGTGCCAGTCGAGGCCGAGCCGCGGCATGTCCAACGAGACCGTCGCCTCCTGGGCGT
>NZ_JBFBBS010000108.1:0-1176 GCF_040682835.1 Streptomyces sp. NPDC051104 | reverse complement strand
CCGTCGGATCTCGTTCAGCCTGGTGATCAGGGGGGCGATGCTGCGTCCCTCGCGTTCGGCGGCTTCCCAGTCCCGGGGCCGCAGCTGGTACTTCTCCGAGTCCAGATACTCCTCGCCGCCCTCCCGCAGCGGCACGTTCTCACACAACTCGTACCCCGAGTACACCCCCCACGTCGGCGACAGCGTCGCCGCCAGCACCGCCCGCACCTCGAACGCCGGCCGCCCCCCGTGCTGCAGATACGCGTGCAGGATGTCCGGGGTGTTCACGAAGAAGTTCGGCCGCATATACGCCGCCGCCTCCCCCGACAGCTCGCTCAGATACTCCGTCAGCTCCTGCTTCGAATTCCGCCACGTGAAATACGTGTACGACTGCTGGAACCCCACCTTGGCCAGCGTGTGCATCATCGCCGGCCGCGTGAACGCCTCCGCCAGGAAGATCACATCCGGATCCGTGCCGTTGATGTCCCCGATCACCCGCTCCCAGAACACCACCGGCTTGGTGTGCGGATTGTCCACCCGGAAGATCCGCACCCCATGCCCCATCCAGAACCGCAGCACCCGCAGCGTCTCCGCCACCAGCCCGTCCATGTCCGCATCGAAATGGACCGGATAGATGTCCTGGTACTTCTTCGGCGGATTCTCCGCATACGCGATCGACCCGTCCGGACGATGCCGGAACCACTCCGGATGCTTCTCCACCCACGGATGATCCGGCGAACACTGCAACGCGAAATCCAGGGCCACCTCCAGCCCCACCCCCCGCGCCCGCCCCACGAACCAGTCGAAATCCTCGATCGTCCCCAGATCCGGATGCACCGCGTCATGACCGCCCTCCGGCGACCCGATCGCCCACGGCACCCCCACATCCCCCGGCCCCGCCGACAGAGAATTGTTGGGCCCCTTGCGGAACGTCGTCCCGATCGGATGGATCGGCGGCAGATACACCACATCGAAACCCATCCCCGCGATCACCGGCAGCCGCCGCGCCGCCGTACGGAACGTCCCGTGCAGCCGCTGCGAAGTCCCCTCCGAACGCGGGAAGAACTCGTACCACGACCCGAACAACGCCCGCTCCCGCTCCACCACCAACGGCAACGGATCAGAGGACGTCACCAGTTCACGCAGCGGATACCGCGCCAGCACCGCATCCACCTCAGGCGTCAGCGCAGCCGCGAG
>NZ_JBFBBS010000107.1:0-3039 GCF_040682835.1 Streptomyces sp. NPDC051104 | reverse complement strand
AGCACACCGAACTGTTCGACGAACAGACCGCCTTTCCCTTCGAACTAGCCGAAGCCGCTTGACGCGCTAAACACCTGAGGTGTCTACAGCGTCTCGGGCGCCACGAGGCTGATGCACCGGCTCGGCTTCAGCCCGCAGGTGCCCGCGCGGCGGGTGGCCGAACGCGACGAGAGGGCCGTCCAGGTGTGGAAGGAGGCGACCTGGGCCGAGGTAAAAGAGCCCGGGCGGCCTGCGGAGGCTACATCTGCTTCGAGGACGAGGCAGGCTTCACCCGTCGGCCGCCCAAAGGACGCACCTGGGGCCGGCGCGGCCGCACCCCGGTCGTGACGGTCAGCGGGCGACGCTCGGGGCGCCTGTCAGTGGCCGGACTGATCGCGATGCGGCCAGGTTCTCGCACCCGGCTGTGTCACCGCCTGCGCACCCACCCCGCGGGCAAAGGGCAAGCGCCGCAGCATGGGCGAGCGCGACTTCATCGCGCTGATCGACGGTGTCCACCAGCTCGTCAAGGCGCCGATCGTGCTGGTGTGGGACCGGCTCAACACGCACGTCTCCCACGCCATGCGTGAGTTGATCGCCGAGCGTGAATGGCTGACGGTGTTCCTGCTGCCCGCCTACTCGCCCGATCTCAATCCCGTCGAGGGCGTATGGGCACACGTCAAACGCAGCCTGGCCAACCTCGCCGTCGTCGCCCTCGACCGCCTGGAAACGCTCGTCCGCAACCGACTCAAACGCCTGCAGTACCGGCCCGACACCCTCGACGGTTTCATAGCTGGCACCGGCCTGTCCCTCGACGGTTCAGCGTCACCCTGACGAGCCGAAGTCAGTATCGCCGGCCTTCCGATGCGTTGCCTATGGCGCGCCACGGATGGCTGTTGCGTGTGCAGGGGCGGCCGTGCTGTGTCGCGTGTGTGCGACTGCCCAGGTGCCGACTGCTCCGCGGATGCGTGTCGGGTCGCGGCCCTGAACAGTTCAGGTGGCTGTCAGGGGCGTCAGTCCAGTCGTGCGGGTCAGGCGTGGTCTACGAGTTCTGCTTTGCCCTGCTGACGGGCGCAGTGCGCGCAGCAGAAGAACTGCCCGTCGGCCTGGAGGCCGTGACCGAGGATGCGGCATTGGCAGTTTTCGCAGATCGGCGCCATCCGCTGGGCGGCGCACTCGAGGCTGTCGAAGGTGTGGACGGCTCCTCCCTTGGCGTGCACTTCGAAAGACATCTCGTAGTCGTTGCCGCAGACGTCACACACGGCCATGGACGCTCAACTCCTCACAGCTTCCCGGATGGGACCGCTGCCGGTACCTGCAACCAACAGCGTCCCTGACGGTAGTGAAGAGATGCCGACTGTCCTTGGGCGGCGCGTTGGCCTGCGCCCGAGCGGCGCACAGGAATCACTCGGCCGGGCGCGGCGGTACGCGGGCAGCCCGGGCCTGCACCCGTCCAGCCAGGACTGCCTCCGCTTTTTGAGTGGGTGACCACGAACTGTTCGCGCTCTTGGAATTCAGGCACAGGTGCGGCGGCCGCCTCGGCGGTCGGAGCTGCGGCCGCCGGTGTCGGCAGCGCCGCCCGCGGCTGATCGGGTCGCTGTCCGTCGACCGGGGCCACGGTCAAGTGACGCCTCGTGGGGAGTCCTTGCGGAGTCGGGCAGGCTCCGCAGCGTGTTTTGCTGCTGGCGCTGACCACGCGCGACGACGCTTCCCCGCCGGATGGGCGGGCGAGGTGGCGCCGCCAGTCGGGTGACCGGGTCAGCGCACCGCCGGAAGGCTTCCGGTGCGGTCGCCGGACGGGCCCGCCGCCGACGGCTCGTCTGAGCCGGAGTCGACGGCGGGCCCGGCAGCGCGGTAAAGCGCTGCGGAGGTGGCGGGCTGTGTCTGGCGGGCGCTACGGCAGCTTCACGAACGGCGCCAGGAAGGCGCGGGCGCCCGGGGTGTCCAGGCGGTACGACACGTTCGTCGCGTAGCACGGGCCGTCGCCGGTGATCGTGGTGGCCGCGAGCACGTTCCGGCCGCCGATCACGGCGAAGTTGGGGCCGCCGGAGTCGCCGTAGCAGGCGCCGCCGTTGCCCTGGGGTTCGGTCATCGCCAGGCGGACCCACGCGTCGTTGAGGGCGTCGAAGGTGACAGGCGCCTTCATCCGGACACCGCCGCCGGGGTGGGTCTGGCCGCCGGGGCCGCGCTGGGCCTCCTGGGTGCCGTATCCGGCGACGAACCAGTCGGTGGAGTTCAGCACCTGCGGGCCGAGCGCGCCGAGCTGGTTGGCGGTGGGCAGCGTGGCTGGAGTGAAGGTCCAGCGGGCCTTGACTTTGGTCGCGGGCAGCTCGATCACCGAGATGTCGTGCGGGTCGGACGCGGGCCCGGGGTAGTCGGGATGGCTGTGGGCGGTGCCCTGGACGGCGACGGCGCCCGCCTGCGCGGCCGGATCGCCGGGGTACTTCGTCGCGGCGGCGTCGAGGCCGGCCTGCACGTCCTGGTCCAGGGACACGTAGAACTTCACGTTGTCGGGCCAGTCGGTCGTGCAGTGCGCGGCGGTCAGGAACGTGTCCGTGTCGATCATGGTTCCGGAGCAGACCCAGTCGACCCGGTCGGGTGTCGTGGGGTCGCCGTCGTTGTCCCAGGTCGCGACGAGCGCGCCGACCTCGGTGCGCTCGGGTGCGGGTGTCGCGTTGTACGAGTTGATGGCCGAGGACGGCAGGGCGGTGGCTAGCACGGCGGCACAGGCGGCGGCGGTGACGGCGGACGCGCGTAGGGCGGTCAAGAGAAACCCTTCTTCCGATGGGACGGGTGTTCTCCTGTGGGGGGTGGAGCAGCGCCAGTGAAGCGCCTGGGGGCGGCTGCGACAAGAGCACGCCCGCCCTTCCAGGGTTTTCCCTCTGTGGGGGGCTGGTGGTCAGCCCGGCGCACGATGTGGTCGCCATCGCACGGCTTGACGTCCGCAGCAGGGTGTGTCCAGCCAGTGGTGTAACTCGGTTGTCGGGTTCTAGCGGCGGGCGGCCGAGAGTCGTCCGTCGAAGGTGATGTCGAATGCTTGCAGCGCTGGCTTCCACCGGATCG
>NZ_JBFBBS010000106.1:0-3147 GCF_040682835.1 Streptomyces sp. NPDC051104 | reverse complement strand
GCGACAAGCTGGCTGGGGTGTTGTCCACCAAGCCCGGCCTGAAACGGTTCTTGCGCACCACCCCGAGCGGGCTGCTGCGGGTGGACAAGAAGAAGATCGCCTCCGAGGCCAACCTCGACGGGAAGTACCTCCTGCGCTCCTCGGATCCGAAACTGTCGGCCGAGGACATCGCGCTGGGTTACAAACAGCTCCTGGAAGTCGAGCGCGGCTGGCGCGATATGAAGCAAATTCTCGATCTCCGCCCCGTTTACCACCGCCGCGAGGACCGCATCCGCGCCCACGTCCTGCTGTGCTGGCTCGCCCTGCTGTTGATCCGCGTCGCCGAGACCTCCACCGGCCAGACCTGGAACCGCCTGCGCGCCGAACTCCAGCGCCTGCACGCGGTCACCTACACCGGCCCGGCCGGCACCTTCCGCCAGTCCACCGACCTGACCAAGCCCCAGCGCGACATCTTCACCGCCCTGAACGTCACCCCGCCCAAGAAGATCATCGATCTGACCGCAGGCCGCTGACCAGGCACTATCCCCCCGCCTAGTGACACGCCATCTCGGCGTGCTCACAGGCGTTTCCGCAGGTCAACCCACGTTTTCGTTCCCTAGTCGACACCGCTAACTGTGGAACTCAGATACCAGGGCCCGGAGGGACGCTACCGGGCGCGGGCGATTGCTGGGGTTGTTGCGGTACCCGGCTGCTGTACCGCAGGATCCTGGTGGGGGTGACCATGGAACGGCATGTGCTGGAAAAGCTGTTGTCTGGTGACGACGAGGCGTCCGCGGCTGCTCTGGCCGCCCTCCGCAGCGGCGCCACCTACAGCGTGTGGGATACGACGCATCCCGCAGAGCAGCATGCCGGGGTCTTTGCACGCCGACTTCGGCGCATGCGGCTGCGCGGAGTCGAACCTCTTGGGCTGGAACGAATGGTGCAGCTCCTCCGCGAGCATGGCCGGCCGGTGTGCGGAGGGCTGATCAATTCTGTCGATCAGAAATGGACCTTCCTGTGTTACTTCACCGAAGACGGCAGCGCACTGGTGGCCTGCGCCCGCCTGCAGCGCTGGGTCGAGCAATCACCGCTTTAGGAGTGAGGTTGGGCGATCATGGGTGTGACCTGCGGATTCCCGACCTTGCGGTGAAGTCTGGCCGAGCCGCCCTGCGCACTGGGGTTCCCCGTGAGTCCCCCTCCGTTCTGGCACGAGAGTGGCACGATCCGGGGACCGTGTCCGGCCCCTCGATGCGAACTACCGGCGTCGCGGTCGCTGACGTCTCCTCGCCCGGTCATCTGGATGGCCAGGTGCGCTGACGGTCATCGCCGGTTTACTTGGTTGCTGTACTTCACTGCTGTACCGCGCGGGCGCTGTTGGCCGCGAAGTGGTTCAGTCCTCGTCGCCCCAGATCCACCCGGTCTCGGGGAACTGGTCCAGGAAGACGGTCAGGGACGGTGCCTGTGGGACGGCCGCTGACCAGTCGCTGGCAGCTGTGTCCAGCAGAACAAGCGGGGGCGGGCTTTGCCGGAAGTCGTAGGTCAGCAGTTCGCGGGCACCGTCGCCACCGATGACCAGGCTGCCGGGGAATCGTTCCTGGAACTCCCCGGCCTCATTGATGTCGATCAGCTCGTCAGCGGAGTCCAGCATGAGGTAGTCGTCGGCCGGTGGCACGAACTGGCTCATGCTGGTTTGCGACCTGAGGAAGAGCCGGTAGTCCTCCGGCAGCTGCACGCCAAAACGGCGTTCCACCTGCTCTATCTGTTCATCGATCGCAGTCATGAGACCTCGCTGCCGGCGTATAGGTCGGTGGAGCGGCTTTGGGCTGGAGTTTCAATGGACCAGTCAAGCGCCGCCGTGTGGGGGTCCTGGAGCACCAGTTTGGAAGATCGCTACGCGGATGGCGCCTGGCCTGAGAAGCCGCTGACCTGCGGTGCCTTACAGGATTCCCCCGTGGTTCAAGGAGCGTTCCACTGCGTCAGTACCAGCGGACCTGGCCAGCCGCACCCTGCCCGATACGGGCAGCATGGCGGAGAACGCGTAGTGGGCCGTCAAGGAGTTCATCGACGTCATGGTCCGGATCGTCGCCCAAGCCGGTCATCCAGGCATGGATTCGCTCGACCGCGTCCCGCCGCTGGGTTCCGGTCAAGGTGAGGGCTTCCTCCGCCGCGGGGAGTTGGGCGCGGACCTGTGCGGCGTCGAGTAGGAAGTCCCCAAACCAGCCCGGTAGTCGCAACACCGCATCGGGACCGAGCGCGTACGCCAAGGCCGAGAACGGGCTGGCCTTGCGTGCCACGGCCGCGAACAGGCCCTCGTCTCCCTCGGGCGGGAACTGGTCCATGACGGCGTCGCGTAGCGCCTCCACCGGATCGGAGTCGTCATAGCAGCTGTCGAAGAATGCGCTCAGCCGGAAGGCGTCCTCGTCTGCCACCCAACTGTCAGCAGTTGTCTTGGACGAGGTGAACAGAGACGCCCGTGCCTTGCTCCGCCACCAAGCCAACCCTCTAGTCACATCAGCGTGCGTTGACGTCGGTGGCGACGGCGAGGTCTGAACCGCGGCGGACAGTAGATTCTTTATCCGCTCGTCAGGCACCGCCCCGACGACCCACACACCCATGACACTCACACCACGCCCCCCGCCCTGGTCCGCCCCCAGCACCCGATCATGCACCACTCGACGCGCATCGATCCCGCATGGCCACTGCCGATGGCGAAAAGCCTAGGTCGGCGGAACGACTTGTCAAGCCCTGGGTTTCGTGGAGACTGAGTTAGCTGGCTTTCTGGAGTGACGCAGGAGGTTCGGCCGCGAGGTAGTGGGCGGCCTCTTGTTCGGCTCGGGTGATGTGGCCGAGTTCGCCGTGGAGGCGGCGCTGGTTGAACCAGTCGATGTACTCGGCGACCGCGACCTCGACGTCGTTGATGCCGGTCCAGGGTCCCTTGTTGCGGATCAGCTCGGCCTTGAACAGGCTGTTGAACGCCTCGGCCAGGGCGTTGTCGTACGAGTCGCCCTTGGAGCCGACCGAGGCCACGGCGGCCTCAAGTTCGAGACGTTCGGTGTAGCGCAGAGCTCGGTATTGACCGGGTTCAACCAGTGGATGCAACACCGGCTTATGTGATCGATAGTAGATGGTCGTTGAGAGCTTCGGCGGGTGTCTTCCAACCGAGGCTCT
>NZ_JBFBBS010000105.1:0-3183 GCF_040682835.1 Streptomyces sp. NPDC051104 | reverse complement strand
TGATCGAGATCCGCAAGCAGAACCCCGCGTTCGGCCTCGGCTCCTACACCGAACTGTCCTCCTCCAACCCGGCCGTGCTCGCCTTCCTGCGGGAGTACAAGGACGACCTGGTGATGTGCGTGCACAACTTCTCCCGGTTCGCGCAGCCGACCGAGCTGGACCTGCGCCAGTTCGCGGGCCGGCACCCGGTGGAACTGATCGGCGGGGTCCGCTTCCCCGCCGTCGGAGAACTGCCCTACCTGCTCACCCTCGCAGGCCACGGCTTCTACTGGTTCCGCATCCGCAAGGACGTCGCCTAGTCGTCCGGTCGGGGCGGTTTCCACCGCCCCGACCGGGGCACGCAGGCAAATAACCCCCCGACCGCCCCCCGGGGAAAGGACGCACGCCATGCCGGAAGCCGTCATCCGTCCCACCGCGACCCACCCCGGCCTGCTCGCCTCCCTCGATCCGCTCCTGCGGGAGTGGTTGCCGCGGCAGCGCTGGTTCGCGGGCAAGGGACGGCCGGTCACCGGGTTCTCCCTGGTGGCGGCCACCGACCTGCTGCCCCCGGGCGGCCCGCTGGGCCTGGTCCACCTCCTCGTGCGGGCACACCAGCCGGACACCCCGGCGCCCGGCGCCCTGCCCCGCCCCGGGGACTGCTACCAGCTGCTGATAGGCGTCCGCGAGGCACTGCCCCCGCACCTCGCACCCGCGCTCATCGGGCATCTGGAGGACGGCCCGCTGGCCGGGCGGACCGTCTACGAGGCGCTGTACGACCCCCGGGCCGCCACCGTTCTCCTGGAGGCGATCCGCAGCCGCGCCCACGTCGGCCCGCTGCGCTTCGAGGGGGACACGCGCCAGGAGATACGGGAGGGGCTCGTCCCCCGGCTGGTCACCTCCGAGCAGTCGAACTCCTCGATCGTCTACGGAGATACGTTCATCCTCAAGCTCCTGCGCCGTGTCCTGCCTGGCGTCAACCCCGACCTCGAACTCCCGCTGGCCCTCGCGCGCGAGGGCTGCCCCCGGGTGCCCGCCCCGGCCGGCTGGCTGCTCGCCGACCTGGACGACCTCGAGGACCCGTACGTCCTGGCCGTGCTGCAGCCGTATGTGCGGGGCGCGACGGACGGCTGGGAGCTGGCGCTGCGCGAGCTGGCCAAGGGGGAGGACTTCACCGCCGAGGCGCGGGCGCTCGGGCGGGCGACGGCCGAGGTGCACACGGCGCTGGCCCGCGCCCTGCCCACGGTCACTCTCGGCCACGCCCAGATAGGGCTGCTGGTCGACGGCATGACCGAGCGGCTGGAGGCGGCGGCCCAGGCGGTGCCCGCGCTGCAGCCGTACGCGCCCCGGCTGCGCTCCGCGTTCGAGGCGCTGGGCGACCTCGCGGCCGAGGGGCGGGTGTGGACCGCTCAGCGCGTGCACGGCGACCTGCATCTGGGGCAGTGCCTGCGCTCGCCGTCCGGGGACTGGTCACTGATCGACTTCGAGGGAGAGCCGTCGAAGCCGCTGGCCGAGCGCCGGATGCCGCAGCCGGTCGCGCGGGACATCGCCGGAATGCTGCGCTCCTTCGACTACGCGGCACACTCGGCCGTCCCGTCGGGCCCGGAGTGGGCCACGGAGTGCCGGGCCGCCTACTGCTCCGGTTACGCGGAGGTCGCCGGGCGCGATCCGCGCACCGAACCGGTGCTGCTGCGCGCGTACGAGACGGACAAGGCCGTCTACGAAGTCGTGTACGAGGCCCGTCACCGGCCCGACTGGCTGCCGGTCCCGATGGCGGCGATACGCCGCCTGTCCGCCGACCCCACACCATGACCCCACCATCTCCTGCCGAGGAGGCCCCGTCCGTGACCCCCCGTCCTCCGTCCGACGACAGCACGAAGAAGAGCGCCGAGGGCCGGCCGACGGCCGGTGCGCAGAAGGCGACAGCGGCTGCCTCAGAGCCGCCGACGGCCGGGAAGAAGAAGGCGGTGGCGAAGAAGGCGGCGACCGGGGCGAAGAAGGCCACGGCGAAGACAGCGGTCGGGAAGAAGGCCGTCGCGATGACACCGGTCGCGGAGGTGAAGGAGGCCGCCGCCGAGAGCGAGAGCACCGCGGCGTCGGAGACACGGGCCGGGACAGCCCCGGCGAAGAAGGCGCCCGCCAAGAAGACGGCAGCCACGAAGACCGCGGCGAAGAAGGTCGCCGCCAAGAAGGTGACCGCCCAGACGACCGCGGCCGAGGTGGGCGCCGAGAAGGCGGTGGCGAAGAAGGCATCGGCCAGGAAGACGGCGGCCAAGACGACGGTGGCGAAGGCACCCGCCAAGAAGGTGGCGGCCAAGAAGACGGCCGCGAAGAAGGTCGACGCCAAGAAGGTGACCGCGGAGAAGGTCGCCGCGTCGGACCCCGCGGCCGCCGTGGCCGTGTCCCCCGCTCTCGCGGCCGGGGACCGTGAGCGGCTGCTGGCCGGCACCCACCACGACCCGCACTCCGTGCTCGGCACGCACCCGGTGCCCGGCGGTGTCGCCTTGCGGGCCTTCCGGCCGTACGCGCTGTCCGTGACCGTCGTCGCCGGGGATGTGCGGGCCGAGCTGCACGACGACGGGGACGGCTTCTTCTCCGGACTGCTGCCGCTGCCCGACGTGCCCGAGTACCGGCTGCTGGTCGAGTACGAGGGCACGGTCCAGGACACCGAGGACGCGTACCGTTTCCTGCCCACGCTCGGCGATCTCGACCTCCACCTGATCGGTGAGGGACGCCACGAGGAGCTGTGGAAGGCACTCGGCGCCCACCCCATGACCCACCAGGGCGTGACCGGCACCCGCTTCTCGGTGTGGGCGCCGAACGCACGGGGCGTGCGCGTGGCCGGCAGCTTCAACTTCTGGGACGGCACCGGCTTCCCGATGCGCTCGCTCGGCTCGACCGGGGTGTGGGAGCTGTTCGTGCCCGGTGTCGGGGAGGGTGAGCTGTACAAGTTCGAGATCACCCGCCCCGACGGCTCCAAGACGCTGCGCGCCGACCCGCTGGCCCGCCGCACGGAGGCCCCGCCGAACACGTCCTCGGTCGTGTGCGCCTCGCACCACGCCTGGGGGGACGCGGAGTGGATGGCCCGACGGGGTGGGCGGCCGGCGCACGAGGCGCCGTTCTCGGTGTACGAGGTGCACCTGCCGTCCTGGCGGCCGGGGCTGACGTACCGGCAACTGGCCGAACAACTCCCCGCCTACGTCAAGG
>NZ_JBFBBS010000104.1:0-3569 GCF_040682835.1 Streptomyces sp. NPDC051104 | reverse complement strand
GGCGTTCATCGAGATGCGGCAGGATCCGATCGAACTTGGCCCGTAACACCGCGACAGGCGGGCGCACACTCATGGTCCACCATCCCATCAACTCCGCCTGAGCAAGCAGTAATTGAAATACAAGCCCCCGGCCGCACAGAGAACTGCCAGATCGGCGTCTTCGCCGCCTATGCCAGCACAGCCGGCCGCGCCCTGGTGGACCGCGAGCTCTACCTGCCCAAGTCCTGGACCGACGACCGCGGCCGCTGCCGCGCGGTCAAAGTCCCCGATCAGCGGGAGTTCGCCACCAAGAACACCCTCGCAACGACGATCGTCCGCAGGACGCTGGCCTCGCCGCTGCCGATCGCCTGGGTCACGGCGGACGCCGCTTATGGACAGGACAACCGCTTCCGCCGGATGCTGGAAACATCCGGCGCCGGCTATGTCCTGGCCGTCCCGAAGTCCCAGTTCTCCCTGGCCGGCCCACGCATCGACAGGGCCTTCGAGCAGGCCCCCGACCAGGCATGGGAACGCCGTTCCTGTGGCGCGGGCGCGAAGGGGCAGCGCGAGTACGACTGGGCGGCAGTCCAGTTGCGCCCAGTGGTCGAGTACGACCACCAGGACGGTGTGTTGATCCGTCGACGGTGGGCGCTGGCACGGCGCAGCTTGACCCGGCCGGACGAGATCGCCTACTACCTCGGCTACGCACCGCTGGATGTCGGAGTGGACGAACTGGTGCGCGTGGCTGGCGCCCGTTGGGCGATCGAGGAGTGTTTCCAGGCAGCGAAGAACGAGTGCGGCCTGGACGAGCACGAAGTCCGCCGCTACGTCGGCTGGTATCGACACATCACCTTGGCCATGCTCGCCCACACCTTCCTTGCGGCGATGAGCGCGCGAGCAGCCGAAAAAGGGGATCCATCGGTGAGGATGCCGTGGTCATCGAGCTCACCGTGGCGGAAGTGCGGCGACTCCTGGCAGCTCACACACCCCGAGACCTTCACACCCTCACCCATGCGTTGAGCTGGTCGCACTGACGCCGACGACGCCAAGCGGTGGCCCGCCGCTGCCACTACCGCCGTCGTGGGCACTCCTTCGAGCGGTGTGTGGGCAGAAGCCGTCCGTGACGGCATCCTGCCCGCTACACTCCCACCGCTCCACGTTTCCTCAGGTCAAGGCACGAAGTACTGCTGGAGTATTAGGAACGCCTGTGTTCGGGCGAGCGCCGCGGAACCGAGGGGGCTCACCTCATGATGTCGGTAGGACGAGTGAGGGCGAGCAGGGCCATGTCGTCGGTGATCTGATCGCGGGTGTGCCGGTGGACGTCGTCGACGATGGTGGCGAGGAGCTCGTCCGGGGTACGGGGGCGTCGGCCGGCGAGCCGTTCGCCGGCGTTGTAGAAGGTGCCGCTGATGTCCCGGGCCTCGGTGACGCCGTCGGTGTACAGCAGCAGGCTGGCTCCTCGAGGGAACGCCACGGTGTCGACCGGGCTGATGCCGGCGTCCACCAGTGCCAGGCCCAGGGGCAGAGCGGGCCGGGAGGGCTCCAGCTGGCGTACTGCGCCCTCCACCAGGAGCAGCGGTGCCGGGTGCCCGCGGTTGACCAGCCGTACCCGATCACCCGGCCGTGGGATCTCGGTCAGCACAGCGGTGGTGAAGTCCTCGCCCTGGTCCGGCTCCTGCCGCTGTGCGGCTTCCCGGAGCAGGGTCTGTTCGATCCACTCCGCGAGCCCGGTCAGTGTGGGCGCCCGCTGCGCTCCTTCGCGGAAGGCGCCCAGCACCACGCTGACCGTCTTGACCGCACCCACGCCTTTGCCGCGGACGTCGCCGATCAGGCAGCGCACCCCGTACGGTGTGTCCTGCACCGCGTACAGGTCCCCACCGAGCTGCGCGTCTGTCTGGGCGGCCTCATAGCGTGCGGCGATGCGCAGTGGCCCCACGTGCGACGGTGGCTGCGGCAGCACGGCCCGTTGCACGGCAGCGGCGATGCCCCTCACCGACCGCAGCCGCATCTCGCGGCGGTGCAGCAGACGGTTCAGGAAGACGGCGAGGGCAGCCATCGTGGCGACCGAGACCCAGTCGCTGTAGGCGCCCCGATCCGTGAGCAGGCCGAAGTGCGCGAGCACGGCCAGATCGGCGGCGCACGCGGCCATCCCGACCAGCACGGTCCCGTGCAACGACAGCAGCGGCGCGGCGACAACCGGAGCCGCCGAGAAGAACGCCGCAGCACTGACGTCCCGAGGCGTGAGCAGATCCAGGACGACGCCGAGGACGAGCAGAAACAGGGGTAGCAGGCAGATACCCCTCGGGAGGGGCAGGACCCGGCCCCCGCCGGGCTTGGTCACTGGTCGCTCCCTCCGCTGAATGGGCATCCCCCTCCACAATCCCCGATGCCGGCTGAAGCCCGCGAGTCGGCTCCGATGCCAGTGTGCCGACGCAATGCGCTGACCTCCCCAGCTGCAGCCGCCGTCGGTGGCGATCGCCCGTAAGCGATTGGTCAGCGACCCTGAGCCGACGACGTTGAGCGGGGGTGATCAGATGCCCAGCTCGGGCAGCCAGGCAGCAGTCCGTCGAGCTGGGGATCTGGCCGTTCAGGGTGTTCGATCGGGTATGGCCGCCAGGGCAGAGCGAGACGGAGGACACGTCGTGGACCGGCAGGCCAGAAGCTGGGGCTTTCTCACCAACCACGCACGTGTGCTGCTGGCCATCGCCCGGGACCCCGACCTCCGCCTTCGCGACATCGCCGCGGCCTGCCAAAGGCCACGTGGGCTGCTGAACCGATGCTCGGAGGCCCGTACACTCAGCTCTCCGAGCAGGTCGTGCAGAGAAAATTACGTCTCCGATGGTTCTGCTGCAGAGTTTTTTACATCCAAGGGGTAACTAACTCTGCGATTCTGTGTAACTATCTCTGCATGAACCGTGCGGAGCAGGTGGCTGCTCTCTCTGGAGCCGCCGCAGATCAATGGGGCTTGGTGACGGCCGCGCAAGCCAAGGAGCTGGGCGTCAACGGGGTGCAACTGCTGCGGCTGACAGAAGCCGGCCTCCTGTCGAGCGTGGGCCGCGGCGTCTACCTGCTTACCGCCGCAGGCGTACCGCCCCACCTGGAGGTGAAGGTCGCCTGGCTGCGCCTGCAGCCCAAGAAATTCCTGTGGGATCGGCCCGTCGGTGACCCGGATTCGGGCGTCGTTTCCCACGCTTCCGCCTGCCAGCTACTGGACCTCGGAGACATCCCCGCCCCAGAAGTAGAGATCAGTGTCCCGCGCCGGCGGACCACGACCGAGCCGTTCGTCCGCCTGCGTACCGCGCAGGTCGCAGCGACAGAGATCACCACAGTCGACGGCCTGCCCGTCACCACAGCCATGCGCACCATCACCGACCTGCTGCACGCCGGTGCCGACGGCGGGCACATCGGTGGAGTCATCGCCGACGCCGAACGCCGCGACCTGATCACTGTGGACGACTTGGCACAACGGGTTCAACCATTGGCCCGGAAGTACGGCCTAATACTCCAGCCGGAGATGTGATCTTTATGGCTGCTGGGTGGCTTGGCGTTGGTAGTGGCTGCGGCGGGCTCGGGCCTGGTGGCGTCGGCGC
>NZ_JBFBBS010000103.1:0-3974 GCF_040682835.1 Streptomyces sp. NPDC051104 | reverse complement strand
CAAGCAGCCCGGCTACAACAAGCGACTGCGCAAGAGTGCCGGACTGCTTCGGCGCGTCACCCGACTGCTGGCCACCGACACCTCCGCGTGGAGCGACGACGTGTGGATCGTGGACTCCACACCCGTGGAATGTGGCCGCTCCCGCGAGACCGTCAAACGCTCCGAGCTGGCCGGATGGGCCGAGTACGGGTACTGCGCCAGTCACAGCCGCTTCTTCTGGGGCCTGCGGCTGCACCTGGTGTGCACCCTCCAGGGCCTGCCTGTCGCCTTCGCCCTGACCGGGGCCAAGGCCGACGAGCGCGAGACCCTGCTGGACCTCCTCGCTGCCGAACCCGGCCTCGTTGCTGACCGGCCCGCCCAAACGCTGATCGGCGACAAGAACTACTTCGGCAGGGGCTTCGAACACGAGCTGGCAGAGCAGGACATCCGACTGCTACGGCCGGCCCGCAAGGGCGAGCCGGAGCGGCCCGGAGCGCCACTGTTCAAGCCGTTACGGCAGGTCATCGAGTCGGTCAACGAGACCTTCAAGGGCCAACTCGATCTCGAACAGCACCGAGGGCGCACGCCCGGCGGTGTCGTCGCCCGCGTCATGCAGCGCATCCTCGCGCTGACCGCCGCGATCTGGCACAACGACCACACCGGACAGCCCGTCCTGCGCTCACTGACCGCCTTCGATCACTGACCCCTTGGAATCGATCATCTAGTAGGGATCGATGGCCCGCTGGTCGGGGATGTCACGCTGCGGCTCGTCCGCCGTCCCGGAACTGGGGCTGGTGTCCAGCTCAGCTTTCCCCATCTGCTGGCCGCGGAACCATGTCATGTAGGCGGGGCGGAAGGAGCGGACGGTGGCTCCGACGAGGTAGGTGGTGAGGCTGGCGCCGCCCTGCGGGGTCCACGATGAGCATGTCGCGTCTCGATTTGGTGTTCGAGACCCACACGCCAAGGGCTCCTGGCCGTCAACGCCTGGGGCCGGGACGACGTCCCGGCCCCAGGCGTTGACGACTACTGCTGCTAGTCGCGGTGGGTCAGTGCTGGCCGTGGCCGCCGTCACTACGACGGCGTTGGAGCGTGAACTTCTCGAAGACCGACAGCTCACCTGTGGGCGTGATGATGTTGTAGTAGGTGACGTGGATGCGGGTCATGTCACCGGGGTGACGGCCCGGGTCGACGGTGAACTCGGCAAAGCCGTACGGATGCTCCGCGTCGCGGACACCGATCCAGACCGCCGTCTCCTTCTCCTTGACCGAGTTGAATTTGCCGACGTGCTCCATCTGGACGTATGCCGAGTGATGCCCGTGACCGTCGGCGTCGTCGGTGGTGAAGCTGTTGTTGGTGATGCCGGACACGCCGCCACCGCCGAGGACCATGTGCGTCGTGCCGTGCGCACTGTCGATCACGTCGAGTGCGGTCTGACTCGGGTTGGGTGTGAGGGTGACGCTGCCGGGGACGACGCCACGCACCGCCAACGAGCGCTCGTAGTCGTGCTCGTGGCCACAGACCACCAGGTCGACGCCGTACTTGTCGAACAGCGGGCCGTACGCCGCGCGCAGCGCGACATCGGGGCCGTTCGCGGCGGTCGCCGAGCTGATCATCACCTGGTGCATGCAGACCACGATCCAGTCGATGGCCTTCGAAGCCCGTGCCGACTTGAGCTCCTGCTCCAGCCAGGCAAGCTGCCGACCGCCGGAGTAGCCGTTGATGTAGATGTCGCCGCCCTCCTGCAGGGCGATGTCGTCGTTCTGCAGGGAGATCACCTTCACCGAGCCGACCGTGAAGGAGTACCAGAGGTTGTCGAGCTCGGGCTGGGTCTCGGTCGAGGGCAGCTCGAAGTAGGTCTGGTACGCGTCGAGACCGAGCTTGCCGTTGCCCAGCTCGATCTCATGGTTGCCCGCGCACGGCATCCACGGACGGAATCGCGCTGAGCGGCTGTTGTTGGTGAGGAAGTCGTGCCAGACGCGAATGCGGTCGGGCCCGGTGTTGGCGTAGCAGAGGTCACCGTTGAGGAGGTGGAACAGCGGGCCGACCTTCTCAACGCCGGTGACGATGTCGGCAGCGGCGGGCGTGGCGTTGGGCTGGAAGTCCCGGCCCGAGGCGTCGGCCGGGTTCGCTCCGGTCTTCCACGTCACACTGGGCGCACCCTGGTCGCCGAAGCTAGTGAAGGTGAACGGAGCTCGGCCGGACGGCGCCGTGTGGAAGGTGCCGGCGTCGGGGGTGGCGCCGTCGTGCTGGGCCGCGTACAGGTAGTCGGTGTCGGCCTTGAGCTTGCTGATCAGCGCGTGATGGACCCAGACGGTCCGCCCGGAGGTGCCGTCCACGTAGGTCTTCGTCGTCGCGTGCACTTTTGAGCCGAAGCCGCCACTCAGCGTGCCGTAAACGACCCGGGGGTTCTTAACGGCCGCGTCAGTGACCCACGAGACGACCATCTGGCTGCGTGGGTCGGCGCCGAAGGTCAGGTGCAGGCCCTGGACGGGGGTGGTGGCCGAGCCGGTGGTGAGACCGGTGACCTCCGACTTCGCCGGGACCGCCTCGGCGGTTCCGGCGCCGAGGACCAGTGGCCCGGCGGCGGCGCCGGATACTGTCGCGCCGAACAGGCCGAGCGCGTTGCGACGAGAGATTCTGGTTTGCTTGGGTTCTTCGGACATTCCAGGGGCCTTTCGCGTCGTCGGGTGCAGTCGCACACCGACCGGGCAGCAGCGCTCCGAACCTGACAGCGGGCTGCGGCAGGTCAGCGGTGCGCGCACTCACGGACGCTAGGAAGCACGGTCGACCGGAGCGGTGAGACAGGTATGAACGCCAGATGGCGGTCACCGCAACGGACGGCAATTCCCAGCGGCCTGGCCCTGTCTTGGCTAATACCTTGGAACGGTTGGGGTGTTCGGGCGCGCTCCCGTCAATCGTGATGAAGTCGACGCCGCGAGGCCCGCGCGCCATCTCGTCGGCACAGGGTCTCCGCGACGGTTCGATGTCCCGGTGCGGGACGTCACGTCGGATGGCCGCGTAAAGCTCAACCCGCGATCGCTGCGGCGGCATCGGTACGAAAGATCATGCGAGGCCGGGCGCGAGTGCCAGCAACTGTTGCGCAACCACGACCTGCAGTCCCTCTCAGGCGCAGCTGGCTGCGCAAGCGAGGCATCCCGCACCGCATCGCCCGCAAGGCTCGAGTCCTCCACCCGGCTCGGCCGGCACCGCTGGACGATCGAGCGCACGATGTCCCGGCTGGGCGACTGCCGCCGTCTGCACCGCCGCTGCGAACGCAAGGCCGAGCACTTCCTAGATGATCAATTCCAAGGGGTCAGTGGTCGTACGCGGTGAGCGAGCGGAGGGTGGCTTGTCCCGCCTGGTCGTTGTGCCAGATGACGGCGGTCAGCGCGAGTATTCGCTGCATGACGCGGGCGATGACACCGCGGGGTGTTCGTCCTCGGTGCTGTTCGAGGTCGAGCTGTCCCTTGAAGGTTTCGTTGATCGACTCGATGACCTGCCGCAACGGCTTGAACAGGGATCCGCCGGGCCGCTGCCGTTCGCCCTTGCGAGTCGGCCGGAGCAACTGGATTCCGTACTCGACCAGTTCGCGTTCGAAGTCGCGGCCGAAGTAGTTCTTGTCGCCGATCAGTGTCTGGCCGGGCCGGGCGGCGAGGAGGTGCGGCTCGGCGGCGAACAGGTCCAGCAGAGTCTCGCGCTCGTCGGCCTTGGCCCCGGTCAGAGCGAAGGCGACGGGCAGGCCCTGGAGGGTGCACACCAGGTGCAGGCGCAGGCCCCAGAAGAAGCGGCTGTGGCTGGCGCAGTACCCGTACTGGGCCCATCCGGCCAGGTCGGAGCGTTTCACGGTCTCCCGCGAGCGGCCGCATTCCACGGGTGTGGAGTCCACGATCCACACGTCGTCGCTCCACGCCGAGGTGCTGGTGGCAAGGATCCGGGTGACTCGGCGGAGCAGCTCGGCGGACTTGCGTAGCCGCTTGTTGTAGCCGGGTTGCTGC
>NZ_JBFBBS010000102.1:0-4007 GCF_040682835.1 Streptomyces sp. NPDC051104 | reverse complement strand
GCGCCGGCCTGCTGGGCGACGGTCCTTCCCTTGTCGAGGACGAGCAGGGTCGGCACCGCCTGTACCTCGAAACGCTGCGACAGCCGCGGGTTCTTGTCGACGTCGACCTTGACGAGTTTGATCCGTCCGGCGAGGTCGGTGGCCACCTGCTCCAGCGCCGGGCTGACCATGCGGCAGGGGCCGCACCAGGTGGCCCACAGGTCGACCACGACGGGGACGTCGGTCCGCTCGGCGACCTCGGCGAAGTCGTCGTCGCCCGCGTCGACGATCCACGGTAGGGGTTGCTTGCAGTGGCCGCATTTGGGGCGTCCCTTCGCGGCCACGGGAATCCGGTTGTTGCGCCCGCAGTTCGGGCATCTGACGGTCGCCGCCTGCATCGTGTTCATGCCGCCCTCGCTTTCTCCGCCGACTCCGGCTGGTTGTAGGTGACCACCAGCTCTCCGTGCTCGGCGTCGATGCGCACTGTCGCGCCGTCCTGGACGTCGCCGCGCAGCAGGGCGCGCCCGACCAGTGTCTCGACCTCGTGGGAGATGTAACGCCGCAGCGGCCGGGCCCCGTAGACCGGGTCGTAGCCCTGGTGGGAGATCACCTTCCGGGCGGTGTCGGTGAGTTCGACGGTGATGCGGCGTTCGGCGAGCCGGCGGCGCAGCTCGTCGAACTGCAGCTCCACGATCCGCTCGATCTGCCGCTCACCGAGCGGCTTGAACAGCACGATGTCGTCGACGCGGTTGAGGAACTCCGGGCGGAAGTGCCCGCGCAGCTCGCCCATCACCAGGGCGCGGGCGTCCGGCTTGATTTCACCCTCGGCGGTGGCGCCGTCCAGGAGGTGCTCGGAGCCGATGTTGGACGTCATGATGATCACGGTGTTGCGGAAGTCGACGGTGCGGCCCTGGGCATCGGTGATGCGGCCGTCGTCGAGGATCTGCAGCAGGGTGTTGAAGACGTCGGTGTGGGCCTTCTCGATCTCGTCGAACAGCACGACCGAGTACGGCTTGCGGCGTACGGCCTCGGTGAGCTGGCCGCCTTCCTCGTAGCCGACGTATCCGGGCGGTGCGCCCATGAGCCGGCTGACGGTGTGCCGTTCCTGGTACTCGCTCATGTCGAGGCGGACCATGTTCTCCTCGGAGTCGAACAGGGCCGCCGCGAGGGTCTTGGCCAGCTCGGTCTTCCCGACGCCGGTGGGGCCGAGGAAGATGAACGAGCCGATGGGGCGGCGCGGGTCGCGGATGCCGGAGCGGGCGCGGATGATGGCGTCGGCGACGAGCTTGACGGCCTCGTCCTGGCCGATGACGCGCTCGCGCAGGATCTCGTCCAGGCGCAGCAGTTTCTCGCGTTCGCCCTCCTTCAGGCGGGCGACGGGGATGCCGGTCCAGGCGGCGACGATCTCGGCGATCTCCTCCTCGGTGACGACCTCGCGCAGCAGCCGGTTCTGCCCTTGTTTGGCGGCCAGCTGCTCCTCCTCCGCGGCGAGCCGGCGTTCCAGGTCCTGCAGGCGGCCGTAGCGGAGTTCGGCGGCGCGGTTGAGGTCGTAGGCGCGTTCGGCCTCCTCCGCCTCGTGGCGGACCTTCTCCAGTTCCTGGCGCAGTTCCTGCACGCGGCGGATGGCCTGCCGTTCGGCCTCCCACTGGGCGTGTTTGGCGTCGGCCTCGGCGCGCAGGTCGGCCAGTTCCCTGCGCAGTTCCTCCAGGCGGGCTTTGCTGGCGGGGTCGGTCTCCTTGGACAGGGCCGCCTCCTCGATCTCCAGGCGGGTGACGCGGCGGGTGATCTCATCGAGTTCTGCGGGCATCGAGTCGATCTCGGTACGCAGTCGGGCGCAGGCTTCGTCGACGAGGTCGATGGCCTTGTCGGGCAGGAACCGGTCGGTGATGTAGCGGTGGCTGAGGGTGGCCGCGGAGACCAGCGCGGTGTCCTGGATCTTCACGCCGTGGAAGACCTCCAGGCGTTCGCGCAGTCCGCGCAGGATGGAGATGGTGTCCTCCACGCTGGGTTCGTCGACCAGGACCTGCTGGAAGCGGCGTTCGAGGGCGGCGTCCTTCTCGATGTGCTTGCGGTACTCGTCGAGGGTGGTGGCGCCGATCATGTGGAGTTCGCCGCGGGCCAGCATCGGCTTGAGCATGTTGCCCGCGTCCATGGCCCCCTCGGCGGCGCCCGCGCCGACGACGGTGTGCAGTTCGTCGACGAAGAGCAGGATGCGCCCCTGGGCGGCCTTCACCTCGGACAGCACGGCCTTGAGGCGTTCCTCGAACTCACCGCGGTATTTGGCCCCGGCGACCAGGGAGCCCATGTCGAGAGCGAACACCGTCTTGTCGCGCAGGCCCTCGGGGACGTCGCCGCGGACGATGCGCTGGGCCAGGCCCTCGACGATGGCGGTCTTGCCGACGCCGGGGTCGCCGATGAGGACGGGGTTGTTCTTCGTCTTGCGGCTGAGGATCTGGGTGACGCGGCGGATCTCCGCGTCCCGGCCGATGACCGGGTCCAGCCGCCCGGAGCGGGCCTCGGCGACGAGGTCGCGGCCGTACTTCTCCAGCGCCTCGTAGGCCACTTCGGGGTTGGCGGAGGTGACGCGCTGGTTGCCGCGGACCTGGGTGAGCGCGCTCAGGAACGAGTCCGTGGTGATGCCGTGCTCCTTGAGCAGGCGTCCGGCGGCGGTCGCCGAGCCCTCCTCGGCCAGGGCAAGCAGGAGGTGCTCCACGGACACGTACTCGTCCTTGAGGCGTTTGGCCTCCCGTTCGGCGGCATCGAGCAGGCGGGACAGGCGCTGGGTGACGAACACCTGCCCGGGTGCCGCGCCGGGGCCGGTGACCTTCGGGCGGCGGGAGAGCTCCTCGCGCACGGCCGCACGCAGTTCCCTCGGCTCGGTGCCGGCCTGTTGCAGCAACCGCGGGATCAGACCGTCCTCCTGATCGAGAAGAGCGAGCAGCAGGTGTTCTCCGTCGACCTCGGTCTGCCCCATGCGGACGGCCGCGGTCTGCGCCTCCTGGAGGCCTTCCTGGGACTTCTGGGTGAGACGGTTCATGTCCATGGCGGTATGTCACTCCTCGTACCGGCGCGGCGCAGCGCGGCTTCGAGCAGGCTGATGCGGTCCAGCAGATCGAGCACCAGGCCGATGGATGCGTAGTTGAGGCACAGTCCGGTGCGCAGCCGCTGGATGCGGGCGAGGACCGCCGGGGCCGTCGGTTCGAACACCAGCCCTCCGGAGGCGTCGCGCTCGACGTCGACCAGGCCCAGAGCGACGAACCGGCGGATCAGATCAGGGTGGAGGCCCGAGCGACGGGCCACGGCGTCCAGGGAGAGCCTGGGGGCGGGCACGAGCGCGTACCGGACAGCCGTCGAGGCGGTGACGTCGGCGCCCGTTCGTACTGGACGTTCGCCCACGCCGGCCCGGCCGATGCCTGCCGCTCCCGCGGGTCGGTCGTTCATCGCGTCCTCCTGGGGTCGAACGAGGAGACGGCGGCGAGCTCCTCGAACAGTTCGCGCTCCCGGTCGCTGAGCTTGGGCGGCACCACGATCCGCAGCTCGGCATACAGGTCGCCGTTCGCGCCGCGCGGTCCCGGCATGCCCTCGCCGCGCAGCCGCAGCCGCCGGCCGCTGGACGAGCCCGCGGGCACAGTCACCTTGGCCGTGCCGCCGCCGGGGGTGGGCACCGGCACGGTCGCACCCAGCGCGGCCTCCCAGGGGGCGACCGGGACCTGAACGTGCACGTCGCGGCCGTCGAGGCGGAACCGGGGGTGGGGCTGGATCCGCACCCGCAGGTACAGATCCCCCGCGGGGGCGTCGCCACTGCCGCGGCCGCCCTCGCCCGCCAGCCGGATGCGCTGCCCGTCGACGACGCCCGGCGGCACCTCGACCTCGTACCGCCGCGGCTGCCCGGTGGGACCGGCGAGCGTGACGGTGCGACGGCCGCCCCGGTACGCCTCCTCGACGCTGAGCGGCAGTTCGGCCTCCTGGTCGGCTCCCGGTACACCGGCGGGGGCGCCGCCTGCTCCGAAGAGCGAGCCGAGCAGGTC
>NZ_JBFBBS010000101.1:0-4404 GCF_040682835.1 Streptomyces sp. NPDC051104 | reverse complement strand
CAGCGCATGCGATGACCTGTCCCCACACGGCGAGGGACATATCGGGCACCCAGCCGTTCACGGCGACGACGTCAGACCACAGACGAATCGAGGTTGAAGCGTCGGTCCGTTGACTGGCCGGCCGAATACCCTGGATGGTGCGCAATGCGTCATGCGTCATACGATGGTAGGGACGACCGCAATGCCGATACTCGGGCGCCGCCAGGCTGAAGGGTCGCGTTCTTGTGGCCCATGCACGCGACGCCACTTCGAACACCTCGAAACGCTGGAGTTGCACTGTGGCCTCTTCTGTGAACCGCCCAACGGCCGTAGGCTCCGCATCGACAACCCCCGCCGCTTGCCCCGCCGCGGCACGCGCATATCCGTTCAGCGAACCGCATCGGCTCGACTTGGATCCGCTCTACACGAAACTCCAGGAAAAAGAGCCCGTATGCAGGGTCCAAATGCCCTATGGAGAGCAATCCTGGCTCGCCATGGGTTACCGGGAGGTGCAGACGGTCCTGTCTGATCCGCGGTTCAGCATGGCCGTCGGCCGAGGTCGTGACGAGCCCCGAATCCGACCACGGCAGCTGAGCGAAGAGCGCAGCCTCATGGGAATGGATCCGCCGGAACTTACTCGGTTGCGGAGACTGGTCGCCCGCGCTTTCACCCCTCGCCGGGCACAACTGCTCCGGCCCCGCGTCCAGAAGATAGCCGAGGGCATCGTCGATCACATGACCGAGTGTGGCCCACCGGCTGACCTCGTCGAGGATTTCTCGCTGCCCTATTCCATCGCCGTCATCTGCGAGCTCCTCGGCGTGCCCTATGGAGACCGCCACGACTTCAGAACCTGGGCCGAGGCTTTTGTGACTGCCTCGTGTCTGTCCGAAGAAGAGACCTGGGAGCGCATTGCACGCCTCGCCGCCTACATGGCTGCGTTGATCGCCGAGCGGCGCGAAAAACCTGCCGACGATCTCCTCAGTGCCATGATTCAGGCTCGTGATGAGGACCACGATCGTCTGACGGAAGACGAACTTCTCCACCTTGCCGTGGTCCTGCTGGTCGCAGGCTACGAGACCCTGGCCAATCAGATCCCCGACTCCGTCTACGTCCTGCTCACCCTTCCCGAGCAACTCGCGTTCCTGCGAGAACGTCCTGAGCGCATCCCGTGCGCTGTCGACGAACTCCTCCGGTACATCCCCAGCGGAAACGCGGGCGCGCTCTTCCCCCGCTACGCGACGGAGGACGTCCTGCTGGGCGGGTGCACCGTGAAAGCCGGTGACCCGGTCCTGATTTCTCTGCACGCAGCCAACCGCGATCCCCGAGTCTTCCCCGATCCGCACACGGTGGATCTCACCCGCACTCCCAACCCCCACATCGGCTTCGGCTACGGCGCACACACCTGCCTCGGCGCCCACTTGGCGAGGGTGGAAATCGAGATTGCACTGGGCACCCTGCTGAGCCGCTTCGCCGTACTGAGGCTGGAGCCGGACGCCGACTCTGTGGAGTGGAAGGAAGGCATGGTGCTTCGCGGGCCTTCCCGCATGCCCATCGCCTGGTGATGCCTGGTGAACGGCCGGCTTGCGGAGAAGTGGGCCATCCGGCCGCCGCGAAAGTGGGCCATCCGGCCGGCCGCGAGCGTGTGCCGAGGGTGGCGGCATGGAGCGCGGGGGCTGGCACTCGAGCGGCGGGAGGATGGCCGTCCCGGGCTCGGCTCCAGGGTTACGCGCAGCCGCAGCAGGACGGCGCCGCCAGCCCGCAGACCTGGAAAAGTCGGACTACTGGAGCAGATCTCGGTTCTTCGTCCGCTGACCGCGCCGCCCCCATCCGTGACCCGTCTGACCCGGAACCGCTCCTGCTTGCGCGGGAAAGAGGGCCAGGATGTGGCTACCCTGCTGATCGCCGTCGGCGACAACTCTGCGCGGTTGGCCAGCGAGGCGCCTTTCGCCGTTCCGTGCGGTGTCGGCCCGGTCGAGCAGTCCTCCGTAAAGACCGCCGACGACGACTGAACCGCGGCGGTGACGGTCGGGCCGACGACGCTTTTTACCGGATTGCCGCGGTACGACGAGATGCTGTGCATGATTGCGTACGGATTGGACGCGTAGGTTTGCGTGCACGTGCCGATCGCTCCAACAGAGGTGGCCCCACGGGTCACCTACGGTTCCCGTTTCCGGTGATGACCTCATCGATGTCTCCCGCGGCAGCTGTGCTGCCCGCTCCTGAGGCACTGCGTTCGTGGGCGACGAGGACTTGGTAGGGCTTGGCCGTCCCTCCCCGCCCGCTGGCGGGGAAGGCGCGGGCACTGGGCGGCCGACGGTACCGCCGCACGTGGCGTGCCGCCGCTTGGCGAGGGCCTTGTCCGTCCACAGCAGACGAGAAAAAGCAAAGGCAAGGAGTCACCGACGCCTTGCCGCTGTCGACTTGTAGCGCACGGTGGGGCTTGCGGCAAGCCCCACCGCGTGCCGCAGAATCGTCGGCTGAGGCCAGAATCTACGGAAATGAGGAATTCGCGAAATGCGTGTACTTTTGATGACCTATGGGTCGCGCGGAGACGTCGAACCGGTGGCGGGACTCGCGGTGGCGCTACAGGGGCTCGGCGCCGAGGCGCGGGTGTGCGCGCCGCCGGATGAGGAGTTCGCGGAGCTGCTGGGCGGTGCCGGTGTGCCGCTGGTGCCCTTCGGGCCGTCGGTGCGCTCGCTGGTGAGTGGAGCGAAAGCGGCGGATCCCTTCCGGGTCGCAGGCGAGTTGGTCGCCGCGCACTTCGACACGATCGCCGCGGCGGCCGAGGGGTGTGACGCGCTGGTGGCGACCGGTTTGATGCCGGTCGGCGTGCGGTCGGTGACCGAGAAACTGGGCATCCGTTACGTGTTCGCGTGTTTCCAGCCGATCGTACTGCCGTCTCCCCACTACCCGCCGCCGCTGCCAGGCCCACCGCTCCCACCGGACGCGACCGACAACCGAGTGCTGTGGGATCGGGACGCCCAGAAGGCGAACGCGCTGTATGGCGAAGCGCTCAACAGCCACCGGGCGTCGATCGGCCTGCCACCCGTGGACAACGTCCGTGACCATGTCTTGACCGGTCGGCCGTGGTTGGCGTCCGACCCGGTCCTGGGGCCGTGTCAGGAGCTGACGGACCTCGACGTGGTGCAGACCGGCGCGTGGATTCTGCCGGACGAACGCCCGCTGCCGGACGAGCTGGTGGCGTTCCTGGAGGCCGGCGAACCGCCGGTGTACGTGGGCTTCGGCAGCATGCCCATGTGCACGGCGACGGACATCGCCCGGGTGGCCGTCGAAGCGGTGCGCGCGCAGGGCCGCCGGGTACTCGTCGGGCGCGGTTGGGCCGACCTGGCCCTGATCGACGACCGGGACGACTGCTTCGTCGTCGGCGAGGTCAACCACCAGGCGCTGTTCCGGCGGGTGGCCGCCGTCGTGCACCATGGCGGCGGGGGCACGACCACGACGGCCGCCGTGGCGGGTGCGCCTCAGGTGGTGGTGCCGCAGATCGGGGACCAGCCGTACTGGGCGGGCCGGGTGGCTGAGCTGGGTATCGGCACGGCGCACGACGGCCCGGCTCCGACCTTCGCGTCCCTGTCGGCTGCGCTCAGAGCGGCCCTGAGCCCGGAGACCCGCGCAGGAGCGGCCGCCCTGGCCGGCACGGTCCGTACCGACGGGGCGAGGGTGGCTGCGAAGCTGTTGCTCGACGCTGCCGGGTGAGCAGGGCCGTTGGTCAACCATATCGGAAGGTCGGCGTACAGGCGCTGGGGCTTGTGGCGGGGCCGTCCCCGCAGGCCCCGTATGGACGGAAACCGCGTTCAGCAACGGCAGCAGCTGGGTAACATCGTGTCGGTTCTCGCCGGTGAGTGTGACGGCGAGCGGGGTTCCGTGGCGGTCGACGACCCTTGTCGGCGGAGGTCGCCCACCCGATGTTGGACGCCCCGCCGCCGGAGACCCGGCCGACCTGGAAGGCGGCCACGACAGTGCTGCCGAAGCCGTAGGTGTCCGGCTCGACCTCGGTGGCGTGCTGCGCCTGCGAGTCGGAGTACGGGTCGCTGCTGACCTGGGTGAGGGTCGCGGCCGCGGAGTGCGGTGCCGACGGCGGCGGTGGCGAGCGAGGAGTTGGCGAAGGCGGGGGTGGCGAACGCCATCGCCGCGGTCAGTGCGGCGACGAGCAGCGGTGTTCTTCGTCTGGCCGGTCCGGACATGTCTCTCCTGCGGTGTGGGGGTGGCGACGGCCACCGGTAGAGGGAACGGCAGGGGCGGCAGCGCGCCGTGACATGACGGACTCGCCCCAAGTGGCTCGGCGGGCATCGCGCACGGGATTGTGCATCAACAGGGACGGATTCGGAGGGCGTTGGCGGTGATCGGTGGGCCGATCGGGCCGAGCGGGAAGCGACGGACCGCCGGGGCGGGCGGTGGGATCACCCC
>NZ_JBFBBS010000100.1:0-4488 GCF_040682835.1 Streptomyces sp. NPDC051104 | reverse complement strand
GCACTCCTCGAAGAGGTCAACGGCCCGCATCCGTACCTCTTCCCGACGCCTGCGCTGCTCGGCGGTCAGCCCGCCCCCATCCGGATACCGCATGCTTCCGGCGTACCAGCCTGGACGGACCGCGTCACCGGTCACGACACAGATCCAGACCCCGAAACGCCGAAATCAGTAAGGGGCCATGATCACTCGCGCCAAAGCAGCTCCCGGCCAAAGTCGCTACGCCGACCGCTCTGTACAGTGCGCGGCGAGGGGGCGCCATGGACTGAAATCGCAGCAAATCCCTCCTCTCCGCTCACCGGCTGTTCAGGCAGGCTCGAAGAACGGCCCAGACGCGGCCCGTGCCACGGAGTGGGGCCGGAACCCGGGATCGGTGAGGATCCGGTACAGGAACTCCGTGGCGGTCATCTCGTAACGGTTCCACTCCAGGATGTCCACCTGCATGGCGAGGACCGGCCATGTGTCCACCGCGCCGTCCGTGACCTGCCAGAAGAACCTGTCGGCCGAACGTGTGGTTCCCCATGGGATCAGGCCCCCAGTCGTTCCGGGCTCATGGATCCGATATGGCGCCCACGGGCCGTCCGAATCGTCGTCGCTCTCCAGCAGTCCGCGCCACCAAATCAGCAGGTCTCCCACGCGGGTCTCGTCGGCGCACAGCACCGACACCTCCCGGGAGAAGTCGCCGACACCGAACGCCTGGCACAACTGGTTGTATTCGCTGGGCAGTTCGGTCCCCAGCTCCGCTTCGATCTCCGCCCAGGGCTGCGCGACGTCCCGCGCGTCCCACCCTGTAACACGGAGAAGAGAATCCACCCACATGACAAAACCCTGCCTGCTTGTCCACGGGTATGTCGGCCACTCGGTGGCGTGTCCCTGCTGGCCGGGACCGGTGCCAGTGTGGCCGCCGCCTGCGACTCCAAGGAGGCGCCGGCGGGCGCGGCCGACGCTGCTCCTGACATCCCCTTCGCCGCCGAATGCGGTCAGTTCCGGGGCGAACAGCGGGGGCGCGACGGAGACGCCAGCCCGGGTCAGCTCAGAAACTCCGCGAGCGGGAACGAACGGTGACTCCGCGGTGGAATCAGAAAGTTCTGGCGGTGGGTGGTGTGAACCACTGAATTCAGGCCGGCGTTGGGTGAGCGCGGGGAGAAGTCGACCCTTCTGCCATCGGGGTAGTAGCCGTCCATCGCAAGGCGAATACGGTTGAATGTCTCGGCCGTCGGCACGAAGATCAAGAAGTGCAGCCCGGCGGCTTTCTGGGTGCTGTAATGATCGCCGACCGGGTCAGAGGTGTAATAGAACGGGTTGTCCAGCGTGGCGAAATCGCCGCGATTGGACACAGGTGTGCCAACCGGGTAGGTCTCGCCATAATTACTGGTTGTCGCCTTCTGTAGTCGGTTCGTCGGCTGCATGCTCCCATTGTGACCGTAGCTACCCGATCTTCTGACCCGCTGAAAGGTGTCGTCCTCACTTTCGAC
This sequence comes from Streptomyces sp. NPDC051104, assembly GCF_040682835.1. Taxonomy (NCBI): domain Bacteria; kingdom Bacillati; phylum Actinomycetota; class Actinomycetes; order Kitasatosporales; family Streptomycetaceae; genus Streptomyces; species Streptomyces sp. NPDC051104. The sequence continues at coordinate 3,016 of NZ_JBFBBS010000100.1, read as the reverse complement.
AAGAGGATCCACGGTAACCGTTCCCCCAGGGACCGAGAGTCCGGGCCGGTACATCGCGCGAAGTCGGTCGGCATACGCTGGGAAGTCACGTGATCCCGCTCGTCCTTCCCCATACCAGGTAGCCAGGTCCGAGTACAGGTGCGAGAGAGGCATAATGGTGCCGTACTTGAAGTACCCATTGGGCCATTGATCGGTCCAACCGGGAAGCGTCTCCAGGTTCGAGACAGGAGTGGAGCTTTCCGCGGACTTGATCGTGGTGGTGAAGCCGAGAAAGATGGGAGCGTGCACGGGAATGGACTTCGCTCCGGGCAGGCCGGCCTCAAGAGCCAGTTTGCTGGCAAGCGACTGCTGCCCCGTGTGACCGCCACCTGTGAAGCCTCTTCGGATGCTAGTCACTTTGAAAAGGTCGCCGACCTGGCCGCTTCCCGTCCCGAAAAGGGCGTTGGTGCCCTCCATGATGTTGTCGAGCGAGTCACTGCGGAGAAGCACGGCCACGTGGTTCTGCTCCAGTCGGACCTGTCCGAAGCCGACCGGCGGCTGGTCACTGGGATACGTTCTTGCTTCCTGCAGCGCATAAACCGTGCGGCCCCGCTCTTTGGACGTCATCAGGTCCACCGGCAAGTAGTCCGGGTAGTGGGTCCCCGCCTTGAAGAAGCCGGACCCCCTTCCGAGCCTGGGAATGTAGTGCTGGAAGTAGGGAAGTCCCCAGGTGACGACGACGCCCAGGCCGCTAGGAGGGGGAGGGAAGCGCTTCTCCAGTCCCTGGATAGCGGCCTCCAGTTGGCGCTGGGCCTCCTGCAGAGCTTTCGCATTCGGCGGAACCTTCAACGTCGCGGTGATGATGTGATTGTGCAGTGGCGGAATCAGGACGGGGATCGTCCCGTTGCTGCTCGCGATGCCTGTGCCGTTGTCCATGATGAGGCGGGGTGTGGGAATGGCATATTGCTCCGGCGGCGGGGGCTTGTCGGCCTCCGCAGCGACCCGTTCGGGCGGGGTGACCAGCTTGTCGATGACCTCGTAGATACCTGCCGAAGCGAGAGCCACTCCAAGAGTTGTGCCTGCAACAAAGCTTCGTCTGCTCAGGTTCGCAGATTCCTCCACGTCGACCAAGTCTTTATTCCCCTCTTCTTTCATGGGCCCCATCCTCCCTGCTCGACAGATGTAACCTTCGTCACCGTGAGCCGGGATCGCGGGCACCCAACGTCCGTCGCCCCCGCACGTGAGGATCCCCGCCATCGGTTCCGATCGATCCCAGGGCGCCAGGTCACTTAATTCACCCATGACGGTCGAGCGCCAGCGAGTCCTGGCAGGCCATTCGGGCTCACACCGGTAAAGGGGGGTGCCGTCGGCCAGAGCGAGACGGGAAGGCACGGGCCCCATCACGGACCGTCAGAGCGAGCCGGGCAGGACGCCCGCCACACTCCCGCTCCGCCGCAGTTCAGAGCGTCATACGGAGTGATCTACGCATTCACTCCGGAGCCGTTGCTGTGCGGCAGCGAAGTACCGCAGACCGTGCCCGGACGTCAATGTCCCGGGGGCCGCCCGCCAGGGGTCGTTGCGTGATCGAGGTTCGTCCGGATCGCCAGGCTGGTTCGCGTCGTCGGCACTGGTGCCCTGTCTGCGGCCGTCGGGCCCCTGGCCTGGAACGCGATCCTGCGCGCCGCCCACGGGGACCAGTTCTTCACCGACGCGCCCGTGATCGTCTTCCCCGTCAGCTGGCAGGACACCGGCTCCGGCGTCTTCACCCTCGCTGCAGCGTCCCTCGGCTACGGGCTCGGCACGCTTGCCACGCAGCCGGCCCGCACCAGCATCCGCTACGCACTCCTGGCCGCCGTGGCGGCCCTGCTCGTCGACGTCTACCTGTAGAAAGTCCACCACATGACCCATCGCCTCAGCCGCCGCGCGCTGCTGGCCCTCGTCGCCGGACTGATCCTCGCCCTCGCCGCCGCAGTAGCCGGCGTCCTGCTCACCCGCGGCAGCAGCCAGCCGCCCAAGGTGGCGCTTCCCCTGCGGCCGGTGACCCAGATCGCCCTGCCGGGCGACAGCTCCGGCTTCGACTACGAGAGCCTCGATGCCGGCCGCGGACTGCTGTTCATCGCCCACCTCGGCACGAGCCAGGTCATCGAGGTCGACGTCCACGCGGGCCGCGTTGTCCGCACCATCAACGGCCTGCCCGGCGTCCACGGCGTCCTCGTCGTCCCCGCCCGCAACCGCGTCTACGCCACCGCCACCGACGCCAACGAGGTGGCCGTGATCGACGAGACCACCGGGAAAGTCCTGCAGCACAGCTCCACCGGTGACTACCCCGACGGACTGGCCTACGACCCGGTGCACGGCACGGTGTGGACCATCAACGAGTCCGGCGGCTCGGAAACCGTCGTCGACGCCGAGACCGCAGCGGTCCGCGGCACCGTCACCGTCGGCGGCGAGGCCGGCAACGTCGCCTACGACCCTACCAGCCAGCGGATGCTCGTCGACGTCCAGACCCGTCACCAGCTCGCCGTCATCGACCCGGCCACTCTCCACATCACCCGACGCGTCTCACTGCCCGGCTGCGACCATGACCACGGCCTCATCCTCGCCCCCGCCGACCGGCTGGCCTTCAAGATCGCCCCATCCACGTACTACGCCCACAAGAAGCGCCTCGAGGCGCCCTCCGCCCGCCGCTTGCGCGACGCGGAACTCAAGGAGAAGATCCAGAAGGTCTACACGTCCAACTACCGTGTCTACGGAGCCCGGAAGATCTGGCGCGAGCTGAACCGGCAAGGCCATGAGGTGGCCCGCTGCACCGTCGAGCGCCTGATGCGCGAGCTCGGCATTCAGGGCGCGGTGCGGGGCCGGCGTGTCATCACCACGATCCCCGGCGGGCAGGTCGAGCGGGCTCCCGACCTGGTGGACCGCGACTTCGTCGCCGCGGCGCCTAATACTTCAGCTGTAGATCGTGATCTTCATGTCTGTGATGCGGCTTGTCGTCGGTAGTGGCTGGTGCGTGATCGCTGCTGATGGCGGCGGCGCC
>NZ_JBFBBS010000099.1:1698-3029 GCF_040682835.1 Streptomyces sp. NPDC051104 | reverse complement strand
GACGGGTGGTTGGTCGTTGTTTGAGAACTGCACAGTGGACGCGAGCATCTGTGGCCAAGTTTTTAAGGGCGCACGGTGGATGCCTTGGTACCAGGAACCGATGAAGGACGTGGGAGGCCGCGATAGTCCCCGGGGAGTCGTCAACCAGGCTTTGATCCGGGGGTTTCCGAATGGGGAAACCCGGCAGTCGTCATGGGCTGTCACCCTTGTCTGAACACATAGGGCAAGTGGAGGGAACGCGGGGAAGTGAAACATCTCAGTACCCGCAGGAAGAGAAAACAACCGTGATTCCGGGAGTAGTGGCGAGCGAAACTGGATGAGGCTAAACCTCAGGCGTGTGAGACCCGGCAGGGGTTGCGTTTGGGGGGTTGTGGGATCTCTCTTCTACGGTCTGCCGGCCGTAGGGCGAGTCAGAAACCGTTGATGTAGGCGAAGGACATGCGAAAGGTCCGGCGTAGAGGGTAAGACCCCCGTAGTCGAAACGTCAGCGGCTCGTTTGAGAGACACCCAAGTAGCACGGGGCCCGAGAAATCCCGTGTGAATCTGGCGGGACCACCCGCTAAGCCTAAATATTCCCTGGTGACCGATAGCGGATAGTACCGTGAGGGAATGGTGAAAAGTACCCCGGGAGGGGAGTGAAATAGTACCTGAAACCGTGTGCCTACAAGCCGTGGGAGCGTCGGATGCAGCTTGCTGCATCTCGTGACTGCGTGCCTTTTGAAGAATGAGCCTGCGAGTTTGCGGTGTGTTGCGAGGTTAACCCGTGTGGGGTAGCCGTAGCGAAAGCGAGTCCGAAGAGGGCGTTGGAGTAGCACGCTCAAGACCCGAAGCGGAGTGATCTAGCCATGGGCAGGTTGAAGCGGAGGTAAGACTTCGTGGAGGACCGAACCCACCAGGGTTGAAAACCTGGGGGATGACCTGTGGTTAGGGGTGAAAGGCCAATCAAACTCCGTGATAGCTGGTTCTCCCCGAAATGCATTTAGGTGCAGCGTCGTGTGTTTCTTGCCGGAGGTAGAGCACTGGATAGGCGATGGGCCCTACCGGGTTACTGACCTTAGCCAAACTCCGAATGCCGGTAAGTGAGAGCGCGGCAGTGAGACTGTGGGGGATAAGCTCCATGGTCGAGAGGGAAACAGCCCAGAGCATCGACTAAGGCCCCTAAGCGTACGCTAAGTGGGAAAGGATGTGGAGTCGCACAGACAACCAGGAGGTTGGCTTAGAAGCAGCCACCCTTGAAAGAGTGCGTAATAGCTCACTGGTCTAGTGATTCCGCGCCGACAATGTAGCGGGGCTCAAGCGTACCGCCGAAGTCGTGTCATTGACATATGTAG
>NZ_JBFBBS010000099.1:0-1604 GCF_040682835.1 Streptomyces sp. NPDC051104 | reverse complement strand
TCGAATCCAGTGATGCTAAGCCCGTGAAGCCGCCCTGATCTCTTCGGAGTTGAGGGGAGTGGTGGAGCCGGTGGTCCGAGCTGGTAGTAGGTGAGTGATGGGGTGACGCAGGAAGGTAGTCCATCCCGGGCGGTGGTTGTCCCGGGGTAAGGGTGTAGGCCGGTGTGTAGGCAAATCCGCACACCTTGTGGCTGAGACCTGATGCCGAGCCGATTGTGGTGAAGTGGATGATCCTATGCTGTCGAGAAAAGCCTCTAGCGAGTTTCGTGGCGGCCCGTACCCTAAACCGACTCAGGTGGTCAGGTAGAGAATACCGAGGCGTTCGGGTGAACTATGGTTAAGGAATTCGGCAAAATGCCCCCGTAACTTCGGGAGAAGGGGGGCCATGCCTGGTGATGGGTTTTGCGCCCTGAGCTGGGGGTGGCCGCAGAGACCAGCGAGAAGCGACTGTTTACTAAAAACACAGGTCCGTGCGAAGCCGTAAGGCGATGTATACGGACTGACGCCTGCCCGGTGCTGGAACGTTAAGGGGACCGGTTAGCTCACTTTCGGGTGGGCGAAGCTGAGAACTTAAGCGCCAGTAAACGGCGGTGGTAACTATAACCATCCTAAGGTAGCGAAATTCCTTGTCGGGTAAGTTCCGACCTGCACGAATGGCGTAACGACTTCTCGACTGTCTCAACCATAGGCCCGGTGAAATTGCACTACGAGTAAAGATGCTCGTTTCGCGCAGCAGGACGGAAAGACCCCGGGACCTTTACTACAGTTTGATATTGGTGTTCGGTTCGGCTTGTGTAGGATAGCTGGGAGACTGTGAAGCCTGGACGCCAGTTCGGGTGGAGTCGTCGTTGAAATACCAGTCTGGTCGTGCTGGATGTCTAACCCGGGTCCGTGATCCGGATCGGGGACAGTGTCTGATGGGTAGTTTAACTGGGGCGGTTGCCTCCTAAAGGGTAACGGAGGCGCCCAAAGGTTCCCTCAGCCTGGTTGGCAATCAGGTGTTGAGTGTAAGTGCACAAGGGAGCTTGACTGTGAGACCGACGGGTCGAGCAGGGACGAAAGTCGGGACTAGTGATCCGGCGGTGGCTTGTGGAAGCGCCGTCGCTCAACGGATAAAAGGTACCCCGGGGATAACAGGCTGATCTTCCCCAAGAGTCCATATCGACGGGATGGTTTGGCACCTCGATGTCGGCTCGTCGCATCCTGGGGCTGGAGTCGGTCCCAAGGGTTGGGCTGTTCGCCCATTAAAGCGGTACGCGAGCTGGGTTTAGAACGTCGTGAGACAGTTCGGTCCCTATCCGCTGTGCGCGTAGGAGTCTTGAGAAGGGCTGTCCCTAGTACGAGAGGACCGGGACGGACGAACCTCTGGTGTGCCAGTTGTTCTGCCAAGGGCATGGCTGGTTGGCTACGTTCGGGAGGGATAACCGCTGAAAGCATCTAAGCGGGAAGCCTGCTTCGAGATGAGGACTCCCACCCACTTGATGGGGTAAGGCTCCCAGTAGACGACTGGGTTGATAGGCCAGGTCTGGAAGCCCGGTAACGGGTGGAGGTGACTGGTACTAATAGGCCGAGGGCTTGTCCTCAGGTGCTCGCGTCCACTGTGT
>NZ_JBFBBS010000098.1:0-4695 GCF_040682835.1 Streptomyces sp. NPDC051104 | reverse complement strand
CGCAGCGCATGCGATGACCTGTCCCCACACGGCGAGGGACATATCGGGCACCCAGCCGTTCACGGCGACGACGTCAGACCACAGACGAATCGAGGATAACGCCCCCAGGACAGCGACACCCCACAGAAATCTCGCGTCCAGAACAGTGGCCCCACCCCCTCAACCACCACTGACCAGCAGCAACACACCCAGGCCCCGCTGTCACCCCACCCACTGTCCCGAAACCGAGAGATCGCAGACGGGCAGCGCGAGCTCCTGGAGCAGCTCGGCATCGCGCCGCTGCCCCCGGAGCAAGAAGCCCCCGAGAAGGCCCGTAAGGGCGGCTCTGGCGCCTTCGAGCGGGGCGTTGCAGCCTGGGCAGTACAAGGCCCGCACGGGCTCTGTGACGGTCGCCAGGGCCCACGTTGAGACCGTTGTCGTCGACGGTGAGGAGCACGCTGTGAAGCTGGGTGTGTTTCTGTCGAACATGAAGTCGAGGCGCGCGAAGCTCACCGCCGACAAGCTCCAGGCGCTGGCGGATCTCGGGCTGGGGTGGGCTTCTGTGGAGCCGTGGGAGGCTGTGCGAGGGTCCGTGCCGGACGCAGACGGCACGGACCCTCTACACGTCTCGGCTGTCCTGCCGAATGACCCCCGCCGGCGGACTGTCAAAGCTCCGGACGGCTGACCCGAGAAGCGTCCCCGTACCGGCCGGTCACCAGTGTTGTGCGCAGGTCGGCAGTTCGGCCTGGCACCCGGCCTCGGGGCTTAACCGGAGACCTCGGACCACACGGTCACCTGCGCCATTTCGCCGGTGCTGAAGTAGTTGCTCGTCGAGGTGATCGTCACTACGGCGATGCGCCCGCCGTCGGTCTTGACGCAGACCACCGTTCCTTTCTTCACCTCAACAGTTGGCACGCCTTGGGTGGAGATCCGGTCGGAACACTGCTGCCTGTTCGGCATGGCCGAGCCCGTCCACAGTGCCAGCGTGGGCTCGTTTGTCACGCCATAGCCAGTGATCCGTGGCGGGTCAATCAGGGCGAGCCGAACGTCTTCGCCGCTTTCGTCAGCGTTCGGTGGGTCGACGTCGAGGTCCGGCCCCTTCTCCGCGATGCGCACGGGCCCTGTGTACTGGATCGCGTTCGAGTCCGAGCTCAACGTTGCGCTCGGAGCGGGGGCGTCCGAGGAAACCGGCGAACCAGAATCGGGAGGCTGGTTGGCCGGCGAAGTGGTGCTGGCCGACGTCACAGTCCTGTCCGGTGTCTTCGAGGCCTGTACCGATGACGGGGGTTTGTTATCCAGCCCGTTTTCGTTGCCGCCACCAGCCAATACGGGAATGAGGGCGTTGATCACGCTGAAGACGCCACCACCAACGGTCGTGATGACTGCGCCGACGAGGCCGATTTTGCCAGCCTCGCTCAGACCGCTGAACCAGTCCCAGAACCGGCGCACACGTGACCGTTGCGGTGGAGGTGATGCCGGTCCGGGTCCCGAGCCAGGCATCGGATTCGGGCTCTGGGGTGGCGACGCCGAGGACAACGAACCTCCCGGTGATCATGGGTAGTTGGGTTTTAAGAGAGTAGAGGAGTCCCTCTCCTGCGGACGCGCTCGCTTCGGCCTGTTTCGTCGCCGTCACGGGATGGACGTCGGCAAGTGGCTCCAGCGGCAGAGGCAGCACACCGTCTGGCAGGGCCTGACGGACGTCACGAAGAAGGATCAGACTGCCCACCAAGATCAGCACTCATGTCCACCGCGACTGTCGCTGGCCGCCGCCTTCGTACTCATGCAGAGAGTCGTCCAACAGGCTGGCTGTCACCGGGTGAGGGCCCGCAGAGCCTGTCGAGTGGTGGCCAGGGCCTTGGTGAGGCGGTGCGCGGGCAGGTGCGTGACCGCGTGGGGGTGAGCGCAGAAGTTGCGGATCCGCCGGGCTTCGTGGAGGCGCTGCTCGGAGACACGGGTATGCCGCGCCAGGTACTCGATGGGATACGCGGGGTCGGGGCACTGCTGGACGAGCCGGTCCCAGAGGTAGAGGAGCTCGACGATCCGGCACGGGTCGAGCTGCGTGATCCAGCACGGCTCAGGCATGTCGTCGAAGTCGCGGAACGCGCAGATGGCGGTCATGTCGGCCTCCTGGGCACAGCACGGCGAGGCCCCTTGCGGGGGCCCGGCGGATGTGGGATGCATCCAGGACAGCCGGGGGAAGAACCGGGTGGCACGTGTGGCGGACGATCTCGTCCCAGCCCGGACGTGCGGCGATGGCCTTCGGACAGCTTCGGACAGACCGGGAAGGTGGCTCGGTGGGGGATTCACACGAGGCGGCGCGTCAGGGTTTCGCGGCCTGGTTGAGGGAGGTGCGCATCCGGGGCGGGAAGCCGTCGCTGCGGCAACTGGAAGAGGACACGGAGGCCTGCGGCCATCGCGTCTCCAAGAGCACGATGGGGGAGATGCTCTCGGGCAAGCGGTTCCCCAGCCTGGACCAGGCGATCGCGTTCGCCCGGGCCGCCAGCAGAAACCACCCGCTGGTGGTCGAGGACACCCGCACCAGGTGGCGCGACACCGCACTCGTCCTGGACCTCGTTGTTCCTGCTGCTGTGCCTCTGCCTCTGATCCGGCGGAGGGCACGGTTGCTCCTCCGGCCGAGGCACCACCGTCTGAGCCCGCCCCATCCGACGCCGCCGGACCACAGGGACGGCGCCGCCCCATACCCCCTACCGTTGTCCTCGCCTCGCTGGCGACCGCCGGTGTTGCCGCCCTGGTGGCATGGCTCGTGACTGCGGATCCTTTCGGTGGCGATGCCGCACCGCGAGCACGCGCCAGTAGCTCCGCGCCCGTTGGAGCGGCACAAGCGCAGTCCGTCGCCGCAGCGGGCTCCCCGGCCGGTACGTCGGCCGACCCCGGCAAGTGGACTGGCCAGCCCCCCATCGCCGTTCAGGCGTCCACGTTCCCCGCCATGTGTTCCTCGGGGTGGTTCGACGGGACTGCGAAGCAGTACCTCTCCCAGGTCCGGCCCGGAGGAGTGGCCCCGCAGGCGGCCGTCGACCTGAACCCGCCAATCCAGGTCACCGTTCAGGGCCGTACGCAGCAGAGCGTGATCCTCACCGGCATGCACATCAACGTCACCGCTCGCCATCCCAAGCCGGCCACCGGCATCGTCGTGCAGACCGGCCAGTGCGGTGGAGGAGTCACCCAGCGCCACTTCGACGTCAACCTGTCCGCCACCCCGCCCACCTTCACCGCCAAGCCCGCCGTCGACGACTACACGGGCAAAGTCACCTCCCCAGCGGTGAACTTCCCCTACAAGATCTCCCTGACCGATCCAGAGGTCTTCGAACTCGATGTCACCAAGGAATGCGCCGGCGACTGCACCTTCACGGTGGTCCTCGACTGGGTGGCCGACGGCAAGAACGGGAGCAGCATCCTGGACAACCAAGGCCGGGGGTTCCGAAGCATCGATGCCGCATCCCTTCCCCGATACCAGCTCCAGCCCGGCACCAACGGCATGGAGCTGCAACCGGCAACGCGGGGCGGGAACAAGAGGTGAGGGGTAAGCCCGTTCGTGGACGTCGCCGAACTATGGGCCGGGAAGATCGCCCGCGTGCTGCGACGGCATCTCGAGCGAGTCAGCGAGGAAAACCTGGCCCTGGAGAGTGGCCTGACCCATGAGCAGATCCAGCGCGGCGTGATGTGGCAGAACACCGGAGCCCAGCGCTGGCTCGAATAGCACAGCCAGGACGAAGACGACAGCCCGGGCGGCGACCAGTAGAGCGACGTGCCGGACGGGGCCTTGGGGAGGACGGAGGACCCCGGGATTAGGTGAGGGCCATGACAGCCTGGGGTCTTCCGCCGTCAGCCGCCGTGTGGCGGACACGTGAAGTCAACGGTCGCCGCCTGCAACGGTCACGCTCGCGTCACGCACTGTCCGAGCGAGGCCGACGGGCCGGAGGTCGTGAAGGCCTCGTAGCAACCTGCACCGGGCCGGTGCATGCCGTTGGAAGACGGGGGCAGATATTGCGGCAGCACTTCCCCCGGAATTCTCCGCAAGGCCGCGCCTCCTTTCCGGGGAGCGGAACCGCGTGCTCGCCGCTCCGGCCGGCCCTGCGGAGGCAGTGCTCTGCCCCATGACCAGCAAGAGGAAGGCCGGCCCCGCCAGAGCGCGTACAACGTGGGGTCGCACGCCGTACCGATCGGTGTGCTGCGGGGCGCGGCCGGCGGTGTGAAGCTCTGGGCCCGCCGCGGGCGCTGCGTCCGGCGCCGATACCGGAACCTGGTGGGCCGTTGCCCGGGGGCCCAGCACGACGGCGCGCGGAGCCAGGCCGAACGCGGCGAGGAGGAGCACCGCGCGCGGCCAGGGGCCGGGACGGGCGAGCGGGGCCGCTCAAACAGCGATGCTGCGTAGAAGCTGGGCACAAGGTGGGCGACGCGCGCTGCGGAGGCTGGCGTTACTGATTTCGGCGTTTCGGGGTCTGGATCTGTGTCGTGACCGGTGACGCGGTCCGTCCAGGCTGGTACGCCGGAGGCATGCGGTATCCGGATGGGGGCGGGCTGACCGCCGAGCAGCGCAGGCGTCGGGAAGAGCTACGGATGCGGGCCGTTGACCTCTTCGAGGAGTGCGCGGAAGTCCCGGGCATCGCCCGGGAGTTACGGGTGAGTGAGAAGTCGGTCTACCAGTGGCGCCGTGCCTGGAGGACGGGCGGACGCGAGGCGCTGCGTTCCAGAGGC
>NZ_JBFBBS010000097.1:0-4709 GCF_040682835.1 Streptomyces sp. NPDC051104 | reverse complement strand
AAAAATTATTATTCCTCATAGACTATTTCCCTTCGTCAAAATTATAACATAAAGATAAAAAACAGGGAATTGAGCAACATACAACTTTAACTAAAAACACGTTTCTATTAATATATTAAAGTTCATATCATCCAAGGTCCAAGGTGACACTTGTAAGTATCACCTTTATTATTAGTCCTAAAATTTATAACAAAAAAGCCCGCTGAGAACGGGCTTTAAAAACTGATTTCTTAACTACTATTATATCATAGCCCTTTTGGGGACTTTTTATTTGTTTTATATTTTGTATTGCGATGAAACTAAACTTACAAGGCTATTTTTCACGATATCCTCGCATATAATTTTTCATATATTCAGGATTCTTTGTTTCCCATTTTTTACGAACTTTCTTACGAGCTTCTTTTCTACATTCTTCGCTACAATATCTTTCTTGCTTGGCGGTATTGAACAAATTTTTGCAAGTTTTGCACCGAATAACGCTCATTTTTCTTCCTCCTTTCTGCTTGTTAAACACATACACGAGAAAAAATGTACAGTGACGGCGTGAAGTACGAGCTGACCCAGAGGGAGGGGGCTATGCCCCCATAGTTTCTTTAAAAATATTTTCAGATTTAAAAAATAAAATTAATAAATAATAAATTAATATAAATATTTTTTTATTAATTATAAACCTTTTAGTAAGTTGCTCCATGCTTGCTTTTCTCGTTCCGTCTTGTCGGTATCGACTCCGTGCTTGCTTTCATATTCAGATTCAATCTGTTGCATAGCTTTTTGTTTAGCAGTTTCAATTTCTTTGTCACGCTTTAACTTATTATCATTGTAATTTCTTTCGGCAACTTGTTTCATCAATCCATTAATCTCATCACGTTCGGCGTTCGCCTTATCTCTCATCTTGTCAAAGGCTTCTTTGCTCCGCTGTCTGCTCGTCTCCTCTAGTTCTTTGCGTTCAATCTCTGCGCCTTTTCGGATGTCCTCAACCCAATTGCCTGTATGTTGTTGGCTGTTGTCTTTGATTGTTTCTGTCATGGTGTCCCCCCCTTTTATTATGCGTTCATATCATCAAGAAATGTGTTGCCAAGATATTTAAAGTTATAAACATTTCGGACTGAGTTGTTTCGTTTATACTCTACCGCTCGCGTTATTCTGGTACCGTTTGACGCTACTAAACAATCGGCGTCTTTGTAAACATCATACTGCGCAATACGTAACAACTCATCAGCTTTATGGTAGACCGCATTAGATTCATCAGCCAATGACTTGAGTTCTGCCATTAGCTTAGCGCCCTTAATATTCAACTCATCTTGTAACTTATCGGCAGCCTTTTCAATATCTGAGACCAATTGATTATAATCATCTTTGGTCACTAATGGAGTGCTTTCCAATTTGTCTAACTGTTTTTGATACAATTCAATAGCGTGTTGTGATGTCCATATATCCCCCTTTGCTTTATCATAAGCTACTAAGTCAGCGATCTCCTCGGCTTTGATTAATTCATCATTAGCGATTTTTAAGGCTCTTTCCGCTTTTTCTTTATTATTTTTAAACTTCTCAATTTCCAATAAATTACCGTCCTTTTGATTGATAAGTTCTGCTTCAATTTCTTCAAATGTTTTCATTGTGGTTTCTCCTGTATTTATTTGTTAGTAAATATATATTATAATCGGAACTATTGATAGTTCCTGTAATTCCCTATGTTTATTAGGTTGATAGCTGTTTTTATAAGTTAGTTAAAACAACTGATTTTGGTGGGTGTCTTACCCTCATTATTTCTCCTTTATTATTCTGGTACTGTACCAAGTGGCCCACGTTTTGCGACTTTAATCGCCACAACATGACTTCCATTAAATACGGTAGTGCCTAGTTTAAATAACTGGTCAGGGTCATCTTGCCATTTGCCAATGACTTTCATATTATCCAGTGTCTGATTAAAGACAAATGCTGATGCATCATTTACTGTGTAAACCATAATTACTTTGTCGCTCATTTTTTTATCTCCCTATGTTTAAACTCGTTTTATTGAAACAATATTTTTTATGTTAAATAAATAGCCACCTAGCCACTCCGCATTTTTATCAACTAAAAGTGCATGACTAAATTTCTCAAATTCCTCTTCATCATAAGGAATATTAAATGGCATTTTTTCATTGACTGTAAAGACTACTGTCTTTGTAAAATTAAAGCTCATTATCAAACCTCTTTTTCTAAATTGGTATAGCTTTTTTCATTTGCTAACTATTGGTTTCTAAAATCACCACAATAGTTACATATTATTTAAGAAAATAGTTATGAATAATTACGCTTTTAAAACCTCTCAAAACCCTGTTATAAAGCCATAGTTACGATAAATACATTAATTACACATTTTTCCTTTATATAATATAGAATATTAAAATCTAGTATCCATAATTGGTATAATTAACTCAAACTCTTTTATAATAAATTACTATTTTACTCAATATTAAAAGTGTATTTTGCGTATTTTCTGTAACTATCCTTTTATATAGCTGTTTATGAGTATCAAAAAAACATAACTATTTGTAACTAAATTACACTTTTATGGTGGTTCATACATTGTTTCAAGAAATGCTTCAACTGCTTTTGCAGTACGTTGAGGGTTACCAATTGCAATAACACGAAAAGATTTTCTTTTTCCTTCAAAAGTTGGAAATGTACGAACCGTTTCAAAATATCCAATAATATCAAGAGCTTCTTTTCTTCGTTTAGGACTTCCAGCACCGTAATAGGTTTCTTTCAATAGCTTCTGAACCTCATCCGTTTTGATTATTGTCTTGTTCCCTTTGATGTGTTCCTCGATAATATAAATTTGCACATCGTCAAAATCAAAGTGATCACTACTGAAGTTATCCATTTCCACTTGCTTGAAATTGAACTTAAATTTATTCTGTCTCCAATAGACAAATGAAGAATATAAAGCAGCCACTCCTGCAAGCGCCGTTGCTTCTCGACTGGTCTCAGATACTCGCTGTTCAGTGAAAGCCTCCCAGTAGGGTGCAAAGATTGATTCACGTTCGCTATCAGTCTCTCTTTTTGGACGATTCTTAAAAGCAATGTTCACAGCCCTGCTATTCATTTCAGAAGAAAATAATACTTTTTCATTTGAATCAATAGACAGTACACCAGTCAGATTAATATCCGCATAGTTTTGGCCAATACCTCGACCACGATATGTGCTTTCAGTAGCCAGTATTTTCAAATAACGTTCTAAACTCTTTCCAATTTCTCCTGATTCAGTCACCAGTAACATTTCCCCTCCATCAAATCCAGCCCAAGCCATTGCGGCCGTTGCCTTATTTGAGAGTTCGTCTAGGTTGACATGTTTCGTATCAAAAATGGATGAAATTACTTTATGACGCAAGCCTTTACCAGTACGTGTCCCAGATTTACTGACAAAGAACCTTGTCTTAGTAATCTCACGACATGCCACCAGCATTTGATAGATTGGCTGTAGTTGCGCATTATGCAAGCTGTCTACATCATCTATCACCATTCCTAAGTAATTAGCGTTCAAGATTGACATTTCAATTACATCAGAGAGCTGACAATCAAACACTTTAAAGTAACATTCATTGTCTTTGATAGAACAATTTTTTAAAATTTTCTTTTGATGCAGATCCATTTGAAAGTCATGACAAGCAATAATCGATGCTTTTATTTCTTTAAGAGGTTTTAGCTTTATCTGTTCATCTATAAAAGATATAATTTCTACAACTTCACTAGCTGTGAAGTCAGAACGCTTGCCTAATTTATATTCATGAGCAATATCCATCTCTGACAATCGTTTGAATTGTGAGGTTGAAATATCATATAAATATCCATGATGCAAAGCAATCTTTCCAAATAGATAATCTAAAATCACATTGACAAAACGAGGAATACTTTTACTTGATTTTAATGTAACTACTTCTTTATCTTCTCCATCGTCAGTTTTTTCAGCTTTTTTATTAACTCCACCGTAGAAAATAGATACAGTATTTTGACCATTGTTTAAATGCAAACTAGGTCTTTTGATTCTTTTATTTTCTCCTGTAGACTTTACTGACAGGAAAGAGGACTTTAAGGGCACTATGAAAAGTTATAGTTTTCAAGCTGAACTGGAAATTATCGGTATCAATCCCTTTGTGGCTGTACCGCCAGATATTTTGCAGAAAATATTTCAGGATTCAGGACGAGAAAAATCGCCCATTCCTATTTGTGGTCAGATTAATGAAAAAACTTATCAGCAAAATCTAATGTTTTTCAAAGGGGATTGGCGCTTATATGTCAATACGACGATGCTGAAAAATTCGCCTAAAAGAATCGGGGAAATCTTTGATTTTACAATTTCCTATGATTCAGAGCCACGAATTGTCAAACAACCACAAGTTTTAAGTGAAGCATTAGCCAAAAATCCGGAAGCAAAAAAAGTATTTGACCAATTAATTCCCTCTAAACAAGTTGAAATTAATCGTTATATTGCGAGGTTGAAAACAGAAGAAGCTATCGAGCGAAATGTTAGGCGAGCGATTGGTTTCTTACTGGGAAAGAACTCTTTTGTAGGCCGAGATAAACCATAGAAAGAAAGATGAAATAAATGAATAATTGGAATTCAATCACAATAAAAATCAGTCGGGAAGCCGGAGAGGCCATTTCAGCTTTGCTGATAGAGGCGGGGTCAGCCGGCGTTGAAATTAATGACAGTGCTGATTATC
>NZ_JBFBBS010000096.1:0-4760 GCF_040682835.1 Streptomyces sp. NPDC051104 | reverse complement strand
ATCAAGACTTTGAGGAATCTTAGCGCCATCAATGTTTCCAAATTTTTCCCAGGGAAGATCAATCACCTTTTTTAGATTATTTTCTAACCGTTCCCATGCTTTGCGTTGTTTTTCCAAATCTCCGTAATCAGTTTTAACTTCTGTCACTTCTTCCCCCTATTCAGCCAATGAATCCATCAAGGATTCCAATTGACTTTTTTTATACCAAACAGTACGATCTCCATCTTCTAAAATCACCTGCTTTAATCCGTGTGCCCGAAGTTTAGCTAAATATGTGGTTGAAATGTTCAGTTCTTTCAATAATTCAGCTTGTTGCACATATGGGAACTCACGACTTTGTTCAACTCTTGCCTCAACTAATTTATCAACACGATTTAATACTGATTGAGTCAGTTCCTGCTCTGCTTCAAATGATAAGATGCTCATGATTTCCCTCCTCGTTTAAGTCTTATATGCAACTTTGGGGCTTTAGTTTCATTGACAATTAATATTTTTCTTACTTCAGCACGACTAGGTTTAACCAACCAAGTAGGTAGTATTTCTGTGCTTATAACGTCCATTTTTATAAATTTCATACTTTATCTCTTTTCTTAGTTTCAGCTTGTTTTTTCAGTTTCCAACTTTGTGCAAACTCATGAGATACTTTGATACAAAGAGGAGCTTTATTTTGATTGAAAATAATTACTGTTTTTTTGTTTTTTATGCTTTTTAAAAAAACTTGATGTCCAATTTCAGAATTCATTTTTACAGAGAGAATTAAAAAATGTTTATTTTCAAAAGTTCGTGCTTTCTCTAAATCTTCTATTTTGAAAGTAGATGATTGCATTTTAAGCCTCCAATTCCACTTGATAGCCATTCCCCATAAAAGTAAAGGTAGCTACGCTTTTACCATCAAAAAGTTTGTCAGTGACATCATCCACTTCAATGTGGTGTCTCGATTTTGCTAAGCACTGTGTGAATAATAGCTTCGCTTCATCAATGGTTATAAATTCTGTCATTTGTGTTTCTCCTCAAATATGTTATAATTTGAGTAAAGCAAAACTCATGAAGAGCTTGCCTTACTTATAGTTTAAAAGTCTCTACTTTGGTCGGTGTGGACTTTTTTTGTTGTCATTGTTGCTTTAATAGCAACTTTGAGTGGTTCGTAATCGGAACCAGCTTCAATCATGGCTATTGCGATACTTTCAAGCATTTTGTAACGTTCCATTTCCACCGAATCAAGGAGGTCTAGGAGCGTTTTTTCTTTTCGCCAGTCAGTATCTCTAGCTTGAATTTGCTTCTTTGTCAGTCCTGTTACTGTTGTAGCAAGCAAACTTCTAATAATCGTATGCCATGTATTACCATGTCGTGAGTAATGATTCCACTCAGAAATAGCTTGATGAAGAGTAATTCCTTTCGGCTTTTCAACTGCTCTTGCAATTTTTCTTGCATAGAGTTCCTTCTCCATTTCATCAAATCGTTTTACAAGAGCGATTTTAAAATTTCTAACTACTTCTGTATTATCCAGATAAGTAATCATCAACATGGCTTGATTTCTATTAAGTTGATAGATTTTTACTTTTTGACCTCGACTATCTGGCAAGGTCGATATTTCAAATATCAACTTACCGAATTGCTCAAAATCTTTTTTATGTTTATTGATGAGTAAACGTAACGATGTCCTTTCGATTCCTGCATATTCAGCAATAACGATATGGTTAGTCACAACTTCCGCTTTACTCATGTCAGGACTGGTTAAAAATGCTAAGTCTTTCATTATTAAATTTCTTTCTAGCGTTTAATACGCAATATCGTATCTCAACGACTGACTTCATTGTTCTCAATTTCAACGTACTGGGCGGTGCGTTTTTTTAATAGTCCTTAGCGAGCCACTCGGTAATGCGTTCGTATGTACTCTGACGTACTTTCTCATTACGTGTTGGGCTTTCAAGACGTCCATAAGTAAGACGATTAATACCAAGCTGATTGGCAGCTTCACCTTTTGTTAAATCTAGCACTCCTCGTTTTTTGCGTAGAGCAGTTTTAATTTCTGATGTTAAATACATTATTTTACTTCACCTTCTTTCTAGATACTTCAAAATTGAAGTATCTAGACAATAGTATAATACTTCATTTTCGAAGTGTCAAGTGATATACTTCAAAATTGAAATTTTTATTTTAAATAACTACCAAAATGTTGTATAATGATAAAGAGGTAAAAATATGGCAAACGAAGTATATAAAGCTTTAAATCGTATTAAAGAGCTACGAATTGAAAAAGGTGTTACTCAAAGCACCGTAGCAAAAGCAATAGGAATTTCTCAAGGTATGCTGACTAATTATGAAACTGGAAAACGTTCTCCTCGTGATTTCAAAGTTTGGCAAGATTTAGCTGATTACTTTGACGTTACGACTAGCTATATTATGGGAACTAGTGATTTTAGAACATATCAAGACGAAATTAATGAAATACAAACATCTGCCAAGGAAAATTACGGCGTTGAAGTTCCAGCGGAAATAATTAAAGATTATAAGGGAAACCCTGTATCCACTACCTACAATACTCTTGCTCTACGCACAGAAATGGCTAAAAAACTTCTTCCTGAATTAGACAAAATGATTTCTACAATTGATAGTTATTTATATAGCTCTCCCACGATTGATTTTGATGATAAAGAAAAAGCTGATTATTTTTATTCTGATGAATTTAAACTAGCCAATGCACAAATAGATCAACTACTCATTTGGAAACACAGAAAAAAAGTTTTTCAATTAAAGAAGCAATTACTAGAAAAACAAATACAGAACCCTGAAAATTACTTTGCCCTCGAAGATGGCATCACTAAAGCCGAATTAAAAAAAAGGTGGCAAGATTATCGTCGTAAAGATTCTAATGAAAATGAACTTTAACTTCCTACACTTTTAAAATCAACATTCATGTTTTGACTTTTGCGTACTGGGCGGTGCTAGAAAGACAAATCAACATGAACAAACTAAATATAAAAGAATACAAAACAAAAAGCGGAGAAGTACGCTATATTCTCCGTGGCGCTTATATCGGTACTGATGTGCTGACAGGTAAGCAAGTTCGAACTTCCATTACTGGGCGTACAAAAAAAGACATAAAAGTTAAACTTTCACGTCTTCAAAATGAGTTCATAAAAAATGGTTGTACTAAAAAAATTAAAGTCTTAAAAACTTTTGATGAAGTTGCAGCAGCATGGTTTGATTTTTATAAAATAAATAAAAAATCAGCAACTGTCAAGCAAACAGAAAAAAATTTAAGATTATATCTTATCCCAGCATTTGGGAAGTATAAGATAGATAAACTCACAACTGCCATTTTACAGCATCAAATTAATATATGGGCAACTATCGCTAGTAAACCTTTAAACGGGCGTCAGGCACGAAAAAAAGGCGAAATGAGCGATTATAAGAGATTATATACTATAATCAATAGAATTATGAAGTATGCTATTTCAAATGGTCTTATTTCATCTAATCCATGTTTAACTGTTCTGATGCCTAATGTCAAAGTAGAATCTACAAAAAAAGAGATCAAGTTTTTTACTAAATCTCAACTTCAAAGTTTATTTGATTATTTAGATAATCAGGCTTCCCCTCAATGGAAAATGCGGCTATTAAGAAATCTTTTACCTTTTCTAGGTTCAACCGGTCTCAGAATTGGCGAAGCAGTTGCATTGAGCTGGTCTGATATTGATTTCAAACAGGGAACTGTTACGGTATCAAAAACGGTAAATGACAGCAATCAAATTCAATTTTCTACCAAAACAGAAACAAGTAACCGAACAATAGATATAGATAAATCTACACTAAATCTTTTATCTAAATGACAGCTTGAAATAAAAAAAGAGTTCCTCAAATATGGAAATCCTAATCAGCCTTTGCTTTTTCCAAATATCAATGGCTCTGTGCTTAATAGTCGACTACTTAGAAATACTTTACTTGATTGTTTTGAGAATGTGGGCCTACCAAATATCGGCTTTCACGGCTTTAGACATACTCACGCTACACTCTGTTTAAGTGCTGGAATGAGTTATAAAGCAATCCAAACTAGGCTAGGTCATTCAACATTACAAATGACTATGGATATCTACGCTCATCTTGAACCTGAAACAGCTAAAAATGAACTCAGCTTATTTGAAAAATACCTTAATCATTCAAACCAAGCGTAGCAAAAAACGTAACATTATTTCATAAGAAGCTCTCAAACCCTTTTATAATCAGGCTCACACAGACTTTATATCATAAGTCTTAGGTCTGATTTTTTATTTCTATTATTTACTGACAGCCTTTTATTCACTTTTAGGAACAAGGGTTGTCAGTGCTTTTCGATAAACCTTGATATCTAATGGAAGCGGATCACTTTTATCCCCATCAATTCTTGAATATGGATTATCTTTCTTTTTCTTTGAATGTGTGAGAATCTCTAAATGGTCAGTATCAAAATGAGTCATTTCAAGAAAATCATCAAATTTTCCTCGACGAAGTTTGTTCAAATGAAAAAGGATATTAAATAAATTGATTTCTTTTAATGAATAAACACGGATAAGTCCGTCATCAACTTTAGCTTTGGGGGCCAAAGCTTGCATTCCACCAATTGTATCTGTCATTGTAATCAATAATAGTTTTGTTCTTAATGACTTGGTTTTTCCATTATATTTTACTTTAATTCGATAGGTTTTATTATAGCGGATAACTTTATAAGCATCTTTTAGATAAGCTAAAGGTCCAAATTTTTTCTTCTCAGAGCCGCTGAC
>NZ_JBFBBS010000095.1:0-4972 GCF_040682835.1 Streptomyces sp. NPDC051104 | reverse complement strand
TCCAAGCCCAACTCCTCGAACTCCTGAACGTCGACCCGACCAGACCTCGGTACCTCGACCCATCCATCCTCACCTGCGAAGAACGGGCCTAGTGCAAGGACCCTAAGCCGAGCGCTGAATCCGCGTGACGCGCAGCACCTGGCCGTATGAGGATTGTCCGCATGTCTGACACGACCAGAAGCCCTCTGCCCCGGGAGGTCGCCGACGCCTACGTCGACGACCTCGTCGCCCTCGACCCGGTCACCGGCACGTACCTCGGTGTGAAGGAGAGTTCGAGGAAGCTGCCCGACACCTCGCCCGCGGGCCAGGAGGCGCTCGCCGAGCTGGCGCGGGAGACGCTCGCCCGGCTCGACGAGGCGGAGCGCCGACCGGGCGCGGACAGTGACATCGAGCGCCGGTGCGCGCGCCTGCTGCGCGAGCGGATCACCGCCGAGCTCGCCGTGCACGAGGCGGACGAGGGCCTGAGGGCGGTGAGCAACCTCTCGTCCCCGGTGCACTCCGTGCGCAACGTCTTCACCATCACCCCCGTGGCGACGGAGGAGGACTGGGCGGCGGTCGCCGAGCGGCTGCGCGCCGTGCCGGCCGCCCTGCAGGGCTACCGCGACTCCCTGGCCCTCGGTCTGGAGCGCAAGCTGCATGCCGGTCCGCGCCCGACCGCGACCTTCATCGAGCAGCTCACCGAATGGTCGGACAAGGACGGCCAGGGCCGCGGCTGGTTCGAGGGCTTCGCCTCCCAGGGCCCCGACGCGCTGCGCGCGGAGCTGGACGAGGCCGCCCGCGCGGCGACCGCTGCCGTCACGGAGCTGCGGGACTGGATGCGCGATGTGTACGCGCCGACGATCGAGGGCGCGCCGGACACGGTCGGCCGTGAGCGTTACGCCCGTTTCGCGCGCTACTTCAACGGGACGGACCTGGACCTCGACGAGGCGTACGCGTACGGCTGGTCGGAGTACCACCGCATTCTCGGCGAGATGAAGAAGGAGGCCGAGAAGGTCCTGCCCGGCGCCGCGACCCCGTGGGTGGCGCTCGCTCACCTGGACGAGCACGGCACCCACATCGAGGGCGTCGAAGAGGGCCGGGCCTGGCTGCAGGGGCTGATGGACGAGGCGATCGACGCATTGGACGGCACGCACTTCGAACTCGCCGAGCGGGTGCGGAAGGTCGAGTCGTGCATCGCGCCGCCCGGCAGCGCCGCGGCGCCCTACTACACGGCTCCCTCCGCAGACTTCTCCCGCCCGGGCCGCACCTGGCTGCCGACGATGGGGCAGAACCGCTTCCCGGTCTACGACCTCGTCTCGACCTGGTACCACGAGGGCGTCCCCGGCCACCACCTCCAGCTCGCACAGTGGGCGCACGTGGCCGACGACCTCTCCCGCTACCAGGCGACGGTGGGCATCGTCAGCGCCAACGCGGAGGGCTGGGCGCTGTACGCGGAGCGCCTGATGGACGAACTGGGCTTCCTCACCGACCCGGAGCGGCGCCTCGGCTACCTGGACGCCCAGATGATGCGGGCGCTGCGGGTCATCGTCGACATCGGCATGCACCTGGAACTTCAGATCCCGGCGGACTCGCCGTTCCACCCGGGCGAGCGCTGGACGCCGGAGCTGGCGCACGAGTTCTTCGGCTCCCACAGCAGCCGTCCGGCGGACTTCGTGGAGAGCGAGCTGATCCGCTACCTGTCGATGCCGGGCCAGGCGATCGGCTACAAGCTGGGCGAGCGGGCCTGGCTGCTGGGCCGCGAGAAGGCCCGGGAGCGCCACGGCGACGCCTTCGACGCGAAGGCCTGGCACATGGCGGCGCTCTCACAGGGCTCACTGGGCCTGGACGACCTGGTGGACGAACTGTCCCGCCTCTGATCGCGCCTGGACGGCCGGATCTCCGCCGGGTCCGGCCGTCAGCGGCGGAAGCCGCCCTCCGAGCCGATGACCTGACCGGTGGTCCGGGCCGCCTCGTCCGTGGCGAGCCAGGCGATGAGCCGGGCCGGATCGTCGGGCATGCCCCAGCGCCCGGCAGGAACCGCGCGGCGACGGCCTACGCGTCACCGGTCAGGTAGTCCGTGTCCTCGGGACCCCGGTTGACCGTGTTGACGGTGACGGCGTGCTCGGCGAGGGCCGGGGACAGCGAACGCCTGATCGAGGCGAGGGCGCCCTTCTGGAGCGCGTACGCGATCCCGCCCGGCATGCCGTCCCCGAGGTCCCGCCGCGAACGCCCGGAGCAGGACACTCATGGTGTATGTGCGGCAGGCCATCGCCTTCGAACCGCTGCCGGCCGTCTGAGTGACACCTGAGCCAATGCGACGGTGGGACAGCCTGCTCCCCAGGCGCGTGGGACAGCGGATCGGGCCCCACGGTGCGTGGGTGTCTCAACCAGGTCCGCCCAGCATGATCTTCCACACCCGGGTCGCCACCTGCAGGTTGAGGCGGTCCTCCACGTTCGTGAGGTCATGACCGCTGATCTCGCGGATGCGCTGGAGCCGGTAGCGGAGCGTGCTGCGATGGATCGCGAGTGATTCGGCGGTCTCGGCGTAGTTGCCGCCGCAGTCGAAGTACCGGGACAGGGTCTCCACGAGCGCCGTCCGGTGCAGGCCGTCGTAGTCGATGAGCTGTCCGAGCCATTCCCGTACGAACGCCTCAAGTTCCCGGTATTCGATTCCGGGCCCCAGGATGCGGTAGAGGCCCAGATCGTCGAAGAACGTCGTGCCGTATCGCCTTCGGGACCGTCGGCGTACCTCCAGGGCACGTAGTGCCTCTTGGTAGCGGCCGGGGATACCGTCCGGGGTGTCGCAGCGGGCGCTCACCCCGATCGTCCCGTCCGGTGTTCCCGTCTCCCGGGTGAGCGTCTCGTACAAGGCGTGGTCGTGGGGCCTGCCGTCGGCGACCAGGACCACGTGGTCGGAGCGCCGGGTCACCAGCGACGGCATGCCCACGGCCGAAGCCGCCCGGTCCACGGTCCGCGCGAAAGAGTCGTCCGCCGCCCGGCTCGGCCACTGCACGACGACCACGTACTGGATGCGGTGCAGGTCGTGTCCGAACGCCTCGGACCGGGCGTAGGCGCTCGCCTGGTCCGTGCCCGCCAGAAGATCGTCGACCAGTTCGCGGCGCAGTCGCAGCTCCACCTCCGCCAGATGGCGCAGGTGCGACAGCTCCAGGGCGAGTGACGTGGCGGCGTGTTCCAATGCGAACACGGCGTACTCGTCGGCCTCGTCCCGGGGATCGACCAGGGCCAGCACGCCGAGGACCTCACCGCGAGGGCGGACCACGGAGATCAGCCGGTCCTTGATCCGCACAGGTCCGCCTCTGCGAGAGACCGCCTGGAGCATCTCCTCACGGCGTGCGGGGTCCGGTTCCGGATAGGGGTCGGGCCGGCCGGGACCGGTCCAGGACCGCAGTCGGCCGAAGCGGTCCTCCACCAGCACGGGGAGTCCGGTGAGCTCATGCAGTGCGCTGGTGATGGCCTCCTCGCCGCCGCCCGAGGCCGCGACCTCGGCGAGGGCCTCGTGCAGGGCCCGCTGGTATCCCAGCTCGACCACGACGGAGACCAGCTGCCGCTGGAGGGTTGCCCGTTCCCGTCGCAGTCGGTGCAGCTCCAGGGCGTCTTCCCGCTGGCGGCGGTGCGCGGCGGCGACCGACAGGGCCGCGGCGGTCAGGCGTACGAGCGTGGCGAGCAGGACGTGCTGGGCCTCGGTGGGCCGGGAGCGAGACGTCACCACGAGGTAGCCGTACAGTCCACCGGGTCCGCGCAGGGCCAGGGCCCGGCCCCAGGACCGGCCGGGAACGGTTACGCGGCCGTCCCGCCCCGTCAGCTCTCGCACCGTCCGGTCGACGGCTGACGCATGGCCCCGCCCGACCTGCGGACCGGGGACCAGATGGCTGCCCACCCTGAGGTATCCGGCCTCGGCTCTGTACGGGCCGACGGCGGACACGTGGTCCATGGCCAGGCGCAGGATCTCGCCTTCGTCCCGGGTGTCGAACAGGGCGCGGCAGACTGCCGGCAGTTCGTGGGATGTCGGATCGGCCGGGGTGGGAAGGGGCGGGCGGGACCCTCTCCGCAAGGTCGTGGAGTACCGTCCCGGACGGCCCCGTGGAAGGCTGCCATCCCGGTCGGGACAGCGTCGGTACACGTTCCGGGCCCAGCAGCCAGCCATGGGATTGCTCCCTTCGCCCAGCCCTCGGAGAGGTGACAGCGGCCCTCCTGTTGCCTCCCCCACCAACCTACCCGAGACGTCCGGATTCTTCGTCTCGTGCTCGCGGGGCGACGGGCTCCGTTGTTCTTTGACCTGACGTGAGCAGGCGTGGAGCTGCTCGGCTCGCCACCCTGGAGCGTGTTCGAAACCCTCCGTGCGCACCGGCAGGGAGGACCTGAGCGATGACCGAGCAGCATCGCAGGCCGGTTGCCTCGTACAAGACGTACCGGGAAGCCGAACGCGCCGTTGACCACCTCTCTGACCATGGGTTTTCCGTGGAGAGGGCGGCGACCATCGGCCAGGACGTGCGCCTGGTCGAGCAGGTGATCGGCCGGACGGACTACGGGCACGGGCTACGGCAGGGCGGCCCTTCCCAGAGCGGCGAGCAGTGCGCTCCCCGATGTCCTGATCGGTTGGCTCTTCGGCCTTGTGAACTGGCTCGACCCCGTCGTCTCCGCCCTGCTCACCGCCCTGTACGGGCTGGTCCTGGGAGCGATCGTCGGCGCGTGTTCGGCATGCTGCTGCACGCCCTACAGGGCGGTCGCCGGGATTTCGCCTCGCTCCGCTCGATGCAGCCGAGCCGGTACGAGGTCATCGTGGACGAGGCTGTACGGCTGATCGGCACGCTGCAGGCCACCGGCGGAGGTCCCACCCGTGGCTGAACGAACGTGATCCGGAGAGTCGGCGCAGGCCGCCGCACCGGGAGGAGTTCCTCATGGCCAAGGCAGTGGGCATCGACCTGGGCACGACCAACTCGGTGATCGCCGTGTGGGAGGGCGGTGAGGCGTC
>NZ_JBFBBS010000094.1:0-5178 GCF_040682835.1 Streptomyces sp. NPDC051104 | reverse complement strand
GGCAGGTACGGGAAGAGGTGCCGCAGGTGGGCCCGGGCATGCCGGAGCCACCTGGCCTCGGAGGTGAAACCGAGCATGGCCTGCATCATCGCGAGGGTGACCAGCTCGGCGTCCGTGAGCTGCGGCGCGATCCCCATGGCTGGCCTCCACGGTGCCAAGTCCGGACGCTCCTTCAGCAGATCGTCGGTCGTCGCATAGAGTGCTGTCGCGAGGGTGTCCAGGTCGTTCATCACAAAACGATCTTGGATGCCCTCGTTCTCGTCTCCGCAGACACCCCTTGGAATTGATCATCTAGCCTTCACCGCTATCGCCGGCAGCCTCATCTGCTACCGCAGACTCACCTATCGGCGTACACGTGAACGTGGCCCTGGCAAGATTTCCGTGATGCTGGGGTGTGTCACCGTGCGCCGGTTACGCTCCGTCACGGGTAGCGCCACTGTCGGCGAGTGTGATGACCTCATATGGATCATGTCTCCGCACCTTGATGCGGTGCGGGTGGAACGAGTATGGGTGGCGGGAGGCGTAGTCCGCATCGCGGCCCGCACCCGCGAGTTGACGGTGGCGTGTCCGGACTGCGGTCGCGGTTCCGCGCGGGTGCACAGCCGCTACGGCCGCGCGCTGGCCGATGTCGCTGTGGGTGGCCGACCGGTGGTGATCGAGCTGTCGGTGCGACGGTTGTTCTGTGACGGCCCGAGCTGCGGTCGGCGGACGTTCGCCGAGCAGGTCGAGGGGCTGACGGCGCGCTACCAGCGCCGCAGCCCGCTGCTGCAGCACCTGGTGGAGATGGCCGGGGTACTCCTCGCCGGCCGTGGCGGCGCCCGGCTCCTGCAGATCCTGCAGGTACCGCTGTCGCGGACCAGCGTGCTGTTCCACTTGATGTGCTTGCCCCTTCCGTCACCAGCGACCCCGCGGGTGTTGGGCGTGGACGACTTCGCGCTGTACTCGGACGTCTACGGCACCCTGCTGGTGGATGCCGACACCCGGCTGCCGATCGAGCTGTGGGCAGGCCGCGACGCCGAGCAATTGGCCACCTGGCTGCGGACACACCCCGGTGTTGACGTGGTCTGCCGGGACGGCTCGCTGGTCTACCGACAGGGCATCGCCGACGGTGCCCCGGACGCGGTGCAGGTCAGCGACCGCTTCCACCTGTGGCAGGGACTGTCGAAGCGGGTCAGCGATGTTGCCGCGGCCCACCGTGGATGCTTGTCCGCTGCGGTCCCTGAGCTGGAATGGGGAGCTGGTGGTATGGGAGGCCGGGCGGCTGGCGTTCGAACGGCTTCAGGACCGGCTGAAGCGGCGCGACGCCGGGGCGTCCCGGCTCGCCGCGCAGTGGCCTGCCCACTTCGTGGTTTTCGACCTGTTGCGGCTGGCGGGTCGGGAGACCACGGCATGGCCGTATCGGAGGCGTCGGGCGGCGCTGGAGGAATTGTTCACCGAGCGCCGGCTGGTGGCGCCGCGGGCGCTGTGTCCGTCGACCACCGATCCGGATACGGTCACCGAGTGGTTGACCTGGACGGCGGTCGGCCTGGAGGGGTTGCTCTTCAAGCGGCTGGATAGCCCGTATCAGCCTTCGATGCGCGGGTGGCGCAAATACAAGGTGCGCGAGACCCAAGACGCGATCGTCGGCGCCGTCACTGGTCCGCTCACCGCGCCCCGCACCTTGCAGCTCGGGCGCCTCGATGCCGACGGGCGCCTGCAGTCCCCAGCCGCCAGCGGGCACCCGTGGACGGGCTGGACGTTCTCCGCCGGATGGGGCAGCCGGGAGACGCTGAACATCACGCTGGTGGAACCCGAGCTTGAAGGACCCACCGAAGAATGGGCCCGGCACAAGAGGCGCCCAACAAGTCGTACAACGCGCCGATCCACAGGCCTTGACCATTCCTAAGATGAGTCGCGATACAAGCCTTATAGCCTTCGTGGGATGGAACGGGTTGTTCATCATCGGCTCGTTCGGCACAGTGTTCACGAGCGTGTACGGCATAGCGATCCGGCGTGGGGCGGAGAACTCGTCCCAGGGCTTGGTCCGGCGCAGGACTCCTGCTGACATCAGCGTCGCGGCGTCAGGGCCGGCGGTTAGGGGGCGTGGTGACGGGGTTCGAGATCGTGGTCGGGTACCTCTGCGCATGGGGTGTCCGCAAGGCTCGGCGAGTGGGCGAGCGCGCGGATGGGGAGGTCGACCGGGCGCTGGACGCGGGACTGGACCGTCTTCAGGACCTGGTCAGACAGAAGCTCGGGGAAGACACTGCGCTGCATCGGCTCACGGAGGAAGCTGCCAGCGGGCAGGGAGCCCCCAGTAACCGCACTCGGCAGCGGGTCCAGCTCGCTTTGGAGGACGCCGCCGAACACGATGCCGCGTTCGCTGCCGACCTGGAGCAGGCTGTCCAGCACTTGCGGGGCATAGACCGGGCGGCCGCAGACCATATTGAGTTTCAGCACAACACCTTCCACGGCCCGGTCCAGGTCAAGGGCGTGCAGCACAACCATCCGGGCACCACGTGGTGAATGGGGGCGACGAGCCGCAAGCGCCAGGTGACCGGATCGACTTCCGGAAGAACTCCTTCCACGGGCCATTTCAGACCGAAGGCGTCCAGCACATCCACTACCACCCGGTGTCCGAGGCCGCAGAGCGGGGGCACCGGCGGCGCGGACGGAAAATGGTGATGGCTACGGCGTTGGTGTTGCTGTTCGCTGCGGGCGGAGCTTACGCGGTGTATGGGACGGGGCTGGCCGGTTCAGCGCATGCCGGTGCTTCGCCTCCCGTCACAGGGAAACGTTCCGGGCTCTCGCCGGGAGGGACGCCCAGCGGGCTGCCCGTGACGCGGCCGCTGCACCCCGGCTCTGCCGCGCTTCCGCCGAACGTGCAGATCCAGGCGGACTACAGCAGCGACAGCTGTACCGGGGTGACTTACTACGCCGAGACAGCGAACGAGTACAGGCACGGGCAGCGGGAGGCGGCGAAACGGCTGGGTCCGGGAGTCATCGACATCACCACCCAGACGTCTTCCAGCGAAGCGGTACTGCTGATGGGGATGCGGGTGCTGGTCCTCCAAAGGAAGGCGCCTCCGAGCACCGGCATCGTCGTCCAGGATGGACAGTGCGGAGGAGCGGAGAGTGTCAGGCCGTTCTGGACGGACCTGGACACGCCTAATGCACCGATCATCGCTGAGGCGGATCCAGGAGGTCCTGGGGACCCAGGACATCCACCAGTGACCTTCCCGTTCAAGGTCTTGCCGAATGATCCCGAGGTGTTCGAGCTCACCTCCAAGGACACCACCTGCTTCTGCACCTACGCGGTAGAGATCGACTGGGTCGTGGCAGGAAAGGCCGGTAAGACGATCCTGAACAACGGCGGGTCAGGGTTCTGGGTCGGAGCCGCCCCTCAGCTCCCGGCCTACAAGAACCCACTATGGTCTGCGGATCCGAATGCACTGATACGGGCGAAGTATCAGCAGCTGTTCCCGTAGAAGATGTGAGGGCCCTTTGCACCCGCGGCAGCGCTGGGTCGGCGACCAGCTCACCTCGTGGCTCCCGTCACCGCCTTCAGGTATGTGGACCTCAGGGCTTCGGCTTCCATACCCCGGCTTGGGAGGCGTTGTCCGATGCCACGTTGTAGTAGACGGTGCCGTCGCTGCCGCGGGTGTTTCCGGTGATCTGGTCGCCCCGCTGTCCGACAGCGAGCACCGTACGGTGCCCGGACGGCGCGATCCGGACAAGCTCCGGACGCTTGCCCGCCGGGGCGCCAAGCATGGAAAGAGTCACGGAGCGATCCGGGTTCAGGGCGATGTTCTCGGGCGCCTCGCCTGCCGTGAAGTCGAACGGGGTCACAGTCTCCACATGAGTGATGACCCGCTCCCGAGGTGCTTGCCCGGCCGAGGCGGACGCGTATGGCGCGGAAGCAAGGACTACTGCCGTCACGCCGATGGACGCGCCTAGCTTGAACTGCTTGGTCATAAGGTCCTTTCTCGAGGCAGCAGCCGTGCGCATGCCGCTGCTCAGCTGACTTCAGTTGCCGCTTTAGGAGCTGCGCCGGGCGTCCGGGTCGGGACCGCCGCGCACTCCGGTGTCGATCGCGTCGATCGAGGCGACCTCACTGGCCGTGAGCGCGAAGTCGAAGATGTCGAAGTTCTCCGCGATGCGGTGGGACTTGACGGACTTCGGGATCGCGGGAAGGCCGTGTTCGAGATGCCAGCGCAGGATGATCTGGGCCGGCGTCTTGCCGTACCGGGCGGCGATCTCACCGACGGTCGGGTGCTCCAGCGGGTTCTTGGCCTTCTCTACTCTCTGAGCCAATGTCGGCTTTCGGCTCGGAGGGGTCAGCATGGTGGAGCCCGTGGGCTCTTGGACTGTCGGGTTCTACGATCTTCGCCGGGGTTTTCCTGCTCCCGTGGGCGACTCGGAGCTCAGACAGTTCGGCGATGTGCACGAGAGAGCGCGTGAGAACGGTGCGAGGGATGGCACACTGATCCTGTGGTCGGCGCGGCACAGGGCGGATCCATGGCTCAATCGGTTCTTCCGAGCTGACGAGATCGTCTCCAAACTTCGGCGAAGTTTTTCTCCAGATCGTGGGCGGCGTGGACGCGGTGACGGTGGTCGAGGAAGCCGAACCCGGGGGGCGCCGCCCCGGACGCCCGGACAAACCAGAGGTGTCACAGAGTCGGCCCCAAGGGCTGGGAGCCACAAGCGATTACGAGGGCGTAGGCGTAACGCCGCACACGTGGTCGGCAAGTCGGCCTCGTACTCCTCGCGGCCGGCGGGGTACTGCTCGCGGCGCCGCTCTTCAAGCCGGTCACGCCGGAGTTCAAGGCGGACGCGGTCGCGTTGTACGAGTCGCGGCCGGAGGCGACGATCAGGTTTGCCACGGTCCTGTGGCAGCAACGCTGCCGTCCACGAGATGGCCATGTTTTCCCCAATCGCCTCCCTGGCCGGCAGCTGGATCGCCTTGGTCTGCGGCTTCGGCATCAAGGCCTGTGCCCTCGCGCGATAGCCCGGCCGCCCCATCACGCACGCTGAACAGGCCGTCTGCCCGAACGCCGCCCCACCACACCGCTTGCGCCCCTCCGGGTTGTCAACGGCCTTGTAGTTCGGTTCTGATCCACTTGTTGTGGAGCCGTGACTGGCCGTTACCGATGCCTGGAAGGATGGGCGTTCGTGTGACTGCAGCGTTCTCTGGACCGCCTT
>NZ_JBFBBS010000093.1:0-5679 GCF_040682835.1 Streptomyces sp. NPDC051104 | reverse complement strand
TGGCCGTCGCCCTGTTGCTTGGTCTGGCCGTCTCCCTGTTGCCTGGACTGGCCGTCACTCTGCTTGCCCTGGCCGTCGCCCTGCTTGCCCTTGGCCGCCTTCCTCGTCGGACCGGAGTCGCAGTTCTGGGGCGGGGCGGCGGAAGCCCTTGGTGATCACCGCGAGCCAGACGATTCCGATGACCAGCCAGCCGAGGCCGAGTCTGACAGCGGTGTCGCCGAGCTGAGTGATCAAATAGACGTCGACGGCGGCACCGGCGGCGGGCAGCAGAAGGTACCGCACGGCCGAGTGACGGGTTCCGGAGCGCCACTGCCGCACGGCATAGGCGATCACGCAGACATTGACGAGCGTGAAGCCGAGGAACGCGCCGAAGTTGATGAAGGAGGTGGCGTCGGCGAGTGAGAGGTTCATGGCCAGCAGGCCGACGCCGCCGATGATCAGCACGTTGACGACCGGGGTGAGCAGCTTGCGGTGCAGGCGCCCGAAGACCTGCCGGGGCAGGGCGCCGTCGCGGCCCATGACGAACATCAGGCGGCTGGTGCTTGCCTGGATGGCGACGCAGGAGGCGAACCCGCCGAGCATGCTGACGATGTTGGCCACGTCGGCGAAGGTCTTTCCACCGACGTCGGTGAACAGGAGGTACCCGGCGGAGTCCTCGTCGGGGAAGGAACCGCCCGGGTGGGCCCACTGCATCAGGAAGGAGATCACGACGAAGATGCCGCCGCCGGTCAGCACGGTCAGGATGATGCTGCGCGGGATGGTGCGCTGCGGGTCACGCACCTCCTCGCTGAGGGTGCTCACCGCGTCGAAGCCGAGGAAGGCGTAGGCGGCGACGGCGGCGGCAGCGGTGACGGCGGAGAGGCTGGTGGCGCTGTTCCAGAAGGCGTGGCCGGCCGCGGGGGTGCCGCCGTGACCGAGGCCGTAATGGACGCAGAGCGCCGCAAGCACGACGAGGACGGCGGTGACGCCGAGCAGCAGCACTCGGTTGATCCGGTCGGCGACCTTGAGGCCGATGACGTTGATGGCGGTGGCGAGGACCACGTTGATGACCAGCCAGGCCCACTCCGGGACGGCCGGGAACTGGGCGTGGAGGTAGATGGCCTGGAGCAGCCAGGCGACCATCGGCAGGAAGAGGTAGTCGAGCAGCAGTGCCCATCCGGCCAGGAAGCCGATGCGGGAGTCGAGCTCCTTGCGGGCGTAGGTGTACACGGAGCCGGAGCTGGGATGGACCTTGGCCATCTTGGCGTAGCTGAGGCCGGTCAGCAGCATGGCGCCGGTGGCGATCACGTAGGCGGTGGGCGCGGCGCCCTTGCTGGTGGCAGCGATGACGCCGAAGATCGAAGTGACGACGGCGGGGGCCATGTAGGCGACGCCGAAGGCGACCACGGAGAGGAGTCCGAGGTCTCCACGCATGCGGGTGGGCTGATGTGTCACGAGATTCTCTCTTCCCCGAGTGTGCGGCGGATCTCGGTGGGGTCGCTCGGGAAGGGGGCCGGGGCGGTGGCACCGGCCCAGGTGGCAGGGTCGATCCGCCCCTGGTAGAGCGGCAAGGCGAGGGGGCGGTCGCCGGGGTGGAACTGCTGCCAGGGCCGGTTGAGCGCCGCAGTGCCCAGGCGGCGGACGTTGGCGACCTCGTCCAGGTCGATCACGTCGGTGAGGGTGGTGTCACTGTCGGCGGCGGCCTCGGAGCGCACGGTGCCCTGCGGGTCCACGAGCAGGCTGCGGCCGGTGCCGACGGGCGCGGCACAGTTGACGCTGGCGACGAAGAGCTGGTTGACGATGGCGTTGGCGCGGGCCAGCACGAGTTCCTGGGCCCGGTCGCTGCCGGAGGTCTGTACGAAGTTCAGTACCAGCTCGGCGCCCATCCAGGCCAGGTGGCGGGTGGTCTCGGGGAACCATGCGTCGTAGCAGATCGACAGTCCCACGCGGCCGATGCCGTCGAGGTCGAAGACGGTGAACTCGGCGCCGGGGAAGACGGTCTCGTACGGCCGCCACGGGAAGATCTTCCGGTAGGCCGCGACCCGTTCGCCGCGCGGGGAGTACACGGGGGCGGTGTTGTAGACACGTCCGTCGGTGTCACGCTCGTAGACGCTGCCTGGGGCGAGCCAGACGCCGAGGTCGCCGGCGAGTTCCGCGAAGGCGCGGTCACGCGGGCCGTCCAGGGGCTCGGCAAGGGCTTCGGGAAGATCGGCAGGGGCGAGCGTGGTACCGCCGACCGGGCCGCCCAGGTGCAGCTCGGGGTACACGACCAGCGGTGCGGCGGGAAGCCCCGTCGTCCGCCTTCGCAGGTCTGCAGCCAGGCCGTCCAGGTCGTCGGCAGTGCGTTGGGCTGCCTGGGCCAGCACGAGAGGGAGGGGACGGGACATGGATCACCAGGTCTGATTCGGGGATTCGTTAAACGAAATTTAGTTAACGAATGGAGGTGGGTCAATGGGTCGCCGCAGGTGAGATATGAGCGGCATTCGGCGGTGTGCGAGCATGTCGTCCATGGCCCGACCCAGAAACCAGGCGGAACGCCGCGCCCAGCTGATCGACGCGACCGCCAAGACCGTGGTGGAGCTCGGGGCCGCAGCCACCAAGCTGCGGGACGTCGCCAGGGCCGTCGGCGTCACCCCTGCGTCGGTGCTCTACTACTACGCCGACATCCAAGAGCTGTTCGCCGCCGTGTTCGAGCGCAGCGCCGCGACGTACTTCGTCAGCCGCGAGGAGGCCATCGCGGCAGCGGACGGTCCGGTGTCGCGGTTGCGTGCCTGCATCCACTCCGGCGTGCCCTGGCCCGGAGAAGGCGAGGAGAGCACCCGGCTGCTCTTCGAGCTTTTCCCCGTGGCACTGCGCAACAAGGGCGCCGCCGAGCGGCAGCGCCTCTTCGCGAACCAGCAGACCCAGTTCTACCGTCAGGTGCTCGAAGTCGGGCAGCAAAGCGGCGATTTCGCGCTGGCCGGCGATGCCTGGTCCCTGGGGCGTTCCTTCGTGGCACTGGAGGACGGCTACGCGATGGACCTGCTGGTCGGCAGTGCGACCGCCCAGGACATCGAGGATCGCCTACTCGACCACGCCCGCATCGTCACGGGCAACACGGCCTTCGCCCGACGCGACTGACCCGGTGTCACCTGCACGGAGACGGCTGGCTCGCCTCCCCGGACCAGCCCGTCGTCCTGTCCCCCACCGCATGTCCGGCGTCCGCCATGCCGATCGCATCGACGTCCTGCACCACGGACGGCTCGTCGAACACGGCACCCACGACGAACTCTTGGCCACCAAGAGGCGCCACGACTCGATGTCTCCGGCTCAAACCGCCGACCCTTGGTGACTGCCTCGGACGGCGTTCGCGGCAGTGTCTGGCGGTCTCGACGCCCGAGAGCGTTCGGCTCGTTCGGTGGAAGACCACGGGCGGTGCCGCACAGGAGAATTCAATGCAGTGCAGCCGCGCCTCCCACCCCCCCCGCCGAGAGACCGTCGCCCGAGTTCGACAGTTGGTAGGCATACGGCGGGGGCGGAAGTGCTGGCTGACCTGCGGCGATGGGCATGACGGGGCTCCGGGGCCGTGTGCCCACGGCTCCGGAGCGCGTTTTCCCAGTTCAGGGGCTATTCGGAGGTCTTGAGGCCGCTCATCTTTGGTGGAAGCGGGACGCCGCACTCCTTGAAGAGTTTGGACTGGGTGTCGGTGAGGCGGGTGGTCTGCTGGAGGCTGCCGGCGGGGCCGGAGAGGGTGACCTGGTGGATCCGGCCGAGTTCGGCTGCGATCGCGGGCCAGGTCCGCTCGGTGCGGCGCTCGGCGACGCGGATCAGCAGCAGCGCGAGCCAGCACAGCAGCACGTGGGCGCGTATCCGCTCGTCCAGGCGGTGGTAGACCGGCCGCAGGTCCAGCGTCGACTTCATCGTGCGGAAGGCGCGCTCGGCCTCCAGCAAGTTCTTGTAACCGAGCGCGATGTCCTCGGCAGACAGGTCCGGATCGCTGGTAGCCAGTAGGTACTTGCCGTCCAGGCGGGCTTCGGCGGCGACCTTGGCGGCGTCGATGGACAGCCGCCCGGTGGTCGGGTGCTGCTTGAGCCAGCGGCCGAGGGCAGGATGGTCGCGCAGCGCGCACTCGGCCTTGCGGTGCGGGGCGTCCGAAGGGGCCGCGGGGCGCTTGCCGGTCTTGGCCGACTTGGCCTTCGTCTTCTTCGCGTCCGCCTCGCGGGCGGCCTTGATGCGGACCAACTCCTCTGTGACGGCTGTGAGTTGGTCTTCGCGGCGAGCAGCGTCGCGCATCGCTTCGGCGGGGTTGTGGCAGATGATGAAGCGCCTGCCGTCGTCGCCGTCCAGGCGGACTTCCTTGACGCGCAGGTTGTCGCGCACTTCCTGGTAGCGGCCCTGCCGGGCCAGGGCCTGGTCGGCGAGTTTCGGGCCCTCACGTATCTTGATGCCGGTGATGTAGTGGCCGCCGGCCCGGCGCAGGTAGGCCTGGTTGGCTTCGGAGGAGAATCCGGTGTCGCAGACGGTGACTACCCGGCCGAGCCGCCAGTCCCGCAGCCCGTCCTTGACCTCGGTGGTCACGGTCTGGTCGTTGGTCCCGCCGGGCCAGGTCCAGCAGCGAACCGGAATGCCCTCGCGGGTGACGGCCAGTCCGATGACGATCTGCGGCAGATCCTTGCGGTGATCCTTGGAGTGCCCGTACTGGCGCAGGCTGGAGCCCTCGCCGTCCGGGTCGTCGGCCTCGTCGCGCTCGAAGTAGGTGGAGGTGGTGTCGAAGAAGACCAGGTCGACTTCGAGATTGAGCAGGTGGGCCGCGGAGAAGAACACCGCTTCCTGCACGGCGGCTCGGGTATCGGCCTCGACCAGCAGGTCCATGGCACGGTAGGCGTGCTGCTCGGCCAGCGCCTCCAGGCCGGGGATCACCTGG
The DNA here is from genome assembly GCF_040682835.1 of Streptomyces sp. NPDC051104. Classification (NCBI taxonomy): domain Bacteria; kingdom Bacillati; phylum Actinomycetota; class Actinomycetes; order Kitasatosporales; family Streptomycetaceae; genus Streptomyces; species Streptomyces sp. NPDC051104. The sequence goes on along the minus strand of NZ_JBFBBS010000093.1, from coordinate 797 downwards.
TCGATGGTGGCCCACTCGGCAGCGGCGAGCTTGGAGGCCGGGGCGATGGCCCGGTTGGCGACCAACGCGAAGATCGTGCGCTCGACGTCGGTGCGGAACTTGCGCCCGTCGACCCGAGAGGCAAGCGCAGCGTCGATGCCGAGCAGCTTCCACAGCCCGTCCAGCAGCCAGCTCGCGCCGATCGGCCGGGAGGACTCCACTGTCAGCGGCCCGGCCTCCTCGGCGCCCAGCGTCTTCGCGGTGTCGTCTTCGTCGCCGAGGTAGCGGTTGATCGAGGCGACCAGACGGCGCAGGCCCTCGACGTCCAGGCGGTCCTCGCGGCCGAAGTTGACCAGGACCTCGGCCTGGGTCGTGCCGTCCTTGCGGCGATTGTGGGCGAGCTGGAGGTAGCGCACCACCGACCCGTCCTTGTTCCGCCGCTGGATCTTCCGCAAGTACATGCCCGCATCATCAGGCAGATCACAAGCTCAGATCAATACTCACCTCAAATCCGTTTGCCCGCACGATTCGAGCCGCTCCGGCAGACGCGAAGCCTCTCACCTGCATAGATCCGCCGCCGAACCCCTCCGTATGCCCATCAACTGTCGAACTCGGGGCCGAGGGCGAGCACCAGTAGTTCCCGGCGTCCAGTTCCCTGGCCCAGACCTGGGCGGGCGGCAGTTCGGCATACTCCGGACGGTTCAGCAGTGCCAGGACCGAGTCCCGTTCCCTGCGTTCCGCAGTTAAGCGGGGTTCTCGGGGGTGTGGCAGGGCATCGGTGCAGGTCAGACGGTTGCACCTAGACCGAAAGGCCGAAA
>NZ_JBFBBS010000092.1:0-5913 GCF_040682835.1 Streptomyces sp. NPDC051104 | reverse complement strand
GCCCACAACATCCCGTGCGGGCCGATCCTGTCGACCAAGGAGATCATCGAGGACGAGTCGCTGATCGCCAACGAGATGGTCGTACGCGTCCCGCATCCCGAGCGGGGTGAGTTCATCACCGTGGGCAGCCCGCTGAAACTGTCCGACTCGCCGGTGGTGGTGGCCACCTCCCCGCTGCTGGGCGAGCACAACGAGGAGATCTACATCGGCGAACTCGGCCTGGGTGACGAGGAGCTACGGATGCTCAAGTCGAACGGAGTGATCTGAGCATGGTGCGGTGCCGCCGCCACTCGGCGGAAGCGGCCCGGCATCCGCCGCTTCCGACACGGCGACGCGGCCCCCCGCTGCGCCGCCGACCAACCCTCGATGGCGCGGACCGTCAAGCCCGGTCCGCGTGACAGGTCCGGCTCGGGCGCCGCTGCCCGGGGCCAGACCTCCCCGCACTGCACATGGAGTACCGACCAGGGGGCGCTGGCGAGTCTCTTGAGCAAGGGGAAAAGACATGACAATCGCATCATCCATACGACCCGCATACCGCGAGGTCACGGATGCGAACGGACGCGTGTACCGGGTCGGCGAGAGTCCCAGGGACCTTCTGGGCGGCCCGCGTCTGCTGATGGTGGTGCTTCCGTGGGTGGCCATGATGGCCATCAGCGTCGCGGAATACGCCTTCGGCTCGGCCGAGGAGGTCCTGTCCTCGGCGCACGGCTGGTCGTCCACCAACACGTTCTGGGTCCTGGGCGTGTGGACGGTCTTCCAGGCAGCGGTGGCGTTCCCGACGGGAAGGCTGCGAGAACGCGGGATCCTCACAGCCCGCGGGGCCATGCTCACAGGAGCCGTCCTGGCCGGGATCGGCTTCTTCGCCCTCAGCTACGCGCCGAACGTGACGCTGGCGATCCTGGGCTTCGGTGTCCTCGGTGGCGGGGGCGCCGGCATGGTGTACTCGACCTGCGTCAACATCGTCGGCAAGTGGTACCCGGAACGGCGCGGCGGCAAGACCGGCTTCGTCAACGGCGGTTTCGCCTACGGATCCGTACCGATGATCTTCGTGTTCACCTACTCCTTCGACGAAGGCAACTACAGCACGGTGCTCGACTGGGTGGGCGTCTACGTCCTGGTGTTCGTTGCGATCTGCGGCTGGTTCTTCAAGGACCCGCCCAAGAACTGGTGGCCTGAGGAGGTCGACCCGCTCCAGCACAGCAAGAACGCCAACGACAAGACGCTGTCCAAGAACCCCCCGGCCGTGCGGCAGTACGAGCCGATGGAGGCGATCCGCACCGGGATGCTCCCGCTGATGTGGTTCTGCCTGGTGCTGTGCTCCGGGGTGTCCATCTTCGGCATCTCCTTCCAGGTTCCGTTCGCGAAGCAGATCGGGTTCGGTCCGCTGGTGGTCGCCTCGTCGATGGGCATCATGTCCATCATCAACGGAACCGGCCGCGGCGTGACCGGTTGGGTGTCCGACCGGCTCGGACGGAAGCAGACGCTGATCATGGTGGTCGCGATCGAGGGCCTGTCGCAGTTCGGTGTCCTGTGGGCCGGCGACATCCGCAGCGAACCGCTCTTCCTCTTCTTCGCCTTCATCTCCGGTTTCGGCTCAGGCGCCTTCTTCCCGATGTTCGCCTCGCTGGTCCCGGACTACTTCGGCGAGAACAACAACGCGCAGAACTACGGTCTGGTCTACAGCTCCAAACTGGTCGGCGGACTGGCCGGGAGCGGCATGGGTGCTGCGGTCGTCGCGGCCTGGGGCTACTCCGGTGCGTATGTCCTCGCGGGAGTCCTCGGACTGGTGTCGGCTTCGCTGGCGATGCTGCTGCGACAGCCGGGCCGCACCGCAGCGCCCCGGGTCCGGGCGGGCGCGCTGCAGGTCGGCGGTGAAGCGGCCTAGCCCGGAGCCTGCGTTGGGTTGAGGTCCGCCCGTTGCGGACGCCGCCGCTCACTGGCGGACGGTCCGCAACGGGCGGTGGCTTCCCTCGGTGCGGCGGACGGGTGCCGCCGCACCCGAAGTCGTCCATGGTCCCGCGCGACGTCCCGTCGTCGTCACCGGACGCGCTCGTGGTAGCTGGTGCGAGTGTGCTCGGTGTGGGCCCGCATCAGCCGCTGCGCACGCTCCTCGTCGCGCGCCTCGATGGCGTCGATCATCGCTCGGTGTTCGTCCCAGGAGTGCGCGCCGCGGGTGCGGGCGACAGGTGTGTAGAACCACCGAACGCGGCGGTCCACTTGTGCTGACAGCTCCGCGAGCACCGAGTTCGCCGCGAGTTCCATCACATACGCGTGAAAGTCGGCGTTGGCCGCGACCACGGCATCGACATCGTCGGCCTTGAGCGCTCGCTCGCCCGCCTCGCAGAACTCGCGCAGTCGCGCCGTGGCCTTCGGGGTGGCGTTGGCCGCCGCCAGCCTCGCCGCCTCGGCCTCCAGCAGACCGCGGACGACGAGCAGTTGGTCGGCTTCCTCCTCCGTGGGGTCGTGCACGAACGCGCCCTGCGCCGGGCGCAGGTCCACCCACCCCTCGGTGTTGAGCCGCTGCAGGGCTTCGCGAACCGGCTGGCGGGAGACGCCGAGGTGCCTGGCCAGCTCGGTCTCGACCAGGTGCTGCCCGGGCTGGAGCGACCTGGTGACAATGAGTTCCAGCAGAGCCTCGTAGACCCGCTCGCGCAGCGGGCCGGGACGCTCCAACTTCGGCACGGTGCCGTTCGGTAGCCCCGCAGACGCCATGGCTCCACCCCTCGGTAGCGGCTCGCCTGATCCGACCTGGCTTTCGTCTACAGTCTACAGTTGCGCCCTGATTGCACAGCCCAAGACCTCATCGGTCACTCCAGATCGGATCAGATCTCCATTACCTCGGCGGGTTCCCGTCCTTCCCCTTGTCGAGAGCGAAGGCATACTGTAGACAATATGGCGTCGACGATCTCCTGAGAGCTCGCCGGTCTCGGAAACGACAGGAATGCGTAGTCCCTGCGTCGACACGCGGAAACCTGCAGGGGTCAGAGAGTGCTGCACCGAGTCACTGAACCAGGGCTGATCGACATGATGGGACGGAGCTCACCCGCGGCCGCGGGTCTCTTTGTCAGCGCCGACTGCCTGCCGCCGAGACGGGACCGATCCTCGTCGGCGGCCGTAGCGGCACCCCCAATAACGTGTACACGGGCGAGCGGTGCTTGGCTCAGCGCGCGGCGGCCACCGCGGGCTGACGGCGACGCGGCACGTGACACGGACGCGGGACCGGCCGGCGGGTGCGCCCCCTGGGCCGGCCGGTCCCCGGCGTCACAGTCCTGAAGCCGCTCGGGTTCGGTTCCCGCGCCGACGCCGTGGCCGGTGGCCCCGGCCGTCCTGGCCGAGCCGGCGCGTACCCGGTCCGGCGTTGAGATGCGACCGCCGCGGTGGCCTGCCGGCGGCACGCACATCGCGTCGGGTTACGCCGGGGCACCGCCTGCGAAGTGACTTTTGTTGATCAACCCGTGTACGCCGACGGTGCGATCCACGGGAACGCGGTCCCGGGCGTCTTTGCGGGCTCCGCAGCATGCGCGAGGCCCTGCGCGGACAGTGCCGTCGCGGTGCCCGCCGTCGTCACGGCGGTGGCGGCGCGCAGGAAGCCGCGCCGCCCGAGGCCGGAGATGAGCAGTTCCCGAGCGCCGCTGATATCCATGGCCGAGGTGTTCATGGATATTCCATTTCTCGTGTGTGAGTAAGGCGCCCGGCACGGCTCGGCATGCGTGAGAGCAGCGCCGGTCGGCGACTGGTGGGAGCACAGGTGAATACCGGGGGATCGCGTGGCCGTGCGGACCGTCGCGGGGGAGAAGACGTGAGGTCAGGCCTGGTCGGAGGAGGCCGCGCCGTCATGGCGCGTGCGTCGGATCATCTGGTCGATATCGGCGAGATGCCGGGTCATCGCCTCGGCTGCCGCCGCCGGGTCACGCGCCTCGACCGCGTGACGAATCGCCCGGTGGCCGGCCAGGGACGCCCGGCGGCCCTCTCGAGTGCTGTGGGAGTCCTTGCGCACCGGGGTGGTCCACGAACTGACCATCGTGGTCAGCGCGGTGAGCAGCGGATTGTGGCTCGCCCTGGCCAGGGTCAGATGGAACTGGACGTCCAGCTCCAAGGACTTGGCCGCCAGCAGGTTCTCATCCGTGGCGTGCAGGATGTCGTCCAGCTGCAGCAGGTCGGCGCTGGTCGCGCGCAGTGCCGCGAATTCGGCGATCTTCGGCTCTATGACCGTCCGCAGCTCGGCCACGTTCGCCAGCTCCCGGTCGGCCTCGCCCAGATCGGCCAGCCTGACGTAGAGGTCGTCGACCTGGGCGGGCGGTGGCAGCACGATGGTGCCCCTGCCCTGCCGCCGCTCGACGAGATGCTTGGCCTCCAGCTGGTGCAGAGCTTCCCGGAGCGAGGTCCGCGACACCGATAGCGACTCGGCCAGTTCGCGCTCCGGAGGCAGCTTGTCACCCGGGCCGAGTTCGCCGAGCGCGATCAGCTGTTCGAGATGGGCGACGAGCGCGTCGCTGACGCTGTGGGCACGGGTCCGCAGCGGCGGCACCTTCGCTACTGCCATGCCCGTGACCTCCTCGCCCCGTGAGCACCCAGCGTAACGTGCCAGATCGCTCCGGGCGGGGGCGCGCACCCGTGGACGAGTCCCGGCACCGCCGGTCTTCCGTGATCATGTCCAGGCACCGAAGTCGCTCGGACGAAGCCGTGGCTGCGGGGGTCGGGCCTTCGCTGCCGGCCCGGCGCCGCGGGCCGTGACGAGGGCGACCGAGGCGGCGGACGCCGCTGCGATCGGGAGGAGGTGGCGCATGGCTGCGTGTCCTCTCGGGGCCCAGATGGCCACCTTGGTAAGATGGTCCGACCAATATTGAGTCGTCTTACGAGCAGTCGCCCACGCACGTCAGTGGCCGAACGTGAACGTCATGGCGTTCTTACAGGGATGCAATACGGTCGCAGCCACCGTCGGCTGCCGTCAGACTCCGGGCACGAGGCCGATCATCCGCCGCGCGGCCGGTCCTGTCTGCTCGGGCACGGCGATCGAGGCGCGCCAGGTCGGGGTGGTCGCGTCCGGAAGGCGCACATGGCACAGGGAAGCCGCTTGTTCCTTGTGGGCGATGGGCTCGGGTACCAAGGCGATGCCCAGACCGTGGCCCACCATGGTGATGAGGCTGTGTACGTCGTTGACCTCCACGGTTACCTGCCGCTTGATCGCGACTTCGCCGAACGCCTGATCGGCCAGGGCGCGGGCTCCCCAGTCGGGAGTGAAGTCCACGAACGGCTCCCCGCGCAGATCGTCCCATTCGACCGTCTCGCGGGCTACCAGTGGGTGCTCGGGGCGGCACAGCAGAACCATCGGCTCGGCTGCCAGCGGCAGCAGACGTATGCCCTGCGGTGGTGCCCCGCACAGCGCCACGAACGCGAGATCCAGTCGGCCGGCGGCGACCTCCTCGGCCAGGAACTGAGAGCCCGCCTGCTGGAGCTGTAGCTCCACCCCGGGGTGGAGGTCCCGGAAACGGGCCAGCAGGGCGGGAACATCCACGGCGCTGAGCATGCACTGCTCGCTGCCGATCGCCAGGGTGCCGCGCAGCAGTCCTTGGACGGCGGCCACGGCATCCTTGGCGGCCCGCATGCCGGCCAGGGTGCGGCGCGCCTCGATCAGCAGAGCATGCCCGGCCGCGGTCAGCTCCACGCTGCGGGTGCTGCGCATGAAGAGCCGGGCGCCCAGCTCGCGCTCCAGGGAGCGGACCGATGCCGACAGGCCGGACTGGGAGACCAGCAGTCGCTCGGCGGCCCGGGTGAAGTGCCGCTCCTCGGCAACGGCAACGAAGTACTCCAGGTGTCTTAGTACTCCAGCCGGAGATGTGATCTTGCTGGTGGGGGGCCGGTGGGAAGACAGGTGCGGCCACCGGTGATCATCGTCAGGTGTGTGGACTGAAG
>NZ_JBFBBS010000091.1:0-6039 GCF_040682835.1 Streptomyces sp. NPDC051104 | reverse complement strand
TTAATCGCAATAGCATTGTGAGAGATATGACAATAAAAAAAGCAAGTTTTGAAAATTTTAATGCAGTAACTGACGAAGAAAAGAGAGCTTTGGCGTTCGCAAAAGAAGTATCTGAATATTATTATACTGGCGGTGAGGGAAACACAGTAGTAAGCGGGCCAGCAGGAACAGGGAAAAGTCACCTAGCCATGAGCATCTTAAAAGATTGTTTGCAGCATACTGATTTAACCGTTATTTTTGCAAGTTGGTCAGAGGTTCTTCACTTAATCAAAGATAGTTTTGATAATAAAGACAGCTTTTATTCAACTGAATACTTCATGGAAGTTTTTAGAAATACTGACTTATTAGTTATTGATGATATTGGAAGCGAGAAAATAACAGAATGGTCGATGTCTTTACTGACAGAAGTTTTGGATGCAAGGACTAAGACAATTATTACCACTAATCTAAAAAGTGATGAAATAAGAAAAAAATATCACAACAGGACATATAGCCGTTTGTTCAGAGGTATTGGAAAAAAAGCATTCAATTTTGAAAACATTAAAGATAAGCGTGTTAGTCAATTGCCATTCTAGGAGAAGCAATGAAAACAATGATCATTGAGCAGTGGGAAAACGAACATTACCCACTCGGAAGAATTAAAAAGCAGAAGCTGGCAGAGAAATCTGAGCATGAGATTATTTTTATTCTTAATCGCATGGATCAGATGCCTGCAATTGTTAGATTTGGAGAAGCAAGTGAAGTTTGAATTTAACTTTCTCAGAAAAGAAATGATAAATGAGAATGATAACAAGGGCACAACTTATGGTTCAAGAATTGCAGCCAATAATACTAAACAGCGTTTGAGACGGATTGCATGTCGAACTGCTCATGAATGGCTAGACCAGTCAGATGAAGTATTTGAGCAATTTCATGAGAAGCACCGTTGTGATGTGTTCGTCGTAATTTATCCACCCAAACGCTTTAAATATGATCCACCAAATTATGAACCAGCTTCTAAAGCATTAATTGATGGACTGACAGATGCTGGAATTTGGAATGATGATAATTACAACGTTATTCGCAGAACAAGCTTTGAGCATGGTGGACTTTCTGGAGATACAAAGACCTGGAAAGTAGAGTTAGTAGTGAAAGAACTGACAGAATAGCATTAAATCATGAAAATTGCGGTTACATTTAGCGCTTAAACCATTTCGTGGATAATTTACCACGAACTAACTAAAATCGCTTAGAAGCTAAAATATGAGGTGTTATTATGACAACGCAAAAAGAAAAAAATGTCCTAGATTTTAAAGACAAGGATATCTTGAAGAATCATAAAGTCGCTGACAAAGACGACGAATGGTTTCACGAACAATGGAAAAATAAACTAAGTGGATTGAAAGAGGCAGGAGATGGCAAGGTTAGAAAAAATTTATGATGTTTATTTCAATGGTATAAAAATGGGAACTGGTACGAAAAAAGAGCTTTCGAAAATGCTTCTTGTTTCACCTCATTCAGTCGCTGGATGGGTTAAAAATGGTATGGCTAATTCTCCAAAAAATAACGCAGTCAAAATCGCAGTCGTAAATGAAAAAGCGATGATGGAGAAATATCCCGGTTGGAAGCCTTATAGTGGTTCAAAGTCTAAGATTTCTGATGAAATAACCGATCGCTACCGAAGAAAGCACGAAACAAAAGAAGAACGTAGGTTGCGAAGAAATATCAGAGCGCAAATGGCAATCGAAGCAGCACGCAAAGAAGAATTAGGATTATAGGAGCAGATAGATGAAATGCGATAAATGTGGCAACGAAATAGATTGTGATTGCATGGGATGCCATGAGTGCCATCCAGAATATACTTGTGAAACGTGTGGATTTTGCCACATTGACGGTTGGGAAGCTGGGGCATGCTGGAGTTTAGCCAATGACCCTGATTATGACCCATTCGATATTTAAAGGAGATAAGAAATGACAGTTGAAAGTTTATTAAAAGTGATTGAAGAAGGAATGACAGTTATTTTAAAAACTGAAAAAAATCGAATCATAGTCCAATTTGAATGTGGTAATGATATTGAAGCTTTCAGTTGCGGTTTCCTTTACAGAAAAATAAAAATTATCAAAATAAAAAATGGTAGCGAACTAATTGCTATCTTGGAGGATTCAAAATGAAATTCACTAAAGGAAGTTATATTGGCGAAGATATCGTAATAGAGCTATCTAAAGCTGAGAACTTGGAGTTACGAAGAGCTTTGAATCAATGTAAAAAAGAAGATGTAGCACAGATACAACTAAACAGAGGCAAGTGGTTTATGCCATTTGTCTTGGAGGACACGAAAAATGACTAAGTTTGAAGAGAAATTGGAAAAGTTGCCAATAAAAAATATTGAGCATCCTATTGGTGACACTAAATATTATGCGGCCGTTCATGTTAAAACATTGATAGCACAAGCTGACGAAGAATATCAGGAGCTATTTGATAAATATAGTAATCTCAATGATAGCTATGAAAAAGAAGTAATCAGAAGTTCTAAACTAGAATCGCAAATCATTGATTTAAAATCCCAACTCCAACAGCAAGCCCTGCCAGTCGTGCCTGAAGAGGTTGATAAAGCTATCAAATACTTGAAAACTCAGAATAATTTTGCCACACTTACTGATTTGAAGAATCTTGATATTTTGACAGAAAAAGGCTTTTGGTGGCTGAATGATTTCCAATTTAAAGATAGACGATTTGGTTTTGGAGGTCTAAATAATAAGTTATTTATCCTTTCTCATTTAGCTATTACAGGCTATCAAGTAGAAAAACCGCAGCTGTTCTATATTGACTTACCAAAAGTTTTTGGATTAAGCGATTCAACTAGCGATTCAACCTTCGTATCAAAAGCGGAAAGTGGAATAATCTTAGAATTTACAAAAGGGAAAGATTATGCATTAAAATTAACAGAACAAGAAATCAAGTCAATTGATGAGCGTTACTGGCAGTTTGCTGTGCCTGTGGAGGACGGAGAATGACAAGAGGATTTAAAAAAATAAACGAAAATGCGACTATTCCAGAACGAGCGACAGAACATAGCGCAGGATATGACATTTCAGCAAGTGAAACAGTTACGATTCAACCTGATGAAATTAAAATGGTAAGCACTGGGCTAGCTGTTCAACTTGGTGATGATGAAGTATTGAAATTATACGACCGTTCAAGTAATCCAGTTAAGCGTGGCATTGCATTGATTAATTCAGTAGGAATTATCGATTCAGATTACTATCCGCAAGAATTTAAAGGCTTATTTATGAACATCTCAAAAGAGCCTGTAACCATTTCTAAAGGTCAAAGAATAATGCAAGGGGTATTTGTCAAATACCTTACAACAGACGATGACAACGCAAATGGAAAGCGTACAGGCGGTTTTGGTAGCACTGGGGAGGTGTGAAAAATGATGAAGCAAACAACATGTTATAGCTGTGATAAACCAATCGAACCTGAATGGCTTCCAGAAGGAGAATTTATTGTATGTGATGAATGTTCTTCAGACACTGACGAAAAAACGGTTGAAAAACTCCAAGAACAGATTAACACTGCGAAAAAGTATATCGAGCATGTTATTGGAACGATTAAACGTGATGGGCATTTAGGAACTATTCAAACAGACTGGATTTTGCCTGATTTAGAAAAAGCACTCGCAGCGATTGGAGGGGATGATGACTGATTTAGTGAAAGTGGTGGAGGGGATAGATGACAATTACTGAACAACAATTCTATGACATGCTCAATGTTGATGAACACATGAATTTTACAAATAGAATCCAAGAGCTTGTTTTTGATAAAAAAGGACGTGAAGAATTTTATTCTAAAATCTTAAATATCCACCATGACATGGGCATTGATTTCTTTAGAGACTATTTTATGGCTCATTCAGCTGTTTCAGCAAAAGGGCAGCATTATACACCAGATGAACTTGGTAAGCTCACAGCGTTGCTTGTAGGTGGTTCTGGAGGTGCTGATTTAACTGGAGCAGGAACAGGAACTCTAATTATCCAAAAATGGCAAAATGATCGAATGAATGCAGACTTTTTTAACTATTTGCCGAGTAACTATTGGTACCAGGCATTAGAATTATCGGATGAAGCTATTTCATTCTTGATTCATGCCTTTGCAATCCGAGGGATGAATGGTGTAATCATTCATGGTGATGCATTGGAAATGGCCGTGAAGCAAGTTTATTTCATTCAAAACAGTGCTAATAATCCGATTGGTTTCTCAGAGATAAATGTTATCCCTCACAGCAAAGATGCAATGGAATTTTTAGGGATTCATGAATGGACGGAACAGGCAATTGAACATATTGAAAGTAAATTTCCTGACTGGATTCCACTCATAGAAGAAAAGAAAGGACAGATGAGTTTATTTGAATGAATTATTTCATGAATACTAAGGAGATTTGAATGACCGACAAACTAATATCTGGTCAATGACTGGTGGGGAGGGATTGAATGAAAATTTTTAAACGTAAACCAAAGAAATTAATTCAAGCAAGGTTTATTTATGATACGAGCCGTATCGGAGTTCATAGTAACTATTCTGATTGGCAAACCGTTTCTGAAAAAGAATTTAAATGTGCTGTGTCTGACGCTAAAAAAGACGGTTGGACTGATGTTAAATATATTGTGCTAGGAAATATAGTATCTGACAAATATGATATTAAAGGATTTGAAAAAAGGGAGATTAAATGAAACTAATGTGTAAGCTGTTCGGGCATAAGTGGTCAGAATGGAGAGTATATTTATTTGGAACTCATGAAGAACGCTCTTGTCGTCGTTGCTACATTACAGATAAACGAATTCCACGCTCAGACCTTGACGAGTCAGAGAACGTGTTCCCTGAGAAATGGCTTGATAAACATATGGATTGAGGTGGAGATGAAAAAATTTGAGTTATATAGCGCAGAATTCGTTAGCAAATATAAAAAACCTAAGTGTGTAATGAGTATTATTGAAGCTAATAGTTTAGCAGATTTAATTCAAGAAATCGAAAGCAACGCAGGTTGGTACACTGGTATCAACGGAGCTTTCAAAGTCGCCTATATCGAGGAGGTTGTGGAATGAAAGTGATTTATAAGATACTAATTGCCCTAATAGTAGTTGCTGTAGGATTTGGATTATCTCTAGCAACCTATCATCTCTTTGGGTACGACAAGATAATGAGCTTTTGGCAGTACATCTTGCTTAGGAGTAAATAAAAAAAGCCCAAGCTGACCAAGCTTGAGCGAAATACTGAAGATTACTTCGATTTTTATTTTTAGTCATTAACATTATAGCACACATAACAATAATTCATACCAAAATAAAAATGCCCGAACTGACCAGATTCGAGCTTAATAGAACAATGTTTCATGGATAATTTTTATGGTCTAACAAATTATATCATACTGAGCTAGGAACTCGCTAAACTCAACTGGAGGAGAAAATGTTTAAAAAATCAGGAGAAATTATTGGTAATGCCTTTGTGTGGCTGCTATTTATAGCAATTTGCTTAATATTTTTAGGGTTATTACTTCGAATATTGCGCTTTATATGGTTTGGGTACTAAAAAACTCCACACTTGGTCAGTAGTATGGAGCAACTAATTATCAACTTAGTTTGTGTAATATTTTTGACCAATGTATATTATACACTATTAAACAAAAAAAGCCCACTGCAATGGGCTTCGGCAAGAAGTTTTCTAACTTAATTATACCACAAAAGGAGAATTTGATGAATGGCAGATAAGTTAGATAGAATTATTGGAGATTACGTTAATGGCAGACTTGAAGCCAGAATAAAATCAATTGAAAGCAGATATCTTTATAAGCAAAAAGTAGATAACTTAGGTATTCGTACAGCTTATTCTGGTGGTTCGGAACCTGAAAGTCATGTTTTAAATAAAGAAGCGCTTGAAAATGATGAGGAATACATCAAGCTCAAAGACCTGATGTACCAATTCAGCTTGTGGTACGAACCTTTAATTAAGGAGGAAAAAGAAATAATCAAGCTAAAACACTGTGGTTACGGTGGTTTTACATG
>NZ_JBFBBS010000090.1:0-6127 GCF_040682835.1 Streptomyces sp. NPDC051104 | reverse complement strand
CCGGCCGGCACTCCCCCAAGCTCTTCGAGCAGGGGGTACCCCCAGAGCACGCACCGGACGCCGCTCCTTGACGGGCGAACGTTGCCTGCCGGGGCCCTAGCACAGGCGCCGGGCCGGGCGCCACCGTCGGCAGCCGACAGCAGACCTGCACCTCGGCAGCGGGTGCACGGCGCGGAAGGCGGCCATGGGCAACGCCACGGTGTTCGACGCGGTGGGCGTGGCACCCGGCCGCAGCGTGCCGGTGATGCCCGACCGCTGGGCCGGGTGCACGCCCCGACGTCGGCCAGGACGCCGGGACGTGCACGGACCGCTTGCCGCCGGCGTCATCGGGTACTCGGCTGCGAGAAGGAGGTGAGCGATGACCGTGCAGCCGCCCCCACCGAACGTCGACCGACCCGTAGTGGGCTCCTATCCGACGTACGACGGAGCCCAACGGGCCGTGGACTTCCTCTCCGACAGCGGCTTTCCCGTGCAACGCACGGCGATCATCGGGTCGGACCTGCGGATGGTCGAGACAGTGCTCGGGCGCATCACCCGCGGACGAGCCGCCCTCGCCGGCGCGGGCTCCGGGGCCTGGTTCGGCCTCCTCATCGGTCTGCTGCTGTCCCTCTTCGCCGCCGGCTCGCACAACGCCCTCGCGCTCCTGCTCAGCGGCATCGCCTACGGGGCTGTCTTCGGAGCCGTCTTCGGCTTCACCGGTCACGCCCTCACGGGAGGTCGCCGCGACTTCGCTTCCCGCAGTCAGATCATCGCAGCCCGCTACGACGTCGTCGCCGACCCGCAGGTGGCCGAGGAGGCGAAGAACCTCCTGATCAAACTCGGCTGGCGGGAGTCCTAGTTCAGCGGCGGTCACCGGCGCCTGCTCTTTCGCCGGGATGCGCGACCACAAGCTCGTGCGGGAGTGAAATGTCGCAAGTCGAGTCCTCGCGATGCGTGGCGCTCACGAGAGGATCTCAACGAGGAAAGAGCGACACTGTCGACTGCCGAGCAGGCGAGGGTCCGCCCGCTAGGATCAGCCCTGCGGTTCCCGCCTTTTCGGATTGCCGATGGGTGAGGCTTCGTCGTGAAGGTTTGACAAAGCGCCCAAGTGTTCACAGCCACTTGGCCGCCGCAGCCAAAGGCGCGCGACGAATTCGCGGGTCGTCCGCCGCTGTGCGAGCCGGAAAGGGAATTCATGGTGTTGTCTGCCCTTGTGGGAGCCGCCGACCCGCCACAGCTCCTACCCGCGCGCGAGCAGATGGCGTTCACCTTGGGCTTTCACATCGTTCTGGTGCCCTTCGGTGTCGCATTCACCTTCATGATGTTGCTCTGCCACTACCGGGGGCTGCGTCGTGACGATCAGCATGCGCTGCTCCTGGCACAGCGGTGGTCGAAGGTGGCGGCCGTACTGTTCGCGGTCGGGGCCGTCTCCGGCACCGTGCTGACTTTCGAGTTGGGGTTGCTCTGGCCCGGACTGATGGGTAGATATGGCCCCGCGTTCGGCTTTCCCTTCGCTATTGAAGGGCTCTTCTTCTTCCTCGAAGCCATCTTCATGGCCATCTACATCTACGGCTGGAAGGGACTTCCACCGTGGCCGCACTTCTGCACCGGCGTCGTGGTCACCCTGGCGAGCGTCGGCGGAACGGCCTCCGTCATCGCGGCGAACGGCTGGATGAACCAGCCCGCCGGGGTCACGGTGAACAACGGGCGTGTGGTCGGCGTGGCCCCGTCCAAGGTCTTCTTCAACGGCGCGTTCTGGTGGGAGATGGTGCACATGCTCCTCGCGTCGTACATCGTCGCGGGGTTCATGGTCGCCGGGGTGTACGCGTGGGGCCTGCTGAAGGGACGTCGGGACCAGTACCACCGTCTTGGGTTCCAGGTGCCGTTCACGGTCGCGGCGATCGCCATGCCGCTGCAGTTCCTCGTCGGCGACACCATCGCCCGTCAGGTGTTCGACAGGGAACCGGCCAAGTTCGCCGCCATCGAGATGGTTCCGAAAACCGGCAATCACATCCCGGAGACCCTCGGTGGCATCTTCGTCGCCGGCAAGGTGCGCTTCGGCGTCGGGCTTCCCGACGTCGCCTCCATCCTCGCCGGCTTCCGCCCCTCCACCACAATCAAGGGCCTGGACGCGATCCCCGTAGCGGTACGCCCGGATGACGCCGTGGTCAGCGTCGTGCACCTCGGTTTCGATGTCATGGTCGCAACCGCAACGTTGCTGCTTCTGCTGTCCGTGTGGTACGGCTGGCTTTGGTGGCGGCGACGTGAGGTGCCCACGAACCGCTGGTTCCTGCGCATTTCGTCGATCGCCGGCGCGGTTGCGCTGCTGTCCCTGTGGAGCGGCTGGGTGGTGACCGAGGTCGGCCGCCAGCCCTGGACCGTCGTGGGGCTCTTGCTGACGAAGGACGCGGTCGCCACGCGGGGCAATCTGTGGCCGCTCTTCGCCACGGTCCTCGCGATCTACGTCTGCGTCGGTGCCGGTGCCTGGTTCGTCCTGCGCACCATGAGCCGCCGGTGGTTGGTGGAGGGCACCGACGCCGTCGCGGTTCCGTACGGCCCCCGGCCTGCCCCGGCGACGGACCAGCGCGGTCGGAGCTGATGAGGCATGAGCACGCTGATCGCGGTGGTCCTGTTCATCGGTGTCATCGCCTACGCCCTCTTCGGCGGGGCGGACTTCGGGGCCGGCTTCTGGGATCTGACGGCCGGAGGGCCTGCCCGGGGACGCCGCACTCGCGAGCTGATCGACCTATCCCTCAGCCCCGTGTGGGAGGCCAACCACACATGGCTGATCTTCTGTCTCGTCACGGTTTGGACGGGCTTTCCCCAAGCCTTCACCGCCATCACCACCACCCTGTACTTCCCCCTGGGACTGGCGGCGCTGGGCATCGTCGCCAGGGGAACCGGCTTCGCCTTCCGCCATGTGCTGACCCAAGGCCGGGCGGAGCAAACAAGCGGCGCCGCCTTCGCCTGCTCGTCGCTACTCACCCCGTTCTTCTTCGGCACCATCGCGGGCGGGATCGCCTCCGGCCGTGTCCCCTCGACGGGACACGGTGACGCGTTGTCCAGTTGGGTCAACCCGACCTCCGCTCTGGGCGGCGTACTCGCGGTCACGGTCTGCGCCTATCTCGCCGCCGTGTTCCTCACCGGACAGGCTCGGCGGCGAGGGGACAGCTCGCTGGAAAAGGCGTTCCGCTATCGGGCCTTCGGCGCGGGCGTCGTTGCGGGCCTGGTGGCGCTGGCGGGCGTCTTCCTGCTGCACGCCGACTCCCCGCGCCTGTTCCACCAGCTGAGCACGGTGGGCGCGCCCCTCCTTGCCGTCTCCGGCCTGTGCGGCCTCGCCGCGCTCCTCCTGCTGCGCAGGGGCCGGCCTTCCGTCGTGCGTACCCTGGCGGCCATCGCGATCGCCACCGTCGTCGCGGGCTGGGGAGTCGCCCAGTACCCCTACCTCCTGGGCACGCACGTGACCATCCAGCAAGCGGCGGCTCCGGCGGCCACTTTGTGGGTGCTGTTCGCAGTGTCCTGCGTCGCGGCAGTGCTGATCGCGCCCTCGCTCTTCCTGCTCTACAGCCTGCAACTGCGACGCAAACTCGGCTGACGAGGAACGAGGGTCCAACGAGGAACGAGGGTCCAACGATGATCACTGCTCACCCGATTCGTGCGGTTGCCAGGGCATGGCGCTCGTCCTCACCCCGCAGGACGCCACGCCAGGCGCCTGTTACCTTGTGAGCACGAGAGTGGGTTCCCGCTTCGACAGCAGCTCCCCGCGGAGTCATGCGGCAGCGGTAGAAGCGGACGAAGGGGGCGGCTGCCCCCCCGGGGGATCTTCGTCCGCCCCATCGGGCCTCTCGCCGAGGTTCCGAGCGGGCTCCTCGGACGGTTCCGCCCGGATGCCCGTACAGAGGTCGGCTCAGGCGACATCCGGAGCACGTCCGGACTGTCCACGGGAGATGGCGTATGGCGGCTACCCCTCGCATCGACGAACGTGTTTTCGCGCTGCTCGTCGCCTACATCGCCTTGTTCTCCGCCGCGGTGGTCGAGATTTCGGGCGCTGGTCATGTCCGGTGGGCTCTCTACGCGGTGTTCGCTCCGCTGGTGGCCGCCGCGTTGCTGCCGTTCCGTCTCACCCTGGTGATCGGTGTGCTCTCCGTCCTGGCGGTCGGCCTCATCTATGGCGTCGCATTGCCCGACGTCCTCCCGGGTGGTCGTGTCGCGGTCCTCGTGGGCGTGGCGGTGGCGTGCGGTGTCGGCCTGGCGGTCTGCCGAGTCCGGCTACGACTCATGATCGCCCGGCGTCGGCTGGCTCTGCTCAGCGACGCCAGCGAGCGCTTCGGCAGCACGCTGGACGTGACGCAAACGGCCCGCGACCTGGCGGAAGTCACCGTTCCGCGGTTCGCGGACGTCGTCAGCGTGGGGGTGTTCGAGAGCGTCCTGAGAGGCAGGGAGCCCCCGACCGAGCTGCCGGCGGAGCCCGTCGAGTTGCGCCTGGTGGCCCTGCAGCCCGTAAGCCCGGGGGTCCACCGGGGTGCGCTGAAGCCTGGTGAGTACCCACAGGTGTCGTTCCCGGCCCGTTACCTGAGCGCGTGTATGCCTGCGCGAGCCGGATACGTCGATGACGTCGACGTGAAGGGCTGGCTGGCGCAGGACCCGAGCCTCGCCGCCCTGACGACGGGCGAAGGCGACGGGTACGCGGCGATCGCGGTGCCGTTGTGTGCCCGAGGGGGCGTCCTCGGGACGGTGATCTTCCTGCGGCATCGGCGTCCCCGCTCGTTCGACGGCGATGATCTTGTCTTGGCCGAGGAAATGGGGTCCAGGGCCGCAGTGTGCCTGGAGAACGCCAGACGGTACTGCCGCGAACGCGAAACGTCCCGGATCCTGCAGCAGAACCTCCTGCCCAGGCGTATGCCCGAGCTCGCTGCGGTGGAGGTGGCGAGCCGGTACCTCCCGGCACAGCACGGCGCCGGAGTGGGCGGTGACTGGTTCGACGTGATACCGCTGTCCGGCGCCCGTGTCGCGCTGGTGGTCGGTGACGTGGTCGGGCACGGGCTGCTCGCCTCGGCGACCATGACCCGGCTGCGTACCGCCGTGCGCACACTGGCCGACATCGACCTGCAACCCGACGAACTCCTCACCCACCTCGACGACGTCGTCCTCCGGCTGAGCACCGAGAGCGCACCCGTGGACGGCGGGGCGGACCTCGACGTCGACGGCGCCGCGGGAGAGGTCGGAGCAACCTGCCTGTACGCGATCTACGATCCTGTCGCAGGCCTCTGCACGCTCGCCAGCGCAGGTCACCCCCCACCCGCAATGGTCGCGCCGGACGGGAGCACCCGGGTCGTCGACGTTCCGCCGGGCCCCCTCCTCGGGCTGGGGGGTCTGCCCTTCGAGGCGGTGGACGTGCAGGTGCCGGAGGGCAGCCTGTTGGTCCTCTACACCGACGGTCTCATCCGGGGGAACCACCGTGACCCCGACAGCGGACTGCAGGAGCTTCTGCACGCACTGAGCACGCCGCAGCCCTCGTTGGAGGGGAGCTGCCGGGCCGTTCTGGGCACCCTTCTCGACGGCCGGCCCACCGACGACGTGGCCCTTCTCATGGCGCGCACGCGGGTTCTGAACTCCGACCACGCCGCCACGTGGGATCTCCGGGCGGACCCTGCCGTCGTCGCCGAGGCCCGTGAGCAGGCGGCCCGCCAACTGGCTGCCTGGCGGCTGCACGACGCGGCGTTCACGACCGAACTCATCGTCAGTGAGCTGGTGACCAACGCGATCCGCTACGCGCAGCCCCCCGTCCGGCTCTCTCTCATCCACGAAGACCACAGTCTGATCTGCGAAGTGTCCGACGGCAGCACCACCACCCCACACCTGCGACGGGCGCGAACCTTCGAGGAGGGCGGCCGTGGCCTGTTCATCGTCGCCCAGCTCGCCCGGCGCTGGGGTACGCGCCACAGCCGTCACGGGAAAACCATCTGGGCGGAACTGGCCGCGGGAGACGGCCCCGACTCAGGGGCCGCCTAGTGCTGTGGCCGGAAAGGTTCACCGGCTCAGGGGCAAAATGGGGCTCTTCTGCTTGATGTGTGGGTCAGTCTGAGGCGAGTTGGCGTCCTGGCAGTGTTGGGCGGTCGCCTCCGAGGGTGAGCATGACGAGGGCGAT
>NZ_JBFBBS010000089.1:0-6586 GCF_040682835.1 Streptomyces sp. NPDC051104 | reverse complement strand
GACGGTTTTGATCTAGGAAATCCAGATCATCGCAGGTGGGAGGCACCCTTCTCCTGTCAGGGCATCAGGTCACGGCCGCAGCTGAATACATGAGGTTGGACGCCCTCGCCGTCCTCGGCGATGACCAGGCCGCCGTACGGGGAGACGGTGATGTTGTCGGGGCCGTCGAAGTTGCCGTCCTCGGCCGGGTCCGGGTTCACGCCGAGCAGGACCTTCAGGGTGAGGGTGCGGCGCTTGGGGTCGTAGAACCAGACCTGCCCGTCGTGCTGGACGGGGCTCTCCTCGCGGGCGTAGGAGGAGACGATGTACGTGCCGCCGTCACCCCACCACATGCCCTCCAGCTTGCGGGCGCGGGTGATCTCGCCGTCGGCGAACTGCTTGCGCACGGGGACCGTCTTGGCGTCGCGGTCCGGGACGTCGATCCAGTCGACGCCGTAGACGGTGCCGATGTTCGTGGCGCGGGAGAGGTCGTCGACGAACCTGCCACCGGAGTCGAAGCACTTGAAGGCCTGCAGGCGGCCCGCGTCGTCGGCGAGGGCACGCAGCTTGCCGCGGCCGTGCTCGAAGCCCTCCGGCGGGGTCCAGCGGTAGAGCAGGCCGTTCGGGCCGGAGGCGTCCTCCGTCAGGTACAGGTGGCCGCGCTTGGGGTCGACGACGGCGGCCTCGTGGGCGTAACGGCCGAGCGCCTTGACGGGCTTGGGGTCGCGGTTGGCGCGCCGGTCGGCGGGGTCCACCTCGAAGACGTAGCCGTGGTCCTTGGTCATGCCGTTCTGGCCGGCCTTGTCCTCGGTCTCCTCACAGGTCAGCCAGGTCCCCCAAGGGGTGTTGCCGCCGGCGCAGTTGGTGGAGGTGCCGGCGATGCCGACCCACTCGGCGACGTGGTCGTGGCGGACCTCGACGACGGTGCAGCCGCCGGACGCGGCCGGGTCGTAGACGAGGCCCTCGGTGAGCGGTACCGGGTACTTCCACCTGGAACGGGGGCCCTTGAGCTCGTGGTTGTTGACGAGGAGGGTGGCGCCGCGGGGGCCGGAGAAGGTGGAGGTGCCGTCGTGGTTGGACGGGGTGAACTCGCCGGATTCCAGCTTGGTCCTGCCGCTGTAGGTGATGACGCTGTACGAGAACCCGGCGGGCAGGGCGAGGATGCCGTTCGGGTCGGGGACGAGCGGTCCGTAGCCCACGCCGTGGTGCCGCTGCTCCTCGTGGCCGTCCGTGGTCTCGGTGTCGGTGGACGCGAGGGCGTTCGGAGCGGTGGCGAGGGCGCCGACGCTGCCGGCCAGGGCGATGCCGGCACCGGTGAGCGCGGACTGCCTGGCGAAGTCCCTACGGGTGAGCGACATGCTGTCTCCTGTGGGAGGGGAGGGAGTCGGTCGGGGGGTGGCTAGGGCCTGTTGCGAAAGTCCCGCCTGCCCCACGACGCCCGGCACGCGCGCTCGCCGCGTTGTCGGGGCGCCCGCGTACGCCCAGTACGCGGGCGCCCCTCCGCCTTGCGATCGCACGCACCGGACGCCGCGGGGCCCGCCCTTCGGGCGGACGACGGAACGTTCGCAACAGGCCCTCGCGGACCTCCGCTGGGCGCACACGCTCGCGCTCGCTCCTGAATTCCCGTTGAACGGCGGCCGACGGCTGGGCACGCTTTTCCATGAATCCGCAAAGCACAGCCCTGGCGGGCGGCGCGCACACCAATGCCGGGCAATGCCACGGCAACGTCCCGCCCCGTCACCCGCCGAGCGAGGCCACGACGCCGACGGTCACCCCCCCTGCTGGGACCGCGCCTTGAACGCCGCCTTCCTCGCTTCCTTCGCCACCTTCTTGTCCGGGTGCAGGCGCCCCATCGCCTCCAGGACGTCCACAGTCGCCGGATGGTCCACCCGCCACGCCGTCGCGAAGAAGCCGCTGTGCTGGGCCGCCAGGCCCTCCACCAGGCCCTGCAGTTCCTCCGAGTTGCCCTCGGCCGCCAGTTGCGCGGCCACCGTGTCGATGGTCAGCCAGAACACCATCGACTCCGGCGGTGCCGGCACGTCCGCCGCTCCGCGCTCGGTGAGCCATACCCGTGCCAGGCCGCCCAGTTCCGCGTCGTCCAGCACCTCACGCAGCGCGGGCTCCGCCTGAAGTCCGACGAGGGACAGCGCCTGCTGGCAGCGGAGCCGGCGCAGGGGCGCTCCGGCGTCCGAGCCCCGCGCGGCGGCCAGCAGTTCCCGCGCCGCCGTCAGCGGTTCCCGGCGTGCCAGCCACTGCTCCGTCTCCGCCTGCGCGGCCGCCGGCGGGAACCCCGACGTGCCGTCCAGCAGGGCGTCCGCACCCTTGTCGGCCAGCTCCCCCACCGCGGGCGCCGTCATCCCGGCCTCCTGCAGCCGGGCCCGCATCCCGTACAGCCCGAGCGGCGTCAGCCGTACCATCCCGTACCGGCTGACGTCCGCGACGTCGACGCCCGCCGTGGACTCGTCCTCGGCATCGGTCATCAGCGCCTCGTCGACCGGCTGGAAGTCGACGAGCCCGATGGGCTCGAGGATCCGGAACTGATCGTCCAGCCGCATCATGGCGTCCGAGACCTGCTCCAGGACGTCGTTGGTGGGTTCGCCCATGTCGTCGGGCACGATCATCGACGCGGCGAGGGCGGGCAGCGGCACCGCGCTGTCGCCGGGCCCCTCCTCACTGACCGTAAGCGCGTAGAGGTTGCCGAGCACTCCGTCGAGGAACTCGGCCTCCGCCTCCGGGTCCCAGTCGAGGGAGGACAGGTCGATCCTGCCGTCCTCCTCCATGGCGTCGGCGAGCCCGTCGAGCTCGGGCACGCTCGCGTCGGCGAGCACGGCCTCCAGCGCGCCCAGCCACACGCCGAGCACGTCGCCCGGGCTGCCGGAGGTGAGCAGTGCGAGGTCGGCGCCGGTGGTGACCGTCCCCGCCTCCTGGTCGACGACCTGGACGAGGCCGGCGTCGACGGCGACCCGCCAGGCCTCGCTCGCGTCGGCGGCGGCGTCCTCGCCGGTCAGCCCGAGGACCTCGACCGCGGCGGGCAACTGCTCCTCGACCAGCTCGCCCCCGGGGCCGACGCGCGTGTCCGGTCCGGCCCAGCGGGCGAGCCGGGCAGCGCGGGAGAGCAGGGGTGTGGCGAGCGCGTCCCGTGCGAGCTCCGCCTCGGAACGCAGCCGGACCGGCGGCAGGAGGGAGCTGTGTGACATCGGCTGGGTCTCCTTGGGGACGTACGTGGTGGCCGAGGGGCGCCCTGTAACACCCTGCTCAGCCTAGACGGATTTCCACCCATGCCACCCGGTTCATCTTCTCGCCGACTGCCGTACATGGCCGAAACCTTGACAACTGGCCGGAGAACACAGGAGATTGACGCGCGTAGAAGTCGGGGGACATCTGTTCACTGAGGTTCGGTACCGTCCGTCGCCTGCTACGTGCGTCGCCACCGCCCCACCGGTCGCGGCCCCCGGTTCCACGCTCCACTTCGTCCCGGCGCCCACGTATGTCCCCGGAGGGATTCCGTTGCCGAGCAAGTCTTCCTCGCGGCTCGCCGCGCTCACCGTCGCCGCCGTCTGCTCCGCCGTGTCCGGGGGGGTCCTGACCTCACCCGCGCACGCGGACACCGTAGGCATCCACGACATCCAGGGCACCACCCGGATATCGCCGCTCGCGGGCCAGAAGGTCACGGACGTGGCCGGAATCGTCACGGGTGTGCGGACCTACGGCTCGTCGAGAGGGTTCTGGATGCAGGACCCGAACCCGGACGACAACCCGGCCACCAGTGAGGGCGTCTTCGTCTTCACCAGCTCCACCCCGAAGGTCGCGGTCGGCGACGCGGTGACGGTGACGGGCACGGTCTCGGAGTACGTCCCGGGCGGCACCTCGTCCGGCAACCAGTCGCTCACGGAGATCACGAAGCCGACGGTGACGGTCCGTTCCAGCGGCAACGCCGTCCCGGCCCCTGTCGTGATCGACGAGGACTCCGTCCCGGCCGAGTACACCCCGGCGGGCGACCCGGCCGCGAACGGCTCGATCAACGGCCTGACCGTTCGGCCATCGTCGTACGCCCTGGACTACTACGAGTCCCTGGAGGGCATGAACGTCCAGGTCGCCGACGCCCGCGTGGTCACCGCGACCGACCCGTACAGCGAGCTGTGGGTCACGGTGAAGCCGCACGAGCACGCGAGCCGCCGCGGCGGCACTGTGTACGGCTCCTACGACTCGCAGAACACCGGCCGGCTGCAGATCCAGTCCCTCGGCTCGACCGCCGACTTCCCGGAGGCGAACGTCGGTGACACGCTCGCCGGCACCACGACCGGCCCGCTGGACTACAACCAGTTCGGGGGTTACACCCTGGTCGCCGGCCGGCTCGGCACGCTCAGGAGTGGCGGGCTGCAGCGGGAGACCACCCGCAAGCAGGAGCGCGGCGAGCTGGCCGTGGCGACCTACAACGTGGAGAACCTGGACCCGTCGGACACCACGTTCGCGGCTCACGCCTCCGCGATCGTGAACAACCTGCAGTCGCCGGACATCGTGTCCCTGGAGGAGATCCAGGACAACAACGGCGCCAAGGACGACGGCACGGTCGACGCGAGCCAGACGGTGAACAAGCTGATCGACGCCATCGTCGCGGCGGGCGGCCCGAAGTACGACTGGCGCTCGGTCGACCCGGTCAACGACCAGGACGGCGGCGAGCCCGGCGGCAACATCCGCCAGGTCTTCCTGTTCAACCCGGAGCGGGTCTCCTTCACCGACCGCCCGGGCGGCGACTCCACGACGGCCGTGGGTGTCACCAAGGTGCACGGCAAGGCGCGGCTGACGGTGTCGCCCGGTCGTATCGACCCGGCCAGCGATGCCTGGAAGTCCAGCCGCAAGCCGCTGGCCGGCGAGTTCGTCTTCCGCGGCCGGACGGTCTTCGTGATCGCCAACCACCTCACCTCCAAGGGCGGCGACCAGTCGCTGCACGCCCAGTACCAGCCGCCGACCCGCAGCTCGGAGGTTCAGCGCCACCTGCAGGCGACCGAGGTGAACACCTTCGTCAAGGACATCCTCGACACGCAGAAGAACGCCGACGTCATCGCGCTCGGCGACATGAACGACTTCGAGTTCTCCGCCACCACGAAGATCCTCGAGGGTGACGGCGAGCTGTGGCCGGCGATCAAGTCGCTGCCGGAGAGCGAGCGGTACACGTACGACTACCAGGGCAACGAGCAGGTCCTGGACCAGATCCTGGTCAGCCCGGACGTCCGCCGCGGCTGCGACCTGGACTACGACAGCGTGCACATCAACTCGGAGTTCCACGACCAGATCAGCGACCACGACCCGCAGGTGCTGCGGTTCCGGCCGTAGCCGTCCCTCGGGTTCAGGGCCGGCTGAACGCCCCGTCCAGCCAGCCCTGCCAGGCGGCCTCGTTCGCCTTGGCGTCGGCGTCCGGTGCGAAGTCGTGGACGCTGACGCCGACGGGCGCGCCCCAGTGGTTGCGGCCGAAGAAGCGGATGAGGGCGTGGTCGGTGCGCAGTCCGATGAAGTACGGGTTGCGGAAGTCGAGTACGGCGTCGAGGAGTTGGCCCTCCGGGCCGCGGGCCTGGACGCGCGCCCCCTCGGGGGTGTCGTCGGTGAGCCCCAGGGCTCGCCCGACGGCGGTGAAGGCGTCGGGCTCGGTGGACGCCTCCGGCCCGTTCAAGGTCGCGAAGGCGACCGGGCGGGGCGCGAAGTGGGTCAGGTACTCGCGCAGGGTGTGCAGGTAGAAGTCGGTGTGCTTGCTCGCGCCGTCGTACTGGTTGTCCCAGTCGCCGGTGAAGATGCCACTGTGCACGTACCGCACCCGGGCGCGGCGGCCCTCGTCACGCGGCTCGATGGTGTGGTCCAGCTGGTTGACCGACTGGACGGGGAAGCCGACGTCCTCGCTGCGGTTGGTGTAGCGGTGCGGTGGGTCCCAGGCGGTGACCGTGGACCCGAAGGGCCCGCTGCCTCCCACGCGGGGCTCGGGCGCGTCCATCGGCCACAGATAACCGCCCGTGCCGGTGGTGATCGCCTCCCACACCTCCTCGGGCCTGGCGTCGACCTCGAACTCGCGGACGATCTCGAATTCCTTGGACATGACGGGGCTCCTGCTCACTGGGATTCTTGCGGAGAGTCGAGTTCCGGGGCGGTCCCGGTGCGGTCCTTGACCGTGGGGTGGACGGCCACGACGATCCGGTGGTCGCGGCCGCCCTCGGCGTCCGGGGCGTCGTACTTGCGGATCAGGGCGCTGATGCCCGCCGTCAGCTCCTGCACGAACTCGGCGCGGTCGGCGGCCGAGGCGAAGCGGACCTCGCCGTCGAGGGCGTACGTCGCGAGCCGTTTGCGGGACTTGGCCGCGCCGGTGATGAGCGAGCCGACGTCGCGGACCAGCCGGGCGCCGAGGGCGAGCAGCCAGCGCGCCGAGAGCTGATCGCGGAAGCGGTCCGGGTCGGGCTGCACGGAGGCGAGCGCCAGCGGACTGATCACGTACGACGCCGCGGTGGCTCGCATCAGCCGCTCGGTGACGTTGCCCTTGCGGCGCTCGTCGGCCAGCTCGACCAGGCCGTGCCGCTCCAGGGCCTTGAGGTGGTAGTTCACCTTCTGCCGGGGCAGCCCGACC
>NZ_JBFBBS010000088.1:0-7160 GCF_040682835.1 Streptomyces sp. NPDC051104 | reverse complement strand
CACCGCCCTCACCAAGCCCCAGAGGGACCTGCTGGCCAAGCTCGACATCCCCGCACCGAAGCAGATCATCGCCCTCGAACCCACACCCCGCTGACAGCACGAACACCAGCGCCTAGAGAAACGCCTCTCAGGCGCCCTCACCCATGTCCGCGCAGGTCAGACCCCAGATTCGTGACTCTGGGCCGCTGAATTACGCGGAACGCAGGCCTACCGTTCGCTCTCGGGGGTGGTGACAGGGCGGTTTTGCCGATGAGTTCACCGTCCTCGAACGGTCTACCCAGCGACACGACCGTTCTCGACAGGAGTGCCATGTCCACCATCCAGCCAGTGATCGTGACTGCCGACCACGACGTCCTGCTCGGCTTCTATACGAAATTGTTCGGCGCCAAGGAGATCTTCCGGGTGCCGGAGGAAGGCCCGGTCTTCTACCTCGGCTTGCGCATCGGCGACACCGACCTCGGGCTGGTGGCCAAGGCGAACCCGGGGGACCGGGAGGCGTCGCGGATCTTGCTCAGCATCGGTGTCGACGACGTCGATGAGACGCTCGGCCGGGTAACGGCGCTGGGCGGCTCGGTCCGCGGCGGCCCCAACGACATGCCGTGGGGACAGCGCGTCGCCCACATCCAGGACCCCGACGGCAACCCGCTGAACCTCACCCAGCCGACGCCGGCTCAGTGACGCTGTTCCGGGTGCTTGTGCTGGTCGTGAGCTGCCTGCGGTAGAGATCATTTGCCGGTAGTGGCCTCGATGTTCGCCAGGACGAGCAGCGCGCGAAGCAGGTGGGTGGCGCGGGCAGGGTCGGTGCGGAGTTTGGTCAGGATCCGCCAGTTCTTCAGGGGGGCGAAGCCGCGTTCGACGGGGGCGCGTCCGGCGGCGAGCACTCGGTTGGCCTCCTTCTCGGCGGGTGTGAGCTTGCGGGCGCGGGTGGCCTTGAAGCCGGTGACGACCACGGGATCGTCCCCCGTCGTCGTCCAGGCCGAGGAAGCCCAGGTCGGCCAGGGCGCCGAGGCCGGCAGCACGCAGGTGGGCCAGGATGTGGTCGCAGCGGGCGGCGGTGATGTCGTGGGTGCGGCCGGGCCGGGCGGCCGATATCCACACCAGGCGGTCCCGCTCATCGGTCAGGGCAATCACGTGCAAGCCGTGGCGGCGATGCTTGTCGAGGATCTTGTGACGATGAGGGTGCCGAAGGCTTACTGATTCACTTCAGCGTGAGCGCTGGCACCGGCTTCGTGGAGCTCGGCCACCATGGCGGAGGCGACTTCTTCCGGCACGTTCTCGAGGATGGTCGCGGGCAGGTGGCTGATGAGGGACTTGCAGTGCCACAAACTCTGCCCGGTTCGCCGGTGCAGTAGCTTCACGATCTCGATGGCCCGGGGGCCGGCGTCAGTCAGGACTACGGTGTACGGCAGGTCGTCGCAGACCAGCAAGAACGATTCGCTCACCGTGTCCGATCCCTCCGTCAGTCCGCGGATGGCCTGCAGCATATGGCGAGCTCAGCGATCACGTCCTGAGGAGGATGCGTCTGCGGAGGAGGTCGAGGTTGGCCCGGCCGAAGCCCATCCGCTTGAGGAGCTTGGCTCTGGTCACGTGGCCCTCGACCTGGCCTGAGCTCCATGACGTGGACAGGCCGGCGGTGACGGCGTCCGGGCCTTGTCCCCGAGGGGTGGACACCTGTTCGTGTTGTTATGCGGCGAGTGTCAGGGTAGCTGACTGTTGCTCGTAGGCGATCGGTGCCTGCTGTCCGTTCGCCGAGTGTCGTCGGCGGGTGTTGTAGCGGGTAGTCCAGCGGAAGACGGCCAGGCGGCAGGCGCGAGCCCCGTCGAAGCGGCGGGCGCCGCGGAGCGTCTCGCGTTTGAGTGCGGCGTTGAAGCTCTCGGCGAGCGCGTTGTCCGCGCTGGTGCCGACCGCGCCCATGGACTGCCGCACCCCCAACTCGGCGCATACTTGGGCGAATTGGTGGGAGGTGTACTGCGCTCCGTGATCGCTGTGGAATACGGCTCCGGCCAGGTTGCCGCGGGTCGCGGCGGCTGCTCTGAGGGCGTCGGTGACCAGCGAGGTGCGCATGTGGTCGGCGATCGACCAGCCCACCAGGCGGCGCGAGAAACAGTCGATCACCGTCGCCAGATACAGGAACTCGCCGTCGCCCACCGGCAAGTACGTGATGTCGCCGACGTACTTGGTGTTCGGCTCGCTCGCGGTGAAGTCGCGTCGCAGCAGGTCCGGCACGGGTGTGGCGGACGGTTCGGGCACGGTGGTGACCTGGCGCTTGCGCAGCCGCAGCCCGGCGATGCCGTACTTGCGCATGACCCGTCCGACGCGCTTGTGGTTCACGCGCTCGCCGTCCTCGCGCAGCTCGGCGGTGATCCGGGGGCGGCCGTAGGTGCCCGCTCGGCGAGAGCGGCGTCGGCCCGCTCGCGCGCGGCGCGGGCCTCCCGGCCGGCCCGCCATTTACAGAAGCTGGAGCGGGCCACCTCCAGCACGTGACACAACCGCTTCACGCCCCAGGCGCGGTAGTGGTCCTCAATGAACTTGAAGCGGTTCACCAGTTCATCTCGGTGGCGAAAAACTTCGTCGCCTTACGGAGGATGTCCCGTTCGGTGGCCAACGTCGCGTTCTGCTTACGCAGGTCCTTGTTCTCCGCGCGCAGGGCCGCTATCTCGGCCTCCAGCTCTTCCTTCGTGGCCTCGCTCACCGGGACGTCCTTCGTGCTCTTGATCATGGCGCCGCTCTCGCCGCAGCGGACCCGCTCGGCCCGCACCCAGTTGCGCAGCGGCTCCCGGCTGATCCCCAGGTCCTTGCCGATGCCCTCGAAAGTGTGGCTCGGGTCCGACAGGTACAGCGCGACAGCGTCTGCCTTGAATTCGGGCGAGTAGACCTTCATCACCATAAGAGATCCCTCCTCCCCGGCCCGTGGCGGGGCCGGGCTCAGAGGTGTCCACCACTCGGGGACAGGTCCCTCCAGGTCCTGTTTCATGCCGTTGACCAGGGAGTGCAGGGCGGGCAGGTCGTCAGCGAGGACGCGGTCCATCCAAGCGGGCAGGTCATCGCCGCGCAGGTCGCGCATCATGGCGGCGAAGTCGCGGACGTGGCTTGCGGTGGCGTCGAGGTGCGGGCAGGCGGCCCGGATCGCTTTGAGCTCGGCCGCGTCGCTCTCGGCGAGGTGGCCGGGGTTGGTCATCATCCAGCGGACGGTGCGTCGGGGTTTCGGGGCGGCTCGTGGCTCGGGAGCAGGCGTGGGCGGGTTGCGCGGCTTGGGGCTGTGCGGCTTCTTGAAGGGCCGGAAGTAGCGGCGGACGCACTGGATGCTGCCGGTGAAGCCGCGTGCGCGCAGTTCCTGGTGCAATTGAGGGATGTCGTGGCAGCCCTCGCGCCAGCGTTCGTGCAGGTAGGGCCTGTACTCGTCCAGGATCGAGGCCCGGTTGTTGGCCTTGACCAGCAGTTCGTCGAGACTTTGGGCGCGGGCGAAGCGCCGCACCGTTGAATGGTCCAGCCGCAGCCGACGGCTGATCGAGGCCAGAGATTCACCTTCGGCGAGCAGTTGCTGCACCGCTGTGTACCGCTCGGTGGTGCGGGCCACCAGCCGCCTCGTGCGCCCGAGGACGTCCCGGGTGCCGTCCGGAGGGACGAACGGCATCTCCTCTGCGGGCGGCTCCGCTGTTCCCGTGGACGCGGCGGCGGACTCCGTGACGACCGGGGCCGTGGTGAAGGCCGTCCGGATGCACGGGTGATGGGCGCCGACCGTCTTTTCCACCGCCTCGGCGAGGTTGCGCAGCAGGTGCCAGGCATCCGCCACTTGCCGGGCTTGCGGAGCCCCGCTGCGGGCGCCTTCGGCATAGGCACCGGCCCGGTCCCGGCAGATCACTTCGACTTCGGGGTGATCGCGCAGCCAGGTGACCAGCGGCGAGCGGACCTGGCCCTGGGCGTCGGCGTTCACCACCAGCTGGAGGCGGCTCACCCAGCTTCCGGCCGTCACCTGACGGTCGGCATCTCCCCGACGAGGATCAGGAAGGAGGGCAGCCCCGCAGTCTCCGGGCCCGTGGAACCCGGCGCAGCCGCGGCGTCACGCGACGGCCCGTCCTACACCGGCCAAGGACATTACGGGCGAACCGCCGGATCGATCAGCGACCGAACCCCACTGACGAATCGAGGCTAACCACTCGACAACCAAGATCAGCCGTTAAATTGGCTCTGGCCCGTAGTCGGTGGTAGCTGTGGGTGACGGCATGCCATGATCGGGCGTGGCTGATGTGAACTCCCTTTTCGGGATAGTGTTTTCGGGGTTGTCCGCGCTGGCGGTGGAGGATGCGGCGGACGGCGGTGATGTGGTCCTGGTGTCGGCGCGGACACGGGGCGGCCCGGTGCCGTGCCCGGCCTGCGGGACGCCGACGGAGAAGGTCCACGGCTTCCACACCCGCACGCTCGCGGACGTCCCGGTGGACGGGCGGCGGGTCAGGGTCTGTGTCCGGCTGCGGCGTCTGGTGTGCCCGGTGCTGGACTGTCCGCGGCAGACGTTCCGCGAGCAGGTGCCCGGGGTCGTGGAGCGTCATCAGCGCCGCACGAACCGCTTCGCCACCCAACTCGGCGCTGTGGTAAAGGAGTTAGCGGGCCGAGCGGGCGCCCGCATCTCTCATTTCCTGGCGATCCCTGTCTCCCGCTCCTCCGCACTGCGCACGCTGACCGCCCTGCCGGTACCGGCCGTGCGCGTCCCGCGTGTCATCGGGATCGACGACTTCGCGCTAAAGCGCCGTCACCGCTACGCGACCGTGGTCATCGACGCCGAGACCGGCGAACGCATCGACGTCCTGCCCGACCGGGCCCTGGAAACCGTGGCCGCGTGGTTGCGGGAGCACCCCGGCGCCGAGTACGTCTGCCGTGACGGTTCGGGCTCCTACGGCGAGGCCATCCGCCAGGCCCTCCCCGAAGCCGTGCAGGTCAGCGACCGCTGGCACCTGTGGAAGAACCTCTGCGAGAAGGCCCACGCCGAGATCCGCTCGCATGCGGCGTGCTGGTCGGCCGCCGTGAACCCGGCCCTGCCCGGCGGGGTGCGCGAGCAGACCACCCGCGAGCGATGGCAGCAGGTCCACGCCCTGCTCGACAAGGGCGTCGGCCTGCTCGAATGTGCCCGCCGCCTCGACCTCGCCCTCAACACCGTCAAGCGCTACGCCCGCATGAAGGAACCCACCGGGGAGAAGACCGCACCGCGCTACAAGCCCACGCTCGTCGACCCCCACCGCCCCCACCTCCGCGCCCGGCGTGCCGCCGACCCGGCCGTCCCGGTCCAGCAGCTCTTCCGCGAGATCCAGGAGCAGGGCTACACCGGCAGCCTCAACCTCCTCTACAAGTACGTCACCCAGGGCCGCATCGAGGGCGAACGGCCGGTCACCACCCCGCAGCGGTTCTCCCGGCTCCTCCTGTCACGCCCCGAAAACCTCCGCGACAAAGACACCGCCTTCCTGCGGGAACTGACATCCTCCTGCCCCGAGCTGGGCAAACTGGCCAACCTCACAGGACAGTTCGCCCAGCTCCTGACCCCGACCGAGGGCAATGACGCCAAGCTCACCAAGTGGATCGCCCAGGTCCGTGCCGCCGACCTGCCCCACCTGCACTCCTTCGCCAACGGGCTGGAACTCGACCGGGCTGCCGTCGACGCCGGCCTCACCCTGCCCTACCACAACGGACGCACGGAAGGCGTCAACACCCGCACCAAGATGATCACGAGGCAGATGCACGGCCGCGCCGGCTTCCCCCTCCTCCGCCACCGCATCCTGCTCCAGTAGCCACCCTCACCCAGACCTACCACCGACTACGGGCCAGAGCCGTTAAATTGACACACCCGGGAATCCCGCAAAAACCCGTTAGGCGGACGAGGGCGACCACTGCTAGATTTCCGGAGGCCGTGCGAAAGATCGAGGAGGTGGTACCCATGAACGCAGTATCGACATGGGTGCTCCCCTCCGGGGTCACGGTCGGGCGATAGACAGGTCGTCCGGGAGCGCCGTTCCAGTGCACTCCCGAAAGGCACGACCATGCATTTCACTTCCGAGCAGCGCCTCGACGACGGCGTCCTCGAACGCGAATTCACCCTCGGTGAGATCCCCGGCATCCTGTGGACACCCGCATCGGTATCCGCATCCGCACCGGCGCCGCTGATCCTGCTCGGCCACCCTCCCCTCGGGCTGCGCAAGATGTACCCCCGACTGGTGGCCCGGTCCCGGCACTCCGCGGCGGATGGCTTCGCCACGGCCACCATCGAGCTCCCCGGAAGCGGCGACCGGCCCCGTTGGCCCGCCGCCGAGCAGGCCCGCGCCGACCTGCGCCGGGCGATGGAGGCCGGCGAGCCGGTCAGCGACGAGATCGTCGACGCCCTCACCCTCCCGCTGGTCGAAAAGGCCGTCCCGGAATGGCAGGTCGCCCTGGACGCCCTCCTTTCGCTGTCCGAGATCGGCGGCCCGGTCGGGTACTCGGGGGGAGTGATCTCCATCGGCATCCGGCTGGCGGCGGTCGAGTCGCGCATCTCGGCCGCCGTTCTGTTCGCCGGGAGTTTCGTGCCTCGCGCCATGTTCGAGGAGGCCCGGCAGGTCACCATTCCACTACACGTCCTGCTGCAGTGGGACGACGCAGGGAACGACCGGCAGGCGGCCCTGGACCTGTTCGACGCCTTCCGCTCCAAGGAGAAGTCCCTGCACGCCCATCTCGGCGGGCACACCGGCGTCCCGCACTTCGCGGGGGACGCCGCGGCCGAGTTCTTCACCCGACATCTGAAGTGAGGCCGGGCCGTAAGACCGGCAGCAGACGGTAGCTGATGTCAGCCGGCATGCCGCTCATCGAGGCCAGGTCCCGGCCCTCTGCAGCTCTCTACACCGTGGGCCCCTGCTGAACTCTCGGCAGGGGCCCGTGCTGCCTGAAGTCATGAACTGTTCGATTTCTGCAGAGCTTAGAGTGCTGCCCAAACTCGTGTACAGGTGCTGTCGGTTCTCGGCTCTGGTCCAACTTCTGTGGTGTGCCTGCTCCTCGTGACCGTTGATCTTGGCGGTACGGCCCGCGAGATCGTCTGGAAGCTGCTAGTACTCCAGCCGGAGATGTGATCTCCATGGTTACTGGGAGGCTTGTCTGCGGTAGTGGCTGCGGCAGGCTCGGGCCTGGTGGCGTCGGCGCCAGAG
>NZ_JBFBBS010000087.1:0-8199 GCF_040682835.1 Streptomyces sp. NPDC051104 | reverse complement strand
GACGGTTTTGATCTAGGAAATCCAGATCATCGCAGGTGGGAGGCACCCTTCTCCTGTCAGGGCATCAGGTCACGGCCGCAGCTGAATACATGAGGCTGAGTCATCCATCCGGAAGGCGTCCGGAGTCGGCGCGGCCGGCAAGGTAGATCATGACACCTTCAGGATTCATGCCGAAGGCGGCAGCGACGAGTTTGGGGTCCATGGTGTTCACCAGGTCGACGAGGAGGGTGCTTCGGATCATTCGGGGCGCGTATCCGCAGTCGTCAAGGACCTGGGAAGGGTACGTGGCGGCTGGCTTCCAGCTCGTAGAAGATCGCGTCGATCGACGAGACGGGGAGCCGCTCCGCGTCCCACTGACACCTGGGCCTGGAGCGCGGCGCGACGTCGGCCGGACGGCCGCGCCCCGATTGTCACGCCCCGAGGGTGGGGAGGTCAGTGCTGCGGATCACTGACACCGTGAGAGACTGCATGTTGGGGCGCGTTCGAACGGGGCGGGGGTTGTCCGTAGCCGGGTTCGGTGCGGTGTCATACGTGGAAGAGGGGCATCGGAATGCCTGCAGCAGGGCGCGTCGATCGGACCGGGAAGCGTGGGTCCGATGAGGCGGAAAGCGTGCTGCAGGCTGTCGAACCGCTGGTGGACGGTCTCGCGGCGACGTTCGGTCCGCACTGCGAGGTGGTACTGCACGACTACCGCTACCCGGAGAACAGCGTCCGCGCGGTGGCCGGGTCGGTGACTTCCCGCCATGTCGGGGGTGCGATGAGCGAGATCGGCCTCGGATTGCTGGCGCAGGGTGACGAGGCCGAGGACCAGCTCAACTACGTCACACGCACTGCTGACGGCCGTATGGTGAAGTCTTCGACGATGCTGCTGCGTACCGGCTCGGGACAGGTGGTCGGGGCCCTGTGTGTGAATCTCGACATCACCGAGCTGCGGGTGGCCGCCACCTCCCTGGCCGCGCTGGTCGGTAGTACCCCCGAGCCGGAGGCCACCGCTATGACGGTCTTCTCCGATGACATCGGCGAGGTCATCGAGACCGTGGTCGCGAAGGAGGAGGTGTCCATCGGCCGAGTGCTGCCGAGGGACACCCGTAAGGGCCGGCTCGCCATCATCGGGGCGCTGGACGCCAAGGGCGTCTTCAATCTGCCGAGGGCTGCCCAGCAGGTGGCCGCGCATCTCAATGTCTCTCGGGCGACCGTGTACGCCGATCTCAACGCGGTTCGTGGGACTGAAGCGGACGCGTAGCAGGAGCGGCCCGGACTTTCCTTGACAGATCTTCCAGGTCGTTGGACAGTGTGTCTGGCCGTCCTGGGCTGGTCTGTGCGAAGTCGCGCTGCTTCCCCGGGTGCCGCCGGTCATCACAGTCGTGAGCCGGGGGCGATTGCATGGCGCACCCACCCATTGCGCAGCGATCGATGACCAACCACATCAGTGCCAGCACACCGTTGCCGTTTGCCGATGTGTGGAAATGTTGCGTTCATTTTTTGCTCTAAAAGGGACCTAGGGGCTATTCATGAATTCTAGGCCGGTCGCACCGAAGCGGTTCTCCGACGCTGACCACCCCTACGCGGCGAGCCGCACAGCAGTAGGCTTGATTTTCGTGTCCGGACAGCTAGGGGTGCTCGACAACGAGATTGTTCCTGGTGGAATCGCAGCCGAGGCCCGGCAGGCGCTGGCGAATCTCGAGCTGCGCCTGGCGGAGCACGGTTGCGGTCCGGCCGACGTCGTGAAGACGACGGTGCTGCTGGCAGACCTCGCTGATCGCATCGAATTCGACACCATCTACGCCGAGTTCTTCACCGAGCCCCGCCCTGCCCGCACCTGCTACGCGGCAGGTGCACTTCCCTACGGCGCCCGGGTAGAGGTGGAGGCGATCGCCTCGGCCGACGTTTCCCGCGATTCGGCGAAAGAGTGACATGGCAACCATTGCTACGGCTACCGGTTCGCCCGGAAAGGCCGGCCGGACATCTGCACGGAGAGTGCCGGTACCCCTTGCAATTCCCGGCTTCTTGTTTCTGGCGATAGCGGTCACATCGTCAGTCCTTCAAGAGTCGAGGGCCGTCGGCGCCGGCGCCGACGGCTGATCTATCGGGATCGAGGAGAGTTATGAGCGACGAATCGGTGATCGCAGCCCAGGGCGCGGATCACTCCGGCGCGGACAGCCTCGATGCTGTGCCGCACAACAAGCGTGACTACTCATTCTGGGCGTTGCTGTTCGTCTTTTTGGGCATGCAGGTTCCGGTCTCCTACTTCCTCATCGGAGGGACCGTGACCGCCGGCCTGACGCTGGGCGACGCGTTTATGATCACCGTGGTCGGATCGATCGTCGGCTTCGTGGTTCTCGGCGCCGTCGGGGTGATCGGCTGGCAGACCGGGGCGAGCACGATGGTCTGCACCCGGCCGGCTTTCGGGCGCTACGGGTCGTGGCTGCCCGCCTTGATCGCCTTCATCGAGTTGACCGGCTGGGACAGCGTGCATGTGCAGCTGGCCGGCAAGCTGATGGGGACCATCGGCGCTCAGTGGGGCATGGGTTACACCTCCCTGTACAGCGTCATCGTCGGCCTGTCCATTGTTGTCGTGGTCAGCCTCGGACACCGGTTGCTGCGCCTTCTCGAACGGTTCCTCGTCCCGGTGGTCGTCGTGCTCGTCGCCATGGCCCTGTACGCGGTGCTCAGCGGCCAGCACCTGACCCAGCTCTGGCACACGGCCGGCAAGGGGCACCTGACCTTCATGCTGGCGTTCGACGCCATGTTCATCTCGGCACTGACCTGGGTCCCGATGGTCAGCGACTACACCAGGTACGGCAAGAGCCGACGCAGTTCGTTCTGGTCGGCGTTCCTGTCGCTGCCCGTCGCGCTGTTCATGCTCCTCGTCGGGCAGATCGCGGCGGTCGGGCTCGGTAACCCCAATGCGCTGCTGGCCATGGTGCATCACGGCACCGTCTTCGGGGTGGTGGCCTTCTTCGTCGCGATGTTCGCCACGATCGCGACCGCCGCACTGATCATGTACTCGGCGTCGATGTCGCTTCTCAACGTCGTACCCAAGGTACCGATCCGCCGGATCAACTACGGCACCGGTGCCGTGGTCATCGTCGCAGCGGTGACGGTCAACCTGCTCGGTTCCGTGCTGAACTGGCTGTCGTTCCAGGGCATCATGCTGATCCCGCTCTTCGCGATCGTGCTGACCGACTATTACGTCGTTCGTAAGAGGCACTACGACGTCGCCGAGCTGTACCGGCCCAAGGGCCTCTACTGGGGCACCGGCGGGTTCCACATCATCGGACTGGTCGCGTGGGTGATCGGCGCGATCGCCTACGAACTCGTGCACAACGGCGTTCCCTGGCTCGGCGGCGGCGTGGTGTGCTTCGTCGTCTCCAGCATCAGCTACTGGGCGATATCCACCATCACGGAGAAGCTCCGGCCCGGCGACACCGATGCCACCGCCCGCGAGCGCCGCCCCAACCCGGCGGCAGCGTCGCCGCGTACCTCGTCGATAAAGATAGGAGATGCCTCGTGAGCTTGCAGGGAAAGGTCGCAGTCGTCACCGGTGGGCTGTCCGGCATCGGTCGGGCGATCGCGACCCGACTGGCTGACGACGGCGCCCGGATCGTACTCGGCGACAGCGCCGAGACCTCCCGTGACGACGGCACGCCCGGTGACCGGCTTGCCGCGCAGTTGGGGGACGCGGTCCTGGTACGGGGAGACGTCGGGGAGCCGGCAGATGTGGACCGGCTGTTCGATGCCGCCGTCTCCGCTTTCGGCAGCGTCGACATCCTGATCAACAACGCCGGCGTCACCGTGTTCAAATCGCTGGCCGAGCTGACCGTCGAGGACTTCGACCGCGTGATGCGGACCAACGTCCGCGGCTCCTTCCTGTGCGCGCGCCGAGCCGTGGCCCAGATGCGTCGGCAGGAAGGGCGCGGTGTCATAGTCAACGTGGCATCGAACTTCGCCTTCGTGGGCGCCACCGACGCCGTCGCCTACTCCACCTCCAAGGGCGCTGTGGCCTCGATGACCCAGGCGCTGGCCGTCGAGGTGGGCCATGACGGGATCAGGGTCAACGCCCTGTGCCCTGGGGCCACCGCGACCGAGTTCAACCGACTCCACCGCGCCCGCCCGGAGATCGCGGCCGAGTGGGAACGGATGACGCCGCTGCGCCTGGACGGCGACAGGTACCTGGCCACCCCCGCGGAAATCGCCGACGCCGCGGCGTTCCTCGCCGACGACACATCCAGGTTCATGACCGGCGCGGCGCTGGTCGTCGACGGCGGCTGGAACGCCGCATGACGGACACGACCTCGCAGCACAGGACCGTACGTAACGAAAGGAACGCCGTGAGCGACCCTGTCGGAGCACCCGGCACCCTGACGTGGCTCGGCCACGCCACCGTGCTGATGGCGACTGAGGCCGGTACCCGGATCATCTTCGACCCGTGGCTGGAGGGCAACCCCAAGCGTCCCGAGGGCCTCGCGGACATCGCGCCCCTCGACGGGATCGCCGTGACGCACGGGCACTTCGATCACATCGGCTCGGTGATCCCCCTCGCCGCCGAGACCGGCGCCCCGGTCATCTGCACCCCGGAACTGGCTGCGTACTTCACCTCGGCCGGCGTGTCCGAGGTGATCGAGATGAACAAGGGGGGCACCATCGAGGTCGGCGACGTCGAGCTCACCATGGTCTCGGCCGACCACTCATGTGGGATCGCCGTCACCGAGGGAACACCGAACGCCTACGGCGGCGACCCGGTCGGGTTCATCGCCTCGCCGCCATCCGGCCAGGGGCGGGTCTACATCTCCGGGGACACCAACGTATTCGGCGACATGGCCCTGATCCGCGACCTGTACGCCCCCGAGATCGGACTCTTCCCGATCGACGGGCACTACAACATGGGCCCCCGCGAGGCCGCCCACGCAGTCGGGCTGCTCGGCCTCACCCGGGCGGTGCCCATCCACTACGGCACCTTCCCGATACTCACCGGCACCCCCGAGGAACTCATCCGGCACCTGGCCCAGCGCGGGACGACGACGGACGTGGAGGTCATCGAACCCGGGCAGTCGGTTTCACTCACGGCAAGGAGCCACCAGTGACCGCCGCGGGCAGCCCGGGAATGTTCCCCGGCGTGCGCCTGGAACGAGACGTCGAGGCGACCATGCGCGACGGCACGGTGCTGCGCGCCGACGTCTACGCACCGGACACACCCGGCGACCACCCGGTACTTCTGCAGCGCATCCCCTACGACAAGTCGATCGCACAGTCGATCGTCTACCGCCACCCCTCGTGGTACGCCAGGCACGGCTACCTCGTCGTCGTGCAGGACACCCGCGGCCGCTACGCCTCCGACGGTGACTTTGCCCCGCTGCGGTACGAGGCCGAGGACGGCTATGACACCGTCCAATGGGCAGCGCAACTACCCAACAGCAACGGCCGGGTCGGCACCTACGGCTTCTCCTACGCCGGAGCCACCCAACTGCTCGCCGCAACCCAGCGGCCGCCGGCGCTCACCTGCTGCGCACCCGGCTTCACCAGCAGTGACTACTACGCGGACTGGACCTACGAGGGCGGGGCGCTGAACCTGGCGTTCATCGTCTCCTGGACGGCACAGCTACTCGCCATCCCCGACGCACTGCGCCGCGGGCGGCCCGACGTCGCATCGGCGATCGCTCGCCGGCTCGGCGACGTCCCGGCGCTGTACCGCGAGCGGCCGCTCGCCGAGTTTTCGCTGCTCGCGGGCACCGAGGTCGCGCAGTTCTTCTTCGACTGGCTCGAACACGACCGTCGAGACGACTACTGGCAAGAGATCTCGCTGGAGCACCGCTACGACGACATCACCGTGCCCTGCCTGCACTTCGGCGGCTGGTACGACGTGTTCTCCCCCGGCACCGTGAAGAACTACGCCGAACTCTCGCGGCGCGCCGGTGACGGGACCGACAGACACCGTCTGGTCATGGGACCGTGGGTGCACCAACCGTGGGCGCCGATCGTCGGCGGCACCGACTTCGGTGCCGAGGCGATCAACCGCATCAACGAACTCCAACTGCAGTGGTTCGACCACTGGCTCAAGGACCGTCCCACGGAACTGGACCCACCTGTACGGCTGTTCGTCATGGGAGCCAACACATGGCTCGACACCGACTCATGGCCACCGCCGCAGACCACTGTTCAGGAGTGGTTCCTGCGCTCCGACGGCAGCGCGAACTCGTTGTCAGGCACGGGCGAACTCACGAAGAACCCACCCGCCGACGAGCCCCCCGACGTCTACGTCTACGACCCGGGCAACCCCGCCCCCAGCGCAGGCGGCCGCTCCTGCTGCGACGCCTCGGTATCCCCAATGGGCCCCGCCTGCCAGCACGCGGTCGAGATCCGCAACGACGTCTTGGTTTACAGCACGTCGCCACTGGAGCAACCCGTACGGGTCATCGGAAACGTCCGTCTGAAGCTTCACGCCGCAACCTCGGCGGTCGACACCGACTGGGTGGTACGGCTCGTCGACGTGGGGGAGGACGGAAGCACGGTCAACGTCAGCCAAGGAATCCTTCGAGCCCGCTACCGCGACGGACTGGACACCGCGAACTTGGTGGAACCGGGTGTCTCCTACGAGTACGACATCTCCTTGGGGCCGGCCTGCTGGGAGTTCGCCACAGGGCATCGAATCCGTGTGCAGATCACCAGCAGCGACTTCCCAGCCCACGACATCAACCCCAACACCGGCCAACGAGTGGGTGAGGTCGGGCAACTCGACGGCGTCGTCGCAACCCAGGTCATTCACCACGATGAACAGCGTCCTACGCGTCTCTTCCTCCCCG
The DNA here is from genome assembly GCF_040682835.1 of Streptomyces sp. NPDC051104. Taxonomy (NCBI): domain Bacteria; kingdom Bacillati; phylum Actinomycetota; class Actinomycetes; order Kitasatosporales; family Streptomycetaceae; genus Streptomyces; species Streptomyces sp. NPDC051104. The sequence goes on along the minus strand of NZ_JBFBBS010000087.1, from coordinate 1,399 downwards.
TCGCCACCTGACGCTGCGCCTGCCGAAGACCTCGGCTGGCCGACCTGACGCCGCATCTTCATCCGGCGTGCACCGAGGCCGGCGGCTTGGAAGCCGCCGGCCAGCACGGTGGACTGTCCTCGGCAAGCGTGTGCGCGGCATGCACGGCCAGTGTGGTCTTGCCGACCGCCGGCATCCCGTCGATCGCGGCCCTGCGTCGGCTGTCACTCATCCGGTCCTGCGCCGTCTGCACGATCGTACGCAGCTCCCGCGGTCGGTGAAGGCCGTGGTGTCCACCGGCAGGGTCAGGGTGAGCGGTGAGGCTGATCCTTTGGAGTGGACACCCTGACAATGGATCTTGAAGGTCCACAGGGATGTCCAGGTGGGACGCCAGTCTCCGTACTCGGAGGAGTTTCGCAAGGACGCCGTCGCGTTGTACCGAGCTGCCGGTGGCAAGCGCACGTACGCGGTAGTGGCCGCTGAGCTCGGGATCACCGGGCAGACGTTGCGCACATGGGTCCGCAAGAACACCGCCCAGCACACGTTGAAGCACCGCGTGGGCGGGGCCGGCCAGAGTCCGGCTGAGGAGCTTGCTCGGCTGCGGGCGGCGAACGCTCGGCTGCTCAAGGCGGAGCAGGAGCGGCTGCTGGAGCGCGGATCCTGCGCCGAGCGGCTGCCCGGGAGGTGAAGTGAAGACCCGTCGCTGGGACTTCATCATCGACTGGGACAACGAGCACGCGATCCGCGCACGCGGGAGCACGAGCGTGTCCTTGACCGAGCTGAGGGTGAAGGGGAATACCTATCTGCAGGCCCGGTTGGGGGTCGAGTAGGCGGGCTCGGGAGCGGGCGAGCAGGGGAACAGGGGCGTCGGCCGCCCACTCGGCGATCGCGGTCAGAGAGCGGGCGCCGGCCAGCACCGCGCAGGCGGCCAGGGTGAGCACGTAGACCAGTGGGTGGCGGCGCCCATGTCGGCGGCGCGGGTCGGGGATGCAGTCCAGGTGGCGCAGCAGGGACGGCACGTCCGGCTCCGCCGCAGCGGGAGCGGAGCCGAGTTGGACCAGCAGTCGAGGACACACTCCAGCCTTGGTCCACTCGGCCAGGCGGCGCCAACACGTCATTCCAGAGCCGAAGCCGAGCTCTTGCGGCAGATGTTCCCAGGCGATGCCGGTGTGCAGCACGAACAAGATGCCCTGAAACACCAGCCGGTCTGGGTGCCGCTTCCGTCCGGTCCTCCCTGATCGTCACCGGCCCCGCTGCGGCAGGGAAAACCACCGCCCTCCTCCACGTCGGCCGTGCCTGCCACCTCGCCCACACCCGCAAAAACCGGCTCTTCTGCTTGATGTGTGGGTACCTGACCAGCCCTGATGCATAAAACACGCCGTTCCCTGCTTAGGGTTTCGAGTTGCTGAGGCTCAAGATC
>NZ_JBFBBS010000086.1:0-9195 GCF_040682835.1 Streptomyces sp. NPDC051104 | reverse complement strand
CTGTTTCCCCGCCCCCCCCCCTCGCGCCCGGGGGGGGGGGGGGGGGGGGGGGGGGGGGGGCGCGGGCCCCCGCCGGCCCCCCGGCGCGGCCCCCCCCCCCCCGCGCCGGGGTGCCCCGGTCGGTCACGAGCCGCAGCAGCCGCCCGCCGGGGCCTGCTCGCTAGCCGCCCCGACCGCGGCGGGGGCGCCGAGCTGGACGAGCTGTGGAGCGGGCGCGCAGCAGCCGCCGCCGTCGGCCTGAGCGGCGTCGGGGGCGTCGAACAGGCCGGCGCCGCCGCAGACTCCGGTCTCAGGGAGGGTGAGTTCCACACGGTCGGCGGACTCGATGTCGCCGGCGATCGCAGCGGCGACGGAGCGGGCCTGCTCGTAACCGGTCATCGCCAGGAACGTCGGGGCGCGGCCGTAGGACTTCATCCCCACCAGGTACACGCCCTGCTCGGGGTGGGAGAGCTCGCGGTGGCCGTGCGGGTAGACGGTGCCGCAGGAGTGCTGGTTGGGGTCGATCAGCGGCGCGAGCGCGACCGGGGCCTGGAGACGCTCGTCCAGGCCCAGGCGCAGCTCGCCGAGGAAGGACAGGTCGGGGCGGAAGCCGGTCAGGACGATCACCTCGTCGACCGCATCCAGGCGGTGCCCGTCCTCGGCGACCAGGACCAGGCGGCCGTCGGCGTCGCGATCGATCGCCTCGGTGCGGAAGCCGGTGACCGCGTCCGCGTGGCCGTCGTCGACGGCGGCCTTCGCCGCCAGGCCGAGAGCGCCGCGCGCGGGGAGCTGGTCGGCTTCGCCGCCGCCAAAGGTGGAGCCCGAAATGCCCCGGCGCAGGATCCACACGCCCTTCGTCTCCGCGCCGTCGTCCGACTTGGCGAGGTCGGCGAGGTAGGCGAGGGCGGTGAACGCGGAGGCGCCAGAGCCGATCACGGCAGTGCGCTTGCCGGCGTACCGGGCGCGGACAGCGGGGTCCTTCAGGTCCGGGACGCGGTAGGTGATCCGGTCCGCGGCGGCCTTCTCCCCGAGAGCGGCAAGGCCGCTGCCTCCGGCCGGAGACGGGGTGGCCCAGGTACCGGAAGCGTCGATGACAGCGCGGGCGAAGACGCGCTCCTCACGGCCGTCGGCGTGGGCGAAGTGCACGACGAAGGGCTGTTGGTTGCGGTCGGCGTCGACGATGCGGTCCCGGCCGGCTCGGGAGACGCCGCTGACGCGCGCGCGGTAGCGGACGCGGTCGCCGAGGACGTCGGCGAGCGGCTGCAGGTAGAGGTCGGCCCAGTCCCCGCCGGAGGGGTAAGTGGCCGGGTCGGGGCGCGTCCAGCCCGTGGGGGCGAGGAGCTTCTCGGCGGCCGGGTCGACGACCTCGCCCCAGGTGGAGAACAGGCGCACGTGCGACCACTCGCGCACCGCGGCGCCTGCCCTCTGGCCGGCTTCCAGGACCAGGGGCTCGATGCCCTGGTCGACCAGGTGGGCGGCGGCGGCCAGACCGGAGGGTCCGGCCCCGATCACGACGACGGGCAGCTCGGTGGTGGCGGGCGCGTTCACGGCGACTCCTTGCGTGTTTCGACATCTGTCGATGGCTTGCGCGGCCCAGCATGGCACCTGTATTGATGAACGTCAACATAGACATTCATCGAATCGAGGGGGGTTGCTGATGGAGCACATCGACGTCACCGTCATCGGCGGCGGACAGTGACCGCCGGACAGCCAGACCAGCGACCGATGTTCACCGGCACCGACGGAACGAAGCTCGTCCGGCGGGACGGCGAGCGGGAGGAGGTCGACGCGATCCTCCTCGCCACCGGCTACCGCCCCGACCTGCCCTGCCTCGCCCCCGTAGGCGGCGCCTTGGACGCGGCCGGGAACCCCCGGCACCGCGAGGGGATCGCCTCCAGCGTGCCGGAGCCGGCGTTCGTGGGGCTGGAGTGGCAGCGCAGCCTGTCGTCGAACTCCCTGCGCGGCGTGGGCCGGGACGCGGACCGCGTCGCCCGGCGTCCGGCCGCCTACCTCACATGTCGGTGACGGCCCTCGCCACACTGATTCGACATGTGTCAACATAGACGCATGTCGAATGCGAAGGTGCTGCCGCTGCTGGAACCCGCTGACGGCCAGGGTGTGGCGCCTTGCTGCCCGCCGCTGACCGAGCGCCCTATGACCGCCGCGGAAGCCGAGACGGCGGCGCGGATGTTCAAGGCGCTGGGCGATCCGGTCCGGCTGCGGCTGTTCTCCGCCGTGGCCTCGCACGAGGGCGGCGAGGCGTGCGTGTGCGACATCTCCGACGTCGGCGTCTCCCAGCCCACGGTGTCCCACCACCTGAAGAAGCTGAAGGAGGCCGGGTTGCTCACCTCCGAGCGGCGCGGCACCTGGGTGTACTACCGGGTCGAACCGTCCGTGCTCGCCGCGATGGGCCAGCTGCTGACCCTGCGCTCCGTCGCATGACCACGGTGGGCGAGGAGAACCAGCTTGTAGGCGGTGGCAGGGCCACTGCCGTGATCGTGCCGTTGACGGCCGAGCACGCCGCGCAGGTCCTGGCCATCTACCAGGCCGGGATCGACGAGGGCAACGCCACCTTCGAGACCAACGCGCCCAGTTGGGAGGCGTTCGACGCGGCGAAGCTGCCAGAACACCGCTTTGCCGCACTGGACGCGGACGGCACAGTAGTGGGCTGGGTCGCCGCGACGAAGGTCTCCGACCGGTGCGCGTACGCCGGAGTGGTCGAGCACTCCGTCTACGTCCACCCCCAGGCGCGGGGGCGGAGCGTGGCCTCCACGCTGCTCAAGGCGCTGATCGACTCCACCGAGGCGGCCGGGATCTGGACGATCCAGTCGGGCATCTTCCCCGAGAACACCGCCAGTCTCGCCGTGCACCAGCGGGCCGGTTTCCGTGTGCTGGGCACGCGCGAGCGCATCGGCAAGCAGCACGGTCGCTGGCGCGACGTCGTCCTGGTCGAGCGGCGCAGCCCACTCATCGACTGACCCGGTGCCTCGCGGGCTCAGTCGTGGCGCGCGAGCTTGACCGAGGAGACGAGCAGAATCACCGCCAGTACGGGAACGAGCACCAGGTCGGAGAAGACGCCGACCAGTAGTCCGCCCAGCAACGCGCCGGCGATCGAGCCCGCGGCCATCAGGGCGGTGAAGCGAAGGTCGTCGCCCAGTACCGCGAAGCTGCCGTCGCGGCTGTAGCGGGCGAAGGCGACCAGCATGGTCGGCAGCGACACCAGCAGGGACAGGCTTCCAGCCGTCTTGATGTCCAGTCCGAAGAGCAGCACGATCGTCGGGATCAGCAGCTCGCCCCCGGCCACGCCCATGATCGCGGCGACCACGCCGATGCCCAAGCCGGCCACGACTCAGCAGGACACCTGCGCCCACAGCGGCAGCGCGAGCGTCCCCACGGTGGCCAGGTGGGTGGCCAGCAGAGCGGCGGCCACGAGCACCATCAGGGCCGCCAGCACGTTGTACAGGGTGGAGCTGCGCATCCGTACCGCCCAGCTCGCCCCGGCCCATGCGCCCAGCAGGCTCCCCGCCAGCACGTTGACCGCGACGGGACGGGCCAATGACCGGCCAGCCGGGAGGCGGACACCGCGGCCAGCCGGGCGGGCAGCGCCACCACGACCACGACCAGGCTCATGGCCTTGTTCAGGATGACCGCGGAGAGCGCCGCGAACCCGAACAGGCTGATCAGCAGGGGGAGCCGGAACTCCGCACCGCCCAGGCCCATCATCCCGCCGAGGACGCCGATGCCCGTGCCCGCGGTGAACACCACAGGCACGGAGTACGCCTGGCTGACGGGGCGGGGAGCATCGGCGGCCAGGGGTGAGGTCATGCCCGGCAGTCTGCACCGATCACGCCGCGCCGCGACACCGGGGAAAGTCACGAAACACGCTGGGCCGCCCCGTCAGTTCCGCGCGCACAGCGCCGCGATCTCGCGGGCGGCCTCCCGCGCGGGGCGCCCCACCCCGATCAGCGTCGCGGACGCCGGGCCGGTCCAGTCGCCGTAGCCGAGCAGATGCAGCCGCGGCTCGTCGACCGCGAGGGTGCCCTCGGTCGCGATGTGCCCGCGCGTGCTCCGCAGCTGGAGCGGGGCCAGGTGGGACAGAGCCGGGCGGAAGCCGGTGCACCAGATCACCGCGTCCGCCTCGGCGCGGGTGCCGTCGACCCACACCACACCGTCCCGGTCCACGCGGACGAACATGGGTGACGCCTTGAGCAGGTCCGCATCCCGCGCCGCCCGCACCGGCGGCACGACCACGATGTCGCCCAGCGAGGCCACCCCGCCGGTGTCGCTGCGGCCGGTGTCGCTGCGGCCGGCGTCGAGCGCGCGGCGGCGGGCAGTGGCGACGTCAAAAAGGGCCCGTCCGTCGATGTCGTCCGGCAGGAAGCGCGGCGGGCGCTGGGTCACCCACGTCACCTTCACCTTGCCGTCCAAGGCGAGGTCGGCGGCGATCTGGGCGCCGGAGTTCCCGCCACCGACCACGATCACGTGCTGGCCGGCGAAGGCGGCCGGGGAGCGGTAGTTCACCGTGTGCAGCTGCCGACCGGTGAAGACACCACGGCCAGGGACGGCGGGGAGGAGGGGCCGCGACCAGGTACCGGTCGCACTGATCACGACGCGGGGCCGCCAGGTGCCGGTGTCGGCCTCGACCAGGAGCCGGTCGCCGTCGCGGCATATGGCTTCCACGCGGGTGCCGCGCTGGACGGGCAGGTCGTAGCGCTTCTCGTAGTCGGCAAGGTAGTCCACCACGTGCCCGGCGTCCGGAGACGTCCCGCCTGCCTGGGCGGGCATAAGGCGGCCGGGGAGCGAGGAGTGCTCCGCCGGGGAGAACAGGTGCAGCGAGTCCCACATGTGCTGCCAGGACCCGCCCGGCGCCGTGCCGGCATCCAGGATCACGAAGTCGAGGCCCTCGCGGCGCAGGTGGTAGCCGGCGGCGAGCCCAGCCTGGCCGCCGCCGACCACCACCACATCCACGTGCTGCGTCACGGGGCCGTCGTCACCGCGTCGACGGCAAACTTCCTGCGCCAGGCGAGCGCAACGTAGACCAGGCCGATCAGCACCGGGACTTCGATGAGCGGGCCGACGACGCCGGAGAGAGCCTGGCCCGAGGTGACACCGAAGGTGGCGATGGCGACCGCGATGGCCAGCTCGAAGTTGTTGCCCGCCGCGGTGAACGCCAGCGTCGCCGTGCGGTCGTAGGCCAGACCCAGGCCCTTGCCGAGGAGGAAGGTCCCGAAGAACATGACCGCGAAGTAGACCAGCAGCGGCAGCGCGATCCGGGCCACGTCCAGCGGCTGCGAGGTGATGGTCTTGCCCTGCAGGGCGAAGAGGATGACGATCGTGAACAGCAGCCCGTACAGGGCCCACGGGCCGATCTTCGGCAGGAACTTCTGCTCGTAGTCGGCGCGGCCCAGCTTCTGCTCGCCGATGCGGCGGGTGAGGAAGCCGGCGAGCAGCGGGATGCCGAGGAAGATGATGACGTTCAGGGCGATGTGCCAGACGGACACGTCCAGGCCCTGGCCGTCGCCGAGGTTCATCCAGCGTGGCATCAGGTCGAGGTAGAACCAGCCCAGCAGGCCGAACGCGAGCACCTGGAACACCGAGTTCAGGGCGACCAGGACGGCTGCGGCCTCGCGGTCGCCGCAGGCGAGGTCGTTCCAGATGATGACCATGGCGATGCAGCGGGCCAGTCCCACGATGATCAGGCCGGTGCGGTACTCGGGCAGGTCCGGCAGGAAGATCCACGCCAGTGCGAACATCACCGCAGGTCCGACGATCCAGTTGATGACCAGCGAGGAGACCATCAGCTTCTTGTCGCCGGTGACGCGGTCGAGCCGGTCGTAGCGAACCTTGGCCAGGACCGGGTACATCATGACCAGCAGGCCGAGCGCGATCGGCAGGGAGATCCCGCCGATCTCGATCTTCGCGAGCGCATCGTTCATGCCCGGGATGATCCGGCCCAGGCCCAGGCCGACGGCCATGGCGAGCAGGATCCACACCGCGAGGTAGCGGTCGAGGGTGGAGAGCTTCTTGACGATCGAGTCGTCCCCACTGCCGGCCGGAGCGGGGGCGGTGGTGGGCTCGGCGGAGGTCACGGGCAGGCCCTCTTGTTCTCGGCAGCGGTGCGGGCGGAGGCGGCCAGTTCGGCGAACTGCTCGGACAGGCCGGCCAGGACCTCGGGCTTGAGCTTGTAGTACGTGAAGCGGCCGCACGGCTCGGTCTCCACGATCCCGGCCTGGCGCAGCACCTTCATGTGGTTGGACAGATTGGTCTGCTTGGCTCCGGTCTCCTCGACCAGGTGCGTCGTGCAGAGCGTCTCGCGCGCCAGCAGGGTCACGATCTTCAGGCGGAGCGGATCGCCCAGCACCCGGATCACATCAGGATCGACTGAAGTCAGCATACACTGATACTGTCACATCATCGCTCGCTGATACCAGCGGGGGCTGAAGTCATTGGCGGCTGGGTTCCGCCATGCGACGAGAGAGAACGATCACCATGGCCGACAAGCCGTCCGTCCTGTTCGTCTGCGTCCACAACGCCGGCCGCTCCAAGATGGCCGCCGCCTGGCTGACCCACCTGGCCGGAGACCGCGTCGAGGTCCGCTCCGCCGGCTCCAACCCCGGCGATCAGGTCAACCCGGCCGCCGTCGAGGCCATGGCCGAGGTCGGCATCGACATCTCCAAGGAGACGCCGAAGATCCTCACCATCGACGCCGTCCGCGAGTCGGACGTCTGCATCACCATGGGCTGCGGCGACACCTGCCCCGTCTTCCCCGGCAAGCGCTACCTGGACTGGAAGCTCGAGGACCCGGCCGGCCAGGGCGTCGAGGCCGTGCGGCCGATCCGCGACGAGATAAAGACCCTCGTCGAGGGCCTGATCGCCGAGATCGCCCCGGAGAAGCCGAAGGCGACGGCGTGAGCGAAATACGCGACGTCGTCATCATCGGCTCCGGCCCCGCCGGATACACCACCGCCCTCTACACCGCCCGCGCCCAGCTCAAGCCCCTGCTGTTCGGCAGCTCCATCTTCGTCGGCTGATCCCTCACGACCACCACCGAGGTGGAGAACTTCCCGGGCTTCCCCGACGGCATCGACGGGCCCGTCCTCATGGAGAACTTGCGGGTCCAGGCCGAGAAGCTCGGCGCCGAGATGATCGACGACGACATCACTGCCGTCGACCTCACCGGCGACATCAAGCTGCTCACCGACTCCGCAGGCACCGTCCACCGCGCGAAGACGGTGATCATCGCGACCGGCTCCGGCTACCGCAAGCTCGGCCTGCCGAAGGAGGACGAGCTGTCCGGCCGGGGCGTGTCGTGGTGTGCGACCTGCGACGGGTTCTTCTTCCGTGACCGCGACATCGTCGTGGTCGGCGGCGGCGACACCGCCATGGAGGAAGCCACCTTCCTCACCCGCTTCGCCAGGTCGGTCACCGTCGTCCATCGCCGCTCCACCCTGCGCGCGTCGAAGGTCATGCAGGACCCGGCGTTCGCCGACGACAAGATCTCCTTCGCCTTCGACAGCGAGATCGCCGAGATCAAGGGGACCAACGGCCTGTTGCCGGGGCCTTCGCTTCTCACGAGATTCGACGTCCATCGCCACCTCTGAGCCGAGGTGTTGCAACGATCGCTAGAACCCAGACACCTGGCATGGTCGCGGCTGTGGTCGGGTGTTCCCTTCGCACCCGACCACGGGCCCGACCATGCGCAGGCCGACCGTGGCGGCCACCCGGGCGGCGCATGGCCGGGGTGGAAAGCATGGTGCGCGACGTGGACGCTTCCCGAGCCGATGCCGGCCATCCCGTGCCTGATCCCGCTCTGCTGCCGGGGTGGTCCAGCGAGCCCAAGTGGGACGGTTCTCCAGACAGCCAGATGTGTCTCACCTATTGGTGCCGTCGTTTCAGGAGCCTGCGCGCGAGTATGGGCACGGGAGTTCAGGCGCGTTCTTCGTCGTACACATGACGATGTGCGACCCGGTCCAGGTGAAGGCGATCGGTACGTTGCGCGGGGTTCCGCCCTTGGCGACGTAGGCCAGGCGGGTCGCGTCACGGGCCAGCAGCTCCTGGCCGATCGGGCGGTTCAGAACCTCGATGATCTCGTTCGGCTGCATGGTTCGGTTCCTCCTTCTCAGCGCAGTTGCTCGGCCAGTCCGACGATGATGCCCTCCGGGCCGCGGATGTAGCAGAGCAGGTAGCTGTCCTCGAACCGGGCGATCTCGCCGACGAGTTCGGCGCCGTGAGGGCGCAGGCGGGCAACGGTGTCCTCGATGTCGTCGACGGCGAACATGACGCGGTGCGTGCCCAGAATGTTGTGCGGCCGGTTGCGCGGCTCGGCGCTGATCACCGCGGGGCTGCGGTACTTCGCCAGCTCGAGCCGGCTGTGACCGTCCGGCGTCCGGACCATCGCGATGTCACAGCGGACGCCGTCGAGTCCGGTGCACTGGTCGGCGAAGAGGCCCGCGACCTCCGCCCTGCCCTCCAGCTCCATACCGAGTTCCACGAAGAACGCGATGGCGGCATCCATGTCGTCGACGACGATGCCGACGTTGTCCATCCGCTGAATCGCCATGCTGGTTTCTCCTTCTTCCTCGTGCGGCCGGTGGTGGCCGCTGATGTCCCTGGGACGGAGCCGGTGGCACGTTCTCGACATACTCATACCGCCGAACTCCGAAACATCTGGATCGCGCCTCAGCACCGCTACAGCAGACCCGCGAGCCAGGCGCCACCACCAAGGCTGAGTGCGGCGCAGGTGGCCGCTCCCACGAAGACGATCAGCCGCAGCGTCCTGCGTTCCGCGTAATTCAGCGGCCTAGAGTCACGAATCTGGGGTCTGACCTGCGCGGACATGGGTGAGGGCGCCTGAGAGGCGTTTCTCTAGGCGCTGGTGTTCGTGCTGGTCAGCGGGGTGTGGGTTCGAGGGCGATGATCTGCTTCGGTGCGGGGATGTCGAGCTTGGCCAGCAGGTCCCTCTGGGGCTTGGTGAGGGCGGTGACCTGGCGGAACAGGCCGGTGGGGCCGGTGAAGGTGCCGAGGTGGAGCCGGTCGAGTTCGGGGCGGATGGTCGGCCAGGTGGCGCCGGTGGTGGTCTCGGTGATGCGGATCAGCAGCAGGGCGAGCCAGCAGAGGATGACGTGTGCGCGTATGCGTTCCTCGAGCCGGTGGTAGACGGGCCGCAGGTCGATGATCTGCTTCATGTCCCGCCAGCCCCGCTCGACTTCGAGGAGT
>NZ_JBFBBS010000085.1:0-9682 GCF_040682835.1 Streptomyces sp. NPDC051104 | reverse complement strand
CGAGCTACAGACACTCCTCGCCCTCTGGACCGGCGCCTGCCCCACCTGCCACCGCGACATACCCACACCCATACGGACCTGACCAAGCACTACTATGAAGCGGCGTGCGGTACGTGCGGTGGGTTCTTCGGGGCTCCGGCGGCGTGCTGGTGGGCACGCACGATGGTGGAGTCGACGTTGATGTTCCAGTCGATGCCGCCCGTGGCGTCGGCGAGGGCCTGGATGTGCTGGAGGAGCATCTCCCAGGTGCCGTCGGCCGACCACAGCAGGTGCCGCTTGTGGATGGTCTTCCACGGACCGAAGTGTTCGGGCAGCTCACGCCACTGTGCCCCGGTGCTGAGCCGGTGAATGATCCCGTTGATCACCTGCCGGTGGTCCCGCCACCGGCCGCACCGGTTGTTGCTTTTCGGCAGCAGCGGCTCCAGCACCGCCCACTCCTCGTCGGTCAGGTCCCCCCTGCTGAGCATGACCGCAACAGCGACCTGCCTGATCGGAAAGCCAGTTTCTAGCGGGCGGCGGTCATGGATCCCATGAGCAGGACCGCGCGGCGTCTGGGGACTGCCCGGCCCAGGCTCGCCATCATGCGGTTGAGCCGGCCGGAGATGACGCTCGGTGGTGGCGTGCGGCGGTCGAGCGTCCGCAGTGCCGTCGTCACGACCTCCTGGGGGGACTGGCGTTTGGTGCCGCCGTCCGCGGAGTCCGTGCCGATGACGTCGAAGAACTCGGTGCTGGTCGCGCCGGGGGACAGGGCGAGCACGCGCAGCCCGGTGTCGAGGGACTCCTGCCACAAGGCTTCGGTGAAGCTCAGCACGAACGCCTTGGCTGCCGCGTAGACGGCCATGTTCGGGGTGGGAAAGTACGCGGCCATGCTCGCGACATTGATCAGCACCCCGGTGCCGGAGGTCCGCAGCGGCTCGATGAACGCCCGGCTGATGTCGACCACACCCGCGACGTCGACGGAGATCTCCTCCCGCAGGCGCTGCGGGTCCTCGGTGTGGAACGGGCCGAAGGTGCCGAACCCTGCGTTGTTCACGACGCTCATCACGGTCAGGTCGCGCCGTGCCACTTCCTCAGCGAGGCTCTGGCCCACCGCAGGCCGACTGAGGTCGAAAGGGATGGCCGTGGCTTGGACGCCGTGAGCCGCGGTGAGTTCGGCGGCCAGTTTGTCGAGCCGTTCCCGGCGCCGGGCGACGAGGATGACGTGTGAGCCACGCGCGGCGATCTGGCGGGCGAACTCTGCTCCGATGCCGGCGCTGGCACCGGTGATGAGGGTGGTCTGGCCGCGATAGTCGACGGCGTTCATGGGCTACTCCCGGGAGACGGCGGATACACTCGGTGATGGCACCGTACGCCTATCTTGTCACTCAGTGCCAATCGGGTACTGGGTGCACAACGCGGTACGCTGGGGCTCATGAACGATCGCGAAGGCGGCCCGTCCGGGCTACGGCAGCGCACCCGGCGGGCAGTGCAGGCCGAGATCGCCGCGACCGCGATGCGGCTCTTCCTCGAACACGGCTTCGAAGCCACCACCATGGAACAGATCGCCAGCGAGATCGGCATCTCGCGGCGCTCACTGTTTCGCTACTTCGGCACGAAGGAAGACATCGTGCTCGGCGACCACGCCGAAAACGGCCGGACTCTGAAGGCCGCGCTGGAAGCCCGTCCGGCAGACGAGCCCCCGTGGGAAGCACTCCGGGCGGCCCTCAAGGCGCTCGTCGAGTCTCTTCCCTATACACCGGAGGACTTCCTCAAGATCACCGGCATGCTCCACGCGTCGCCCTCTCTCCGGGGGCGTCAGCTGGAGAAACGGCAGCAGTGGACCGAGCTACTGCTGCCGGACATCGCCAGACGACTGGGCGCCACGGCGAACACCATGAACGAGTTGCGGGCCCGCGCACTCGTCGCCTGCGCCCTGGCGTGCTCCGAAGCCGCAACGGAAACCTGGGTCCGCAGCAACGGCACGGTCGACATGGAGCGGGCCTTCGATGAGGCGGTTGCCGCGGTACGCGCATAGGACGCCGCACTTGTCTGTCAGCCACCGAGGGCCAGTGCCGCCGTACCGCACCATGGGTAGAGGCTGAGCCGGCAACGTACAGCAACAGGATCCACGCCCATCTCCGCAGAAGGCGCATCCGGCATGTTCATCCCGAAGAGGAAGACCGCCAGACGCCCATCGCGGCAAAACACAGACACGTCTACCTCGGCACCTCGGCCGCACTCGTCACCCGGCTCCGAGCATGATCGAAGAGACAGGCCCTAGGAGGAAGTGTCGTCCCCAGCCGGAAGGTGAACAGCCACTTCATAGTTGGCGATCCGCCCCGCCAGCGCCCTTGGGTTCACGCCATGAACGTTGTCCCGGTCAGGGTCAGCACCAGCTTCCAACAGGAGCCGAATCGTGCCGCCTTCGCCCCGCGAACAGAACACCGCCCTCCACAACGGCGTATTGCCATGACGGTCCACGACATCGACCGCCGCACCCGCGGCCAGCAGGACTTCGACGACAGCGGGCACCTGCGCCTGAGCAGCAAAATGCAGCGGAGTCCAACCCTCGGCATCGACAGCCCCAGGGTCGGCGCTCTCAGCCAACAGCGCCCTCAGGCCGTCCACGTCCCCGCCATCAGCCGCATAGTGCACCGCGGTCCGCCCCAACCGATCTCGATCCGTCATGCCGACCATCCTCACCCGGCTCAGGTCAGGCTGAGTCGCCGAGAACCCGCCTTGCTTCAGTCCACAGTCCTTCGAACTCCTCCGCGGAGATCTCGACTGCCTCGGGCTGGTCCTGCCAGCCGTCCACGGGACCCTCGGCGAGGACGCCGTACTGCCGTTCATAGCGGCCCATCGCCGCGAGATCGGCGTGATCACGCAAGTGCAGCACCTCTTCCAAAGAGGCCGCCGTCACCGCCCGCGAGTCCCTCCCCCGGACCTCAACCTGTCGCGCCGCCCAGCCCTCGTCATCGGCCTCGAAATACAGCCACAGATCTTCGTCCTCGTAGTAGGTGCGGAACCAGATCGTCATGCCGCCATCCTGACCCACCACCTTGACCAGACACATAGTGGGCACCTCCCTTCGCCGGCTGCGCAGGCCACGACCAGCACCAGCCATGCTGGAGGTTTCTAGGATCACGTGTATGTCGAGGACCACACCGCCACGCCCGCTCGATGTCGAGGCGCTCTTCCCCGAGCTGGCGAACTACCGGGGCACCACCACCCGGCTCCACCCGCACCCGGGCCGACCGGAGGTGACGGCCAGCTCCGTGGGTGGTCCACTGCTGTGGCCGGCGGACGAACCCTGGCCGGTGTGCACCGAGCCTCACAGCCATGCGCGTGGCCGCCGCCCGGCGGACATCCACCGGCAGCGGCAGATCCTTGCCGCTGCATGGCTCCGTGAACCGAACCCCGGCCCCACGGACGAGGAACGGCAGCTACTTGAGGAACTGGGCCGCAGACACCGAGTTCAGGAAGCTGCTGCGAGCGGTCCACTGCCATTGATCGGTCTTGCGCAGCTCTACAGGCGGGACATCCCCGACCTACCGGCCGGGCCGGATGACTGCGATCTGCTCCAGGTGTTCTGGTGCCCCTTCGACGCACACGGGTCGACCGGCTACGGCATGCTGCTCGACCTGCGCTGGCGCCGGTCGTGGGAGGTCACCGCGGTGCTGGCGTCACCGCCACAGCCGCAGGTCATCGGCTACGAAGGGTACGTGCCCGAGCCGTGCGTGCTGCATCCCGAGCAGGTGGCCACCTACCCGTTCGCGGGCCTGCTCCCGGAGGATCTGTGCGCCCGGATCGATGCCTGGGAAGAGGTCCTGGAGGAGGAGGCCGAGCAGTCGGTGGACGAAAATACCGCGGCGATAGTGGGCTACCAGTACGACCTGTCCATCCCACCAGGCTGGCGCGTCGGCGGTTTCGCCTCCTGGCACGCCACTGACCCGTCCCCCATGAACTGCCTGAGCTGCGGGGCACCGATGCACCTGCTGCTGACCATCGACAGCACGGAATGGGACGGCGGCAGCAGCTGGAAGCCGCTGGAAGAACAGGACCTGCCCACGTACCAGTCCGCCAGGCCGACCCAGGTCACCGTGGGCCGCTGGGGCGAACTCAACGTCTTCGCCTGCCCCAAGGCACCCCACCACCCGCACCGCTGGAGCATCCAATAGTCACTCAGTCAAGTGTCGATCCTTCCCTGGGAGCCGAGGGACGCCGCGTTGCTCCGGGTCTCCCTGAGATGGATGTCGATGTAGCGGGTGAGGGTCAGCGCATCCTGGGAGTCGTCGGCCTGGAAGGTGACGCGGCGCAGCAGGGTGACGTCGTCGAGCGTGACGCCTGCGCGGGCGAGGACGAAGACGAGGGTGAGGAAGGCGGAGCGGGCGTTGCCGTCGTCGAAGGGGTGGAAGAAGCAGACGTCGAGATAGGCGCGTGCGGCCCTGGCGGTCAGGGGAAGGGGCCTTCCGGGGTCCTGTGTGCTCTGGGCGAGGCAGGCGTCGAGGCGGGCGCGGGTGTCCGCGCTGATGCCGTAGCGTTCCCGGCCGCCTTTGGCGAAGGCCGGCTGGTCGCGGAACGACGGTGGCTGCGGCGTGCCCAGGACGTGGTGCTGCCAGTACTGGAGCAGCTGGAAGTCGAGCTGGGTGCCGCGTGCCGCGTCTGCCCGCAGTAGTTGCAGGGCGGCGAGCAGTCCTTGTGCGCGGGTGGGGTCTATGGCGTGGTCGAAGGTGCGGATGTCCTCTGCCGCGCCGTCGTGCGAGGGGGTCACTGGTTCGTCGCCGCCGCCGTCGGGGGCTTCGTGCCATGGCACGGTCTCGCGCACGGCGAGCCAGCGGCGCAGGTGGTCCGGCGCGGGTCCGGTGGATCGTGCGGCGTCGCCCGGCTGCAGCGAGAGGGCCAGCTGCTCTGCGACGTCCTCGACCAGTTCCGGGTCGGGGCCGGTCCAGCTGTGGAACCGTCCGCCGATGGCTTGTTTGACCAGTTTCTCCGCGCGCTGGGGTGGGATGCTCCAGCGGCTGAGGAACCAGGTGAGGACTTGATGGCAGTGTCCGTACCAGCCGCTGCCGCAGTCGGTGCGGTCGGTCACCTGCTCGATCAGGTTCCGGGCGGCGCGTTCCCACAGGTTTCGCTGGTCCTCGATGTCGGCCAGATCCAGCGGGTAGGCCTCGAACCACTTGGCGAGGCTCTCCAGCCACTCGCGCCACTCGCAGAGCGCCGCGGCGACGCGGGGGATGGTCTCCTCTGGGGTGGTGATCGAGTCCCTGGGGCAGCACCAGTTCCCCACTGGTCCTCCGTCGAAGTCCCCTTCGTCGTGTGCCCAGCGCCAGCCCACGGTCCAGCGGCCGTAGTGCTCAGTGAGGGCGTGCGACATGGCGTCGGCCCAGGGTTGGCCCGTGTCCCGGCTCCATGCGCTCATCGCCGGGTCAGCGAGGGGCAGGTCTGGGCGGCGTGGCACCCGTTGGGCGGGTCCGAGCGACCGCACGACCTGCGGCGCCGAAGCGCTGTCGAAGGGATGACGGGCGGGGTCCACGTCGTCCCAGGTCAGATAACTGGGGGCGAGGTCGACAATCACCGCGCAAGCCTGCCACGTCCACCCGACTGCGCATCAAGCGGATTACCGCAGGTGGCTTCCGTCCACGAACCCGGTTCGCCGTCGACCGCCCGAGCTCTGATGACCCTTCGCCCTCTCAAGGGGAGCCGTTCGTCATGCTGCGGGTGGAAGGTAAGGGAAGGGAGGTCCGCCTGCTGCGACTTCCGCTCCGCTGGGCGACGAACGGCAGAGCGGCCGGGTTCTGGTGGGGGCGCTCGCTCATGGGCCGACGGGCTGGCCGGTCACCGGTGCGGTGAAGAATTGACGAGCACCGCGCAGTGTGGTGGTCAGTTTCCGTTGGGTCGCCCGGCTGTCGAGGCGCACGTCGAGGGTGCCGGGCAGTGTGCTGTGGGCCCGCAGGCCATCGGGCAGGCGGGAGGCGTCGAGACTGGTACGTTGCAGCCGTCGTGTGCCCGGCTGCTCTCGCCTGCCGGATCAGCTCGGCCCCCAAGAAACCGCTGCCGCCAATGATCAAAATTGTCACGCACGACACGGTAGACGGCACCAGCGGGCACGGGCCCGGATCTCTTGATCCATATATCCGTCGCCCCCGGGCCCGTATCCGGATACGACGCGGATTCGGCCAGGACTGGTCACTCTGTGTCGACGTGGGGCTGGATCTCCACCGTGAAGACGGCGTCGTCCGGGCCAGTGCCTTCTTCCTCCGCCCACACGATCACGCGCACGTGCTGCTCGCAGATGCCGTTCACCTTCCACTCGGTCACCAAGTCGGTGACGACGAGCGCAGCGACGTACTTGGCGCCCTGCCTGGAGGTGCCGGTGGTGATCTTTCCCCGCCAGCGATGGGGGTGGCCGGCGAGGGGGCGCCAGCCAGCGGAGCCATGCGGCTCCTCCACCCGGTACGCCCACGTCCTCTCGGTGCCCATGGAACCGATCCTGTCACCGTGAGGAGCCTCCGGCCCCGGGAGATCACGCCACGTCGAAGTCCGACCGGGGCCGTACCTCAACGATGAACTCCGGCTCCTCGGTGCTCTCCTCCTCGTCGTCGTGCCAGAGGAAGACCCGCACATGCATCGCGTGGTGGAGGCCGATGTTCTCCCACTCGGTCATCAGGTCGCCGACGATCCGGCCGATGGCATACCTGGCGCCCTCGGTCGAGTCGGGCGCGGTGATCGCACCGTGCCATCGCTCGGGGCCGCCGTAGGGGCGCCAGCCCTCAGAGCCGTGCGGCTCGAACACCCGGTACACCCAGTCCGTCTCGGTGCCCATGCATCCGATCGTGTCACCACCCAGTACCATGCGCAGCAGTCGATCCACCGTTGGCCGCTCCTGCCGCAACGGTGGTAACGCCCAAGATCACCCATTGGCCACGTCTGTGGCGGGATTCTTGGGGTAATCGGGCCGGTGTCAGGTGGGGGTGCAAGGGCGAGGCGGCTTATGAAGCAGGCTGCTGACGGCGAGGGCTGGGCGCTGTCCGATGAGTCGATCGCGGTGTCTGCCGCGTTCGAGGGCACGGAGGCGATCGCTGATGCCCGTGACTACGCGCGGTCGTTCCTAAAGGATCTTCAGGCGGTGCACGGCGTGCCGGTGTCAGTCCGGGCGATGGGCAATGTGCAGCTGGTGGTGAGCGAGCTGGTGACCAACGCCCAGAAGTACGCCCCGGGTCCGTATCTGCTGACGCTGGAGGCCGATGAGGGCGCCGTCGCGGTGACCGTGTGGGACAGCGAACCCCGACTGCCGATGGTCCAAGGCTTCGATCCGGCCCGGGTGGGCCAGCACGGTCTGGAGATCGTCATGGCGCTCTGCCGGAGCTTTGAGGTGCACCGCGAACCGGTGGGCAAGCGCATCAGGGCAACAGTTGATCTCGCCGATGACACCATCGGAGACGTGGCTGACCGCGCGTTGTGACCAGGTGGCCGCCGGCTGGGGACGTCGGTCGACGCCGGTGAGGCCGCAGTGATCGTGCCGCGCGACTGCGTGCTGCACGCCGCGAAGCAGTTGCTGGCCAAAGGGTTCAGGGCGTAGTGGCTATGAAAGCGACCTTCTCGTCGATACCGAGTTCTTCGCTCAGCTCGCGGCGTCGCCGTGGCGTGGTCCTCCTCGTCCTCCAGTGAGCCGCCGGGCGTCGCCCAGAAGCCGCCCTCCTCGTCGTAGCGCAGCAGCATGACGCGGTCGTCGGCGAGGACGATGGCGTGGGCGGCTTTCTGCAGCGGCGGTGTCGAGGACGTCATGTCCTCGAGTGTGGCCGTTACTGTCCGGCTGCGGCCTTCTGGTCCTCCCGGGTCCATTGCACGATCTTGGGCCAGGGAATGCGGAGGGGATCGTGCTGCTTGGTGGCCTGGATCGCCTTCCACAGGCCGCTGCTGTGGGAGCGCTGGCCAGCAAGTCGGTTGAGCCATTGGGAGGTGTCTTCCCAACTGTCGAGGACTGCGGCAGCGAGCGCGTCGTACAAGTGGCCGGGCCCGGTGCCGGGGTAGCCCCAGGTGTACTCGGTGGCGCCGCCGGAGGACGGCAGCGGGTCGATCCGCAGCCCGCCGTCCGGGGTGGGGGTCAGGGCGAAGACGCCGTCGCCGGATTTGTCGCCGGCGATGACGGTGTGCTCGCCCCAGCCGGCGGGGGGCTTTCCGGTCGGCCATTCGACGGCGAGGTCCGGGTGGTCGGCGTCGCCGGCGTGGCTGGGCGCGGGCTTGAACTCGGCGACCCAGCGTCCGGCCGGGTCCGTGTAGAGCTGGGCCAGCCTCTCGACCGCATCCGTGAGGAAGCCGTAGTGCTTGAGGGTCGGCAGGTGCGTCTCGTTGGTCAGCAGGCGCAGCAGCCGTCGTGTGGGCTTCGCCCGCAGCTTTGTCACGGTCTGCGGGGGCAGCGGGGTCAGCTGAGCCCGGTAGTCCTGGGCGACCGGGCCCGCCGTGCTGATCAGCTCGCGGTTGACGGTGGTGAAGACGTCCTCGGGCGAGTAGCGCACCAGGTGTCCGGCCAAGGAGCGGGCCGCTTCCCATAGAGCCTCGCCGTACGGGGAGTCCCATGGCTGTTCGGCTTCGGCCGCCCGTACCTCGTGGAGTTCTGCGGCCGCGTACCCAAGGTGGAGCTCACGCGCAGCAGCAGTCCGCACGGCCGTCTCGATCGCCAGCGGCCACTCCGGTGCCACTGGGCGGGCCGGTGCGTACCAGCCCTCGCCGCGACCTGTGGCATTCGCGATCTTGGTGCGGGCCTCCTCGAAGGTGCTCAAGGTGTCCGCGGCGAGCGCGGTCCAGGCCTGCGGGAATCGCGCGTGCATCTTGTTCTCGTACGCGGCGAGGATCCGCTCGCGGTGCTCGGGCCAGGCGGTGGTGCTGTCGGCCACGGTGAAGGCGGCGCCCTCCCCCATGGTGCGTGCGCGGCGCACCGCGTCGGGCGTGCAGGTCCCGCGCCACCACAGCGGCAGGTCATGGCCCACGGCGCGGGCGACGACGTCAACGTCGGGAAGCCCCGCGTCCCGTACGGGGACGGTCGCCGGGTCGGCGGGCGGCCGCTCCTGTTCCTCGGCGCGGGGTTTGATGAACTTCGGTACCCAGCGGGGCAGTTGCTCCGGCTGGCTGCACTCGGGTGGGTCCAGCCGGAAGGCGTCGACGTCGGGGGCCGACCGCTCTTCCCGGTCGAGGAACGGCAGTGCGTCCGGGACCAGGACGACGGCGTCGCGCCACAGGGCGGGCGGTAGCAGGTGCGCGGCCGCGCGGGCTGCCCTGTGTTTGCTGATGTCGTACTCGAGGCCGCTGTAGCGCTGGACCCACACGATGGGTCCGTGGTCGGTCTCGTAGAGGGTCACGTGCACGGGGATTTGCTCGCCGGTGCGCCTGCTGCCGGACAGCAGCACATCATCGGCGAAGGTGACGGGCGCCGGGTGGGTGGCCGGGGGGCGCCGGTACAGCGGGGCGGCGTCCTCGGGCAGGGGCCGGCCGGTGTCCTGGCACCAGCGGTCTATGGTGTCCGGCCGCCACCACGGTTTTCCGTCGGTGTCGGTGCCGTCCGCCCTTGGCAGCCGGTCGCCTTTGGCGAGCAGGGTGCGTGCGTAGCTCTCAGAGGGCGGTAAGTGACGTGTTGCCCGTTTCGCGCTTGGAGGTGGGGCTGTCGGGCTGGCGGTGGCCTCTCCGGGTGGCTATGGCCGTGGCTGGG
>NZ_JBFBBS010000084.1:0-10281 GCF_040682835.1 Streptomyces sp. NPDC051104 | reverse complement strand
ACTGGCGCCGCCGCCATCAGCAGCGATCACGCACCAGCCACTACCGACGACAAGCCGCATCACAGACATGAAGATCACGATCTACAGCTGAAGTATTAAGCTGATCGAACGCTTCGGGCAGATCGACGGCACCGACATTCCCTCCGCGGTCAAGCAGCACTACAACGGGCATGACCGCGTCGTCATCGTCACCGACGAGCAGACCCGGCCGGGCTGGCTGCCTTCGAACGGCTGGCAGCGCGGCGGCATGCGCGAGACCCAGATGGACGACCTGATTCCGAAGCAGGTCCCCGTCTACCTCTGGAACATGGCGGGGTACAAGCCGGGCGCCATGCCGACGGGCAGCGCGGGCCGGCACTGCTTCGGTGGCCTCACGGACCACGCCTTCCGGCTGGTGCCGCTCCTCGAAGCCGGGCGCGACGCGACCTGGCCGTGGATGTCCGCCGCAGCCTGACGCCCCGTGCCGCACTGGCCGTGCGCCCGCCACGCAATCCCGTCGCGGCGGGCGCACGCGCGTTCAGCCCGTCTTCTGCCGTTCCCGGAGTTCGTGGATGCTGCCGGCGGTGATGGTGCCGTCTTGCTGTTCGTAGTGGGAGAGGGCGAGGCCGAGGCCGAAGAAGGTGGGGGCCCATTCGCCGACGAAGATGCCCCACCGGTCGGCGCGGTCTATGCCCTTGCCAGGTTCGGCTTGGAGGCTGGTGATCCACGAGGCGATGCTGAGCCCTATGGAGGCCATGCCTGCCAGGTAGGCGTGTTCGCTGCGGATGCCCATTTCGTGCATGCTTTTGATGATCATAGGGGGCTCCGTTCTGTGGGGGTTGCCCAGCGAGTACCCCTGAGGGAATGACCCTATTGATCCACTATGCGATTTATGTGCGGTTGATCGTCTGGGGTCCGCAGCCCGGTCTCGGGCCGGCAGATGCCGCACATCTCGATCGTCATGGTGTCGTCGTCGAGCGCGAGGAGGACGTCCTCCCGTGACAGGTAGCCCATCTCCGACTTCCACATGGTGCAGCCGCCGCGGTGGAGGGTGCTGACCCGCTTGCGTGCCCGGTCGGGCTGCAGCTTCCAGCTGGTCTCCTCCCGGGCGCGCTGCTGCTGCCTCCGCTCGCGCTCCAGTTCGGCTTCGAGGGTGCGGATGCGGGCGCAGGTCTGCTTCAGCTGCCAGTCGAGCCACGCCTCGAGCGTGCGCAACTTCTCGAGGCGGTCCCCGGTCGACAGATCGTTCATATGTTCGACTCTAGGGGGTAGGCTGCGCACCGGCACCACGAGGGGGCGAGCATCGGGAGGACGGAATGCGGCCCAAGCTGCCAGCGCTCGACTTCCTCGGCATCGGCCCCGCGACCTGGAGCCAGCACCGCCCGAGGTAACGCCTGAACAAGGGCCTACGTCAGTCCGTTTCTGGCTCGGGGTGCCTGGCGGCCTTCTTCACTGCGGCCTCGACGTCGTACCGCGACTTCTCCTCCGCCTCGGCGTGGTCGGTGATGGCGGCCTGGACGTCGCGAGCAAGGTCTCGCCAGGCCCGCCAGGCTGTCTCGTACGTCTGCGTCTGCTGCTCGCTCCACGGCTGGGCGGTGGGCGGCCCGTACTCTTCCCGCAGCTTCAGAACCTGGGCGTGCGCGTCGTCGGCCGCGCGCTGCATCTCCACGAGTTCGTCGCAAGTGTGTGCCACGTGCAGGGATCCTATGCGCCGCGGTCACGCTGCCTCTACGAAGGTCTCGGCCCGGACGGCGGCCGCCCACTCCTCGACGAGCCGCTGGTACTCGCCCCGGTCCTCGGCCTTCAGGTGCCCGCCGGCACGCAGCATGAGCGCGCGGATCTCCTCGTTCACCTCGGCAGAAGACCGCACGAAACCAAGGCTCTCTGGCTCGGAGGACATGAGACAAAGCCTACGGGGCAGCACTGACAATGCGCCCTTGCGTTGCCCATGATCACTCCCGATACCCTGCCCGCATGATTCGCGCAGTGGTCTTCGACGTCGGCGAGTGCCTAGTAGACGAAACCCGGGAGTACGGCACCTGGGCCGACTGGCTCGGCGTACCCCGGCACACCTTCCACGCGATGTTCGGCGCCGTGATCGCTCAGGGACGCGACTACCGCGAGGTGTTCCAGGAGTTTCGACCTGGCTTCGACCTGTACGAGGAACGCGACAAGCGCGCAGCCGCCGGCCAGCCCGAGACGTTCGGGGAAGCGGACCTGTACGACGACGTTCGGCCCACGCTCACCCAGCTGCGAGCGGATGGCCTCTGGCTGGGCATCGCCGGGAACCAGACGATTCACGCGGGGAAGATCCTCCGCGAACTGTTCACGAACGACGTCGACCTGATCGGCACCTCAGACGACTGGGGCGCCTCGAAGCCAGACCCTGAGTTCTTCCGCCGCGTCGCCGAAGTCACCCCCTTCGCCAACGACGAGATCCTCTACGTCGGCGACCGCGTCGACAACGACCTCCGGCCCGCCGTCGCCGCGGGCATGCACACCGCCCTGGTTCACCGCGGGCCGTGGGCGACGATCCAGTGGCGGACTGAGGAAGCGGAGAAGCTCCCGACCTTCAGGGTCGAGAGCCTCCTCGAGTTGTCCGGGCTGATCATCAACTTCAACGAGCCAGCGCGCTGACGGTCGTCGACCATCCATACAGGCGGTCATCCAGCTCCCGCACACACCGCTCGTGCTGGTGCGGCGCCAGCGCGCGCCGCGCTTCGCGCACCCGGTCCATGCCCATCGCGTACCAGGTCCGCTCCAGCTGATCGAGGGCGCGCAGGGCGTACCGGCATGCCGCCTCGGGGTCACCGGCCGCGGCCTCGACGGCTGCGAGGTCCCCGAGGACGACGGTCGTCTGCTTTTCCTCGCTGGGGTCGAGAGCCTCGAGCACCCCAAGGAGTGTTTCCCGCGCCTGTGGCAGATGCCCGGCCTGCAGTTGCGTGTTGCCCTTGAACGCTGCCAGCCGCACTGGGCTGAACCAGTCCATCCACTCTGGGCTGTCGTGTTCGGAGCCGGTGGCGAGCACATCCTCAGCGTGTCCGATCAGGTGGAGTGCGGTGCGGGTGTTCCCGCACCGGGTCTCGCACTCCGCCTCGACGGCGTCCAGCCAGGCGAGGGCCTCGGCGGAGGCCGGGCCACGGCGGGCGTACGTGCGGGCGGCGACCATCCGCTCCACGGCCGCGTCACGATCACCCGCCCAAGCGGGAATGAACGCGGTGTGCGCCAGGATCGCCGACCCGAGGAGCGAGTCATCGGCTTCGCCAGCTGCCTGGAGCGCGCGGAGGAGAGTCTGCTGGGCGCGGTCAGCGTCGCGCAGGTCGAAGAACTCGATGCGACCGGCGAGGAGCCACGTCTCGGCGAGCGCTGCGGCGGTTCGCTGTCGGGTCTGCCCGGTGGTCTCCGGCAGCAGGGCGCAGCCGAGGGTGGCGTGGGCGAGCGCCGCCGGGTGCAGTGTGGATGGGGCGACGGACCAGTACAGGCGCCGGTGCGACCGTGTGACGGCCTCGTAGTCTGCGGCGACGGTGGCGGGCTGAACAGCCACTGCTTGCGTCGGCACGGCCGCGAGGCCGATGGCGGCGGCCGTGGCCGTGAGGACGGTACGCCGCCCGCGGTCGGCCTGCAGGCCGTTGGGTGGGGTGAATCCGAGGGATTCCAGGTCCTGGCCGAGTAGGCGTGTGAGAGCCTGTCCTACCTCGGGCTGGGGCCATGGTGGCGTGTCGGATTCCCACCGGCGTACTTGTCGCACTCCGACGCCGAGGGCGTCTGCAAGGGCCTGCTGAGATGGGTAACCCGCCGCCAGGCGGGCGGACTTCAGGCGGGTGTTCCCGGCGGGCCGTGCCACTGCGTACCTCCTGGTCTAGCGATGCGCTAAGTGTCACCGTAAGCCCGGTGATTGGCTACTCGTCACCCCTAGAGCCCAACGAAAGTCCTTTTCTGCGCCGGGGAAAGACCTCTCGAAGTCCTCGGTTCGCGCCCCAATGAGGGCCACTCTTGAACGCACCTGATCGCTGGTGCTTCGAGGAGCCAGGATGCCGACCACGCGTTTACCAACCGCTGAAGGCTGCACACTGCATGAGGCAGGACAGGCCTGGGACGCGATCCGCGTGCCGCGCCAGCTCGGCCTCGCCGCGATGGCCATCCTGGGCGCCCGATGCGGCGCCGTACTCGAATACCCGCACAAGGCGGCGGTCTACTACTTCGTCCCGCGCGGCACCGCAGCCCACTGGGAGCTTGAAGGCACGCAGCCGCTGGGCGAGGGCAGCACCCTCACGATCCCGCCGGCGCGCTGCACGACGGCGCCGGGCCCGCACTGGCGGGTCTGTCCGGGCGATGACGGCTGGCTCACTGATGCCCGCGCTCTCCAGGCGGCCCTTGAGGACTGTTCGCCGAGGAACGGCTCGGAGTGGTCGGCATGAGCGACGGGCCAGCGGTGCAGATGGAGCACGAGGCGCTCGCCCGCGCCGCCAAGGCCTTCGCGGCGAAGCCGTCGTACGCGGCGTACAAGGCCCTTATGGAGCACTATGGCCACTGCCCGGGCTGTGCGCACGCCACCAACCCGTGCGCGAACGGCGCACAGTTGCGGCGAGCGTGGGTGGCGGTGCGCTGGTCATGAGCAACAAGACGATGAGCGAGCCCGTTCAGGTCCTCCTGCCACCCGAGTGGCCGACCCCCCATCCCGGGTGCCAGGTCTGCGGCGCGCTCGCCCTGCAGCGCGACGAGGCCCAGGCGGCGGGGGATTACTCGAAGGTCTCGGACTGCAACGTCGAGATCCGCGAGCACAAGGACGCCCACCCGAGGCGGCGACGGTGAGTACCCGCGGGAAGCGGCCCGTGGCCAGCGGCAGTGGCCCGGCCAGGTGGCAGCGCATCGCCAGCAACGCTCAGTTCACCAGGACTCAGCGGGCGTACCGGGCGTACATGGACCACTGCGGAGACTGCGCCACCTGCGCCGTCGATAGCAGGCAGTGCCCGACAGCAGATGAGTTGTGGGCCGCATACCGCGCCGCGACGTCCTCATGAGGCTCCGCTCACCTCAGCACCCAAGTCTCCCGCTTTGCTGTGGACCGGAAACCGCGGTGAGGCGGGCCCGCCCGTCCCGCCGAAGTCTCCGCAAGAGCTTCGGCGGGACGGGTTCTCCAGACCATGTCGAGTACGGAGCCCCGATGGAGCAAGTGGAACAGGTCCCGTGGCCCGAACCGGCGCCGTTCATGGAGCAATGCACAGAGTGCGCCGACCTGCTCGAGCGCTTCCTCGTCCGCATCATCTTGGATGTCGGCTGCCATTCAGAGGCCCTCCTGTTCTCCAGGCACATCGCCGAGAGCCACCCCGAGGATCTCCCGGGACCCCACACGGACGGCTGCTCCACCTGCCAGAGGTATGCCGAGCGAGACGAGAAAGATCTCTGGGCTGTGCACCGTGCACGTGGCCTTTTTCTGCCCGCGCCCATCGCCCGGCTGATGTAGGTCACCAACACCACAAGCCCCCTGCTTCGGCTCCCCAACCCTGGACAGGTCGAGCAGCCGGTGCAGGGCCTCCAGCACGGCACGACACCTCAGAAGGGAAGGTCCATGACCGTCACTCTCGAACAGCCCGCGAGTACCCGGACGCGGGACACCAAGGAACTCCTCAACGCCGTGGCTCCGCACATCACGGAGCTGACCGTGAACATCTTCGATTCCGGTATGAGCCTGTGGGACCGCGAGGTCGCGCTGCTGCTCCGTGACCACACGATGGTTCGCGACATGGCCGAACGGATCCTCGGCAACGTTGTCATGTACGTCATGGGATCCATCGGAACCCCGACGTCCACCTGGGCGTCGGCAAACTCGTGGACATCGGTGTCCACCAGCTGATCCTGGACACCCCGGTCTGGTGGGGTATCTGCCGCCTCTACAACGGGGGCCGCTTCAAGCACCACGCGCCGTTCATCCAGCGCCGCAACGACGGCCTGTGCCTGCGCACCGGAGACTTCCTCCGCTCCCAAGGCTGGCCCATCGACGAAGAGCTGTGGGCCATCGACGGCGCGAGCTGCTCGCCGTGCGACGACAAGGTGCCCGACAGCCACTGACGCCGCTACAGTCGCCCCCGCCCTCGCTTCCCCCGGAGGGCGGGGGCTCCCCGCCATGACCCAGAGGAACACGCTGTGCCTGTACCGCACGACATCGCTGCCGAGACAGAACTGTGGGACGCCTACGCCGAGTCCGCTTTCAAGGACGACGCCGAGCCATCCATCTGCTGGACCCAGTACGCCGGCCACGGTCCCGGCGCCGAGCTCCTCGGCAGCCCTCGCAGTGTGCTGGAGATCGGTTGCGGCACGGGTCGTGCCCTCGCCTTCCTGGCCGGGCAGGGAATCGAGGCCCACGGCGTCGACCTCTCCCCGATCATGGTGAAGAAGACCAGCGAACGGTGGGCGGACACCGGCGCCACCTTCCACTGCGGCGAAGTCCTCGAGTGGCTGTTCGATCATGAGGGCACCTACGACGCCGTGTACTCCATCTTCGGGGCTGCCTGGTTCTCCGATCCGGGGCGCCTGTTCCCCCTCGTGCGGGCACGGCTCAACCAGGGCGGCGTGTTCGTGTTCTCGCAGCCGCCGGCGATTCCCGGCGCGTACGGACCCCAGGGTATGTACAAGGGCGGCTTCGCGGGGAAGGCGATGTTCACCTACCGCTACAGCTACCGGCCGGCCGTCTGGGAACGACTACTGACTCGGGCTGGGTTCACGGCCGCTGAAGCCCGCGTCATCGACGCTCCCAAGGCAGGGCACATCGGCACGCTGATCGTCCGCGCCGAGGCCTGAGCCGGCCCGACCCGTCGGCTGACCCCGTGGCGGATGGGCGGGGCTCTTCAGTCGACGAGGACGGAGACGCGCACGTCCAGGGCGGCGGCGATCCTCAGCAGGTGCCCGTACCGGGGGTCGCTCTCGCCGCACTCGATGCGTTGGAGGGTGCGCCGGTCGATCCCGGTGATCTCGGCGAAGTGCTCCTGGGTGTAGTCGGCGCGGATGCGTAAGTCCCGTACGCGGTCGCCCAGGTCGCGACGTCGGTCGTTGATCCATTCCGGGAGGTCGCGAGGCACTCGACAAACTTGGGATCTCCATGTTCCCATGTCAGCGTCACCCGTGACGCTTTATTTGATCTTGAAGCGGGAAGCGCATCGTGGCAGCAACGAAGCCGGCCGCTGGTGTGGGCCGTGGCAATCAAAGGCTGCAGTTCGTTGCTGCGAGGGGTGGTCGCTGCAACGAAGCTGGGGGTGGCTTGGTACTGCACCCCTGAGCCCCGCCCCGTCGGAGGACCGGAAACCTTTGGCGGGGCGGGTTTTGCGTTGCCGTCGATGCAGTGCGTGCATATGCCAAGCGCACGACACTAGAACTGACGTTCGATAAAGGTTATCGTTGGTGCACAGCGGCCCCGGCTGGCAGAGGACCGGAAACCTCCGCCGGCCGGGGCCGTGTTGCACCCAGTGGGGGGCTGCGAGCGGTCGTCGTCTCACGGACATCTCACAGAGGTCACGTGAGACGACGACCGGACCCCCTCCGACCTGGACGGAGCGGACGCTATGGACGCTCCGGACCCTCCTTGGACGCCGGGTAAACTCCGTACACGTGACTGCTGCGCCCGCAAAGCCCCGTATCCCGAACGTCCTCGCCGGACGCTACGCCTCCGTCGAGCTGGCCACACTCTGGTCCCCCGAGCAGAAGGTGAGGCTGGAGCGGCAGCTCTGGCTCGCCGTGCTGCGGGCCCAGAAGGACCTCGGGATCGAGGTGCCGGACGAGGCGATCGCCGACTACAAGAGCGTGCTCGACCAGGTCGACCTCGCCTCGATCGCGGAGCGCGAGAAGGTCACCCGGCATGACGTGAAGGCGCGGATCGAGGAGTTCAACGCGCTCGCCGGGCACGAGCAGGTGCACAAGGGCATGACCTCGCGCGACCTGACCGAGAACGTCGAGCAGCTGCAGATCCGGCTCTCCCTGGAGCTGATGCGCGACCGCGCGGTGGCCGTCCTGGCACGCCTCGCCAAGCTGGCGGGCGAGTACGGCGAGCTGGTCATGGCCGGCCGCTCGCACAACGTGGCCGCGCAGGCCACGACCCTCGGCAAGCGTTTCGCCACGGCCGCCGACGAGCTGCTCGTCGCGTACGGCCGCGTCGAGGAGCTGCTCGGCCGCTACCCGCTGCGCGGCATCAAGGGCCCGGTCGGTACGGCGCAGGACATGCTGGACCTGCTGGGCGGCGACGCGGGCAAGCTCGCCGAGCTGGAGCACCGGATCGCCGAGCACCTCGGCTTCTCCCAGGCCTTCACCTCCGTCGGCCAGGTCTACCCGCGCTCCCTCGACTACGAGGTCGTCACCGCGCTGGTGCAGCTCGCGGCCGCGCCGTCGTCGCTGGCGAAGACGGTCCGCCTGATGGCTGGGCACGAGCTGGTGACCGAGGGCTTCAAGCCGGGTCAGGTCGGCTCCTCGGCGATGCCGCACAAGATGAACACCCGCTCCTGCGAGCGCGTCAACGGCCTGATGGTGATCCTGCGCGGCTACGCCTCGATGACCGGCGAGCTGGCGGGCGACCAGTGGAACGAGGGCGACGTGTCCTGCTCGGTCGTGCGCCGGGTCGCCCTGCCGGACGCGTTCTTCGCGCTGGACGGGCTGCTGGAGACGTTCCTGACGGTGCTCGACGAGTTCGGTGCCTTCCCGGCGGTGATCGCGCGCGAGCTGGACCGCTACCTGCCGTTCCTCGCCACCACCAAGGTGCTGATGGCCTCCGTGCGCGCGGGCGTGGGCCGCGAGGTCGCGCACGAGGCGATCAAGGAGAACGCCGTCGCCTGCGCCCTCGCGATGCGCGAACAGGGTGCCGAGCGCAACGAGCTGCTCGACCGGCTGGCCGCCGACGAGCGCATCCCGCTGGACCGCGCCGAGCTCGACGCGCTGATGGCGGACAAGCTGTCCTTCACGGGCGCCGCCTCCGACCAGGTCGCCTCGATCGTCGGCCGCATCGAGGAGATCGTGAAGCAGCACCCCGAGGCCGCCGGCTACACCCCGGGGGCGATCCTCTGACCCGGTTCACCCCGGCGGACCTGGAGGCCGCCCGCGACCGTCTGGTGCCGGACGTTGTCGCGGACGGCCTCGACGTCCTCTTCTGCGGTATCAACCCGGGGCTGATGACGGCGGCGACGGGCCATCACTTCGCCCGCCCGGGAAACCGCTTCTGGCCCGTGCTGCATCTGTCGGGCTTCACCCCGCGGCTGTACCAGCCGCCCGAGCAGGCCGAGTTGCTGTCGTACGGGCTCGGGATCACGAACGTGGTGGCGCGGGCGACCGCGCGGGCCGACGAGCTGACCGCCGAGGAGTACCGCGAGGGCGGACGGATCCTCCATGCCAAGGTGGAGCGGCTGCGGCCGAAGTTTCTGGCCGTGGTCGGGGTGACCGCGTACCGGGCGGCCTTCGACTACCGCACGGCCCGGGTCGGCCCCCAGGAGCGGACGATCGGCTCCAGCCGCGTCTGGGTGCTGCCCAATCCGAGTGGGCTCAACGCGCATTGGACGGCGGCGACGATGGCGGAGGAGTTCGCACGGCTGAGGCACGCCGCGCGGGACTAACGACTACCGGAAGATGAAGCAGGCCCTGGGCCTGGCTCACTTCGAGGGCCGCACCTGGGGCGGCTGGCACCACCACGTCACCCTTGTCTCCGTCGCGCATGCCTTCTGCACCCTGCAACGACTGGCGCGGGCCCCAAAAGACGCGGCGTCGGCCTGAGCCTCTACCAGGTCGTCCGCGAGCTACAGACACTCCTCGCGGCCTGGACCGGCGCCTGCCCGACCTGCCACCGCGACATACCAGCACCAATAGACACCTGACCAAGCCCTACTACCGAGCAACCACGAAACCCCAGGTCACAGTCACAACCTAGAGTCTCGATCAAACACCGGGGCGGTTCAGTTGACACCAGCAGCGAGGGCAACCACTTCCCCGTCGCCATGACGTTCAAGGACACCGCTACCAGCATGACCGCGCCCGCCGGCGCAATCGAGTTCGACCCGAACTCCATCGAGGACCTGATGGCCGCCTCCCTCGGAGGCTGACCCCACCAGGCCAAACACGAAGGCCCGAGCCGCAGCCGCGGCCCGGGCCTTCGCCGTCACCACAGTAATTCCGCAGCAGGGCGCCGATGTCCGGTCCGGGTAGGACCGTGCGGTGGTCCACCGGTGGTCGAAGGCTTCTAGTGCCGCGGCAGGCGACGTTTGCCCGTCAAGGAGCGGCGTCCGGTGCGTGCTCTGGGGGTACCCCCTGCTCGAAGAGCTTGGGGGAGTGCCG
>NZ_JBFBBS010000083.1:0-11038 GCF_040682835.1 Streptomyces sp. NPDC051104 | reverse complement strand
AGGGCAACCGCTTGGAAGCCATACCCGGTGTCTCTGGGTCTCTGGACCTTACGACGGCCCGTCCAACCCACGAACAAGGTAGGACCGCTTGGGCATCACCACGAAGGTGCACAGCACGTACCTCATGTCGTCGTCGCTGATGTCGTAGCTGCGGTGCATCTGGTTGATGCGGCGGATCGCGGTGCGCCCCTCGTCGCTGTCGAAGCCGTGCTCGACAACGGTGTCGAGGAGCAGGGAGGTGTCGTCGTACCGCTTCTGTGTGCGGTCGGTGAGCTCCCTGGTCTCGGCGAGCAGCCGACCGATGCCGGGGACGGCGTACGTACGATAGAGCGCAAGTTCCAAGGCGCGGGTGTAGTCCCAGGGGAACTCGTACGCGGCACTGAGCCGGTAGATCTCCAGGGCGTCCTTCTCGGGGTGCAGACGCCGGATCTGTTCGAGCCGATCGAACCGCTTCACCGTTCCGTCCCCCTTCTGCCACGGCGACTCCAACCCTACGTTGAAGAGCAGCACATGCACGTCGGCGAAGGCAACCACACAGGGGGAAGGTGGCTTGGCATGTTCGACAGGATCCGCACATCGGTGGGCAGACTCATCAAGAACTCTTCGCGCGCACGGGCGGCCGCGGCCGGGAGCAAGCGCACACACAACCTGTTCGAGGCGGCAGCCGCTTATGTGTCGGCGTGCGCCGAGGACGACCAGGACCGGATGGACGAGGCCGCGGCATGGGTCTCGCCGGAGGCCCTGTCGTTCGGTGTGACGGAGCTTGCCTGCCGTGCGCTGATCGCTCTCGCACGGGAGCGCGACGACTCTCCGCGGGCGGTCGCGCGCACGCTCCTCGGCCTGCCTGCCTCCTGACGCCGGAACTCACCGGGTGCTTTCGCCCCGTCCGGCCGGAGACGTGCGGTTCCTTCTGCGATTCGCAGTCGTGACAACCGGCTCGCAGGCGCATTAAGGTGCGCCGACGAACCATGGATCGGGAGGACGGCATGACCGGGACGGACGAGGACTCCGTCGCCGCCACGGACGACGCGCTGTATGTACTGACGGCGATTCTGCTGACGCCCGCACAGTTCCCGAGCGTGCTGGGCGACGACTATCCGGAGGCCTGCGCGGCGCTCGGTCTGCCGCCCGTGCCGGACGGGTACGGCCTGGTGCTCGGCCAGGACGGCGACGGTGCGCGCTGGACGGTGGTCGTCGACGACGTGTCGCTGGTGGCCGTGGCGATCGCGTCCTGGGACTGCGGCATGGAGTACGACCTGTCGCCCGACGAGCGCACGGTCGTCGCCGCGCTGCCGGGCTGGCCGCTGGCTGTGGCCGTCGCGGCGCCAGGTGTGCCCGCCCCGCACGACCCGGCACCGGAGGACACCGACCGTGAGCCGCTCTCCCCGCCGGACACCGACACCTGGGGTCCGGCGCAACGGCGCCTGGGCGCCGACCAGATCGCGCTCCAGTGGGCCGTGTGGCGAGACCAGATCGACGCCGCCGACTTCGCACCCGTGGACGACGCGGAGCCGGCGGCGGAAGGTGGCGAGCCCGCAGCCGGCAAGCCCGCCGGCGGGGCCCGCAGCGCGATACATCGCGCGCTTGACGAGGCGCACGGGTATGTGGACTCCCCTCCGCCGCCGGGCCGTGTCCGTTCCTCGTTCGCACCCGGTGACGCGCGCCTGTTGCGTGCCGACGGGCCCGGCTGGTCCATGGTGGCCAGGACCGACGACATCGCGTTCTTCCTCCTCGACGAGAAGCCCGGAGAGGTGATCCCGGTGGGCCGGGGGGCGCAGTTGCCCGGGCTGCTGGAGGGCCTCGACAAGGTGGCGGCACGTCCGGCCTGAGGTGGGACAACTGGGTGCAGTGAGCATGGGCTGCGTTGTGAGCCCCCATACGGCCGCCTGCGCCCATGTGGCCCACACCTATGGTCGGCGAACTTCCGTGGTCGCAGCATGGTCAGCCCCGTGCTCCCGTCCTGCCCCGGAGGTCCCTCATGCGCCTGTCCCGCCGCGTCGCGTTGTGCGCCGCCGCTCTGCTCGTCTCGTCCCTCCCCGGCCGCGCGGCAGCGGACGACGGTGGCCGTTGCGAACCCCAGGAGCGGATACGGGTACCTGGTGCGGCGTTCCAACAGAGCGCCTGTCTGGGCGATATGACGACGGCGGGGCTCGCGGGGACGCAGTACACGGACATGACCGACCAGGCGGGCCTGACCGCCGCGGCCACCCGCAATCCGTCCGGTGTGCCGGGGCTGCAGATCGACGGCTACTTCCCGGACGACTCGCACTTCAACACCACGCACGGCTGGCGGCACGACGCCCAGTTCGTGATCCGGCTCCCGGACCGGTGGAACGGCGGCCTCGTCGTCACGGGCGCCCCCGGTACGCGTCGGCAGTACGCGACCGACACGGCGATCTCCGACCGGGTGCTGGCGCAGGGCTACGCGTACGCGGCCACCGACAAGGGCAACAGCGGGCCGGACTTCTACCGCGACGGAACCCGCCCCGGTGACGCCGTCGCCGAGTGGAACCAGCGCACGACGCAGCTCACGCTGGCCGCCAAGCGGGTGGTGGCGCAACGCTACGGGCGGGCCCCTCGGCGCACGTACATGACCGGGATCTCCAACGGCGGCTACCTGACGCGCTGGCAGTTGGAGCACCACCCCGAACTGTACGACGGCGGGGTGGACTGGGAGGGCGCCCTGTGGACGGCCGACGGCCCGAACCTGCTGACGTCGCTGCCGGTGGCCGTGGCCCGCATGCTGGGCTCCGCCCGGGACGGGGATCTGTACGCGGCCGGGTTCGCCCGGGGGTCCGAGTTCCTGTGGCCGTACCACGAGAAGGCGTACTGGGGCATCACGCAGAAGATCTACCGGGCCGAGTTCGACCCCGCGTACGACCCCACCTGCCCCGGTGCGTCCGCCGGGTCGACGGCGGAGCAGATCCTGGCACCCTGTCCGTCGGACGCGGCCTACGACTACGCGGCGCGGCCCGTCTCCGTGCACCGGGCGGTCGCCCGGGTCGCCCTCACGGGACGGATCGGCAAACCGCTGATCACGCTGCAGGGCGACCTGGACGCCCTGCTGCCCAAGAGCGTGGACTCCGACGTGTACGCGCGCATGGTGCGGGAGGCCGGTCGCGGAGCGCTGCACCGCTTCTACACCGTCGCGGGCGGTACACACGTCGACGGCCTGTACGACTCCTATCCCGACCGGCTCAGGCCGATTCTGCCGTGCTACCGGGCGGCCTTCGACGCGCTCACCACATGGGTCGAGCGGGGCGAGCGGCCGCCCGCGGACCGTACCGTCGGCAGGCCCGCGGGCGGTGACGTGGTCAACTCCTGCGCACTGACGGGGCCCCGGGCCGACCGCTGACCTCTCAGCGGCCGAGTTCCTTCCGCGCCACTCGGCGCAGCCTGCGCCGCTGCGACGGGTCCAGGGTGAAGTACGCGGCCGCCGGGACTCCCAGCACGATCAGGAGGGCGGCCCACCACGGCAGCCATATCCACAGGATGAGTCCGGCCAGCACTCCCCCGGTGGCGATCTTCGCGTTCCTCGACATGTGTCGCCTCCTTCGCGGCCACTGCCGCTCTTTGTTCTGAGAACGGGTGCCTGCTGCGTGCGGTTCCGGGCCCCGACCCTGAGACAACCCTGAGTCCCGCCCCTCAGCCATCCCTGAGAGACCCCTCAGGGGACGGCCGCGACCTCAGTGTGCGTCGACGGTGCGGCGGCCGGGACCGCGAAGAGTGACTCCATGTCGCTCGGAATGCCGCTGGGAAGCACGCTGGGCCACCCCGACGGCAGCCTCGTCGGGAGGTCAGAGGGGAGCTTCGAGGGCAGTGCGGTGGGCAGTCCCGTCGGGAGGCCCAGGGACGGGGCAGGTGCACGGCTTGTGCTCGCGCCGCTCTCGGTGGGCGATTTCCGCTGCGACGCGCCTCCGCTGTTGACCACGAGGACCACGGCGACGATTCCGAGGGCCACGATCGCGGCGAGTGTGAGGAAGAGGCCGGCGCGGCGGCGGACGGGCGCGCCGGCTGGTCCGGGCGGCGGCTGGAACGGCGGGCCGAACCCGGTGTGGTCCGAGGGCGGCGTGTCTCCCGGCGGCATGGCCATACGGTCCACGGTCGCCCCGGACCGGTCATGGCGGGACCCCCGCGCGGCTGTTGATACGGACTCATGCCATGGACGGCATGAGTCCGGGACATTCCGCGCGAGGGCGCCGCTCCTCGAGTACGGGCAGCGATCAGCCGCGCGCGCCCAGCAGATGGTCCATGGCCAGCTGGTCCAGGCGCTCGAAGGCCATCCCGCGCGAGGCGGCCGCCTCCACGTCGAACTCCTCGAAAGCACTGCGGTCGGCGAGCAGCGCCTCCAGTCCGTCCTCGGCGGTCGGCTGCGCCAGCTGGTCCAGACGCGAGGCGCGCAGGGCCTCCTGGACCTCCGGGTCGGCCCGGAAGGCGGCAGAACGCTCCTTCAGGATGAGGTAGTTGCGCATGCAACCCGCCGCCGACGCCCACACGCCGTCGAGGTCCTCGGTCCGCGGCGGCTTGAAGTCGAAGTGGCGCGGTCCGCTGTAACCGGCGCTCTCCAGGAGGTCGACCAGCCAGAACGCGGCCCGCAGGTCGCCCGCGCCGAAGCGCAGGTCCTGGTCGTACTTGATGCCGGACTGGCCGTTGAGGTCGATGTGGAAGAGCTTGCCCGCCCACAGGGCCTGGGCGATGCCGTGCGGGAAGTTGAGGCCGGCCATCTGCTCGTGGCCCACCTCGGGGTTGACGCCGTACAGCTCCGGACGCTCCAGGCGCTCGATGAAGGCCAGGGCGTGGCCGACGGTGGGCAGCAGGATGTCGCCGCGGGGCTCGTTCGGCTTGGGCTCGATGGCGAAGCGCAGGTCGTAGCCCTGTGAGGTGACGTACTCGCCCAGGAGGTCGAAGGCCTCCTTCATGCGGTCGAGCGCGACCCGCACGTCCTTGGCCGCGCCGGACTCGGCACCCTCCCGGCCGCCCCAGGCGACGTACGTCTTGGCGCCCAGCTCCACCGCCAGGTCGATGTTGCGGATGGTCTTGCGCAATGCGTAGCGGCGGACGTCCCGGTCGTTCGCCGTGAAGGCGCCGTCCTTGAAGACGGGGTGCGTGAAGAGGTTGGTGGTGGCCATCGGCACGGTCATCCCGGTCGTGTCGAGGGCCTGACGGAAGCGCTTGATGTGCGCCTCGCGCTCGCTGTCCGAGGATCCGAAGGGGATCAGGTCGTCGTCGTGGAAGGTCACACCGTAGGCCCCGAGCGCGGCCAGGCGCTGCACCGTCTCCATCGGGTCCAGGGCGCGCCGGGTGGCGTCGCCGAACGGGTCCCGTCCCTGCCAGCCGACGGTCCACAGGCCGAAGGTGAACCTGTCCTCGGGGGTGGGCTGGTAGCTCATGCCGCGGCTCCTTGCTCGCTGAGACTATTTCGTCATGGCGCTTAACAAATTAGTATGCGGAGGCATCTCTGGGAAGAGACGATGTGTCCTCCGTACGGTGACTCCGTACGGTGACGACGGGCGCACGTCCGGCCCCTCCGGCCGACGCACGCCCGCCCACAGGCCAGAACCCGCGAGCCGCGGAAGAGGGAGAGCCCGATGTCAGCAGCCGAGGGTCCGCTCGTCGTCGGAGTGGACTCGTCCACCCAGTCCACCAAGGCCCTGGTGGTCGACGCGTCGACCGGACGGGTGGTGGCGAGCGGTCAGGCACCGCACACCGTGACGTCGGGCGCCGGTCGCGAGAGCGACCCGCGCCAGTGGTGGGAGGCACTGTGCGAAGCCCTGGCCCAGTGCGGCGAGGCGGCGCACGAAGCCGCCGCCGTGTCGATCGGCGGCCAGCAGCACGGCCTGGTCACCCTGGACGGCCGGGGTGAGCCGGTCCGCCCGGCCCTGCTGTGGAACGACGTACGGTCGGCGCCGCAGGCCCGCCGCCTGGTGGAGGAGCTGGGCGGTCCCAAGGTCTGGGCAGAGCGCACGGGAAGCGTGCCCGGCCCGTCCTTCACGGTGACGAAGTGGGCCTGGCTGGCCGACAACGAGCCGGAGGCCGTCCGGGCCACCAAGGCCGTGCGGCTGCCCCACGACTACCTGACCGAGCGCCTCACCGGGCAGGGCACGACCGACCGAGGCGATGCCTCGGGCACCGGCTGGTGGGCGTCGGCGACGGAGTCGTACGACGAGGAGGTCCTCGCGCACGTGGGTCTCCATCCCGCCCTGCTGCCGCGCGTGGTCCGGCCCGGGGAGGTGGCCGGCACGGTGCGCGACGCCCACGACCTGCCGTTCTCCAAGGGCACCCTGGTCGCGCCGGGCACCGGCGACAACGCGGCCGCCGCGCTCGGCCTGGGGCTGCGCCCCGGGACCCCGGTGCTGAGCCTCGGAACCTCCGGCACGGTGTACGCGGTATCGAGACGGCGGCCCGCCGACCCGACCGGGACCGTGGCGGGCTTCGCGGACGCGCACGGCGACTGGCTGCCGCTGGCGTGCACGCTGAACTGCACGCTCGCCGTCGACCGGATCGCCGCCCTGCTCGGCCTGGACCGGGAGGCCGTCGAGCCCGGTACCGGTGTGACGCTGCTCCCCTACCTGGACGGCGAGCGCACCCCGGCCCTCCCGCACGCCTCGGGGCTGCTGCACGGCCTGCGGCACGACACCACGGCCGGACAGCTGCTGCAGGCGGCCTACGACGGCGCGGTGCACTCGCTGCTCGGCGCCCTCGACCTGGTGCTCGACGCGGACGCGGACCGCGCCGCTCCACTGTTGCTCATCGGGGGCGGCGCACGTGGCCGGGCCTGGCAGGAGACCGTACGGCGGCTCTCGGGACGTCCGGTACAGGTTCCCGAGGCCAGGGAGCTGGTCGCGCTGGGCGCCGCCGCGCAGGCAGCCGGGTTGCTGACCGGTGAGGACCCCGCAGCCGTCGCCCGGCGCTGGGACACCGCGCGCGGGCCGGTCCTCGAGGCCGTGGAACGGGACGAGGCGACGTTGGCCAGGATCGCCGGGGTACTCTCCGACGCGGCGCCGCTGCTGGAGCGGGAGCCGGACCGGCGCTGACGAGATCCGAGGGAGGCATGACCGCACCGCTGCACGAAGCCCATCCGTCCAGCCCCGGCCGACGGCTGCCGGACACCCAGCAGGGCATGCGCCGCCGGAATCTGGCGCGGGTCATGCACACCGTCAGCGCCGAGGGGCCGCTGTCACGTGCCGCGGTCGCCTCACAGATCGGGCTGACCCGCGCGGCGGTCTCGACGCTGGTCGACGAGCTGATCCGGTCGGGGCTGCTGGAAGAGCTGGGGCCCGAACGGCCCGGCCGGGTCGGGCGCCCGGGTTCCGCTCTGGCCGTCAGCGGGCGCGGTCCCGCCGGGATCGGCGCCGAGATCGGTGTCGATCATCTGGCGGTGTGCGCGGTCGATCTGCGCGGCGACGTACGGGCGCGGGCGGTGCGGCACGGCACGAACCGTGGCCGCCCGCCGCAGCCGGTGCTCGGCGAACTGACCGCACTGGTACGGCAGGTGGTCGCGGAGGCACAGCGGGAAGGACTGTGGCCCGCGGGTCTCGCCGTCGCCGTGCCCGGCCTCGTCGCGCGCGACGCCCGGACCGTGGTGCGCGCCCCCAACCTCGACTGGCACGACGTCGACCTGGGGCCCCTCCTGCCGGACGAGCTGCCGCTGACGGTGGACAACGAGGCCAACTTCGGCTCGCTCGCGGAGCTGTGGCTCGGTGACGACACACCCCGCGACTTCCTGCACGTCTCAGCGGAGATCGGCATCGGCGGCGCCGTGGTCGTGGACGGGCGGCTGCTGCGCGGGACGCGTGGATTCGCGGGCGAGCTGGGTCATGTGCCCGTGCGCCCGGAGGGTCCCGCGTGCGCCTGCGGCGGGCGTGGCTGCCTGGAGCAGTACGCCGGTGAGGAGGCCGTGCTGCGCGCGGCCGGGCTGACACCGGGCGAGGACCGCGTCGAGCTCTTGGCCGAGCGTGCGGGACAGGGCGACCGGGAGGTACTGCGAGCCCTGCGCGGCGCCGGAACCGCGCTCGGCATCGCGCTCACCGGAGCGGTCAACCTGCTCGACCCGGAGACAGTCGTGCTGGGCGGAGCCCTGGCCGCTCTGGCGCCCTGGCTCCTGCCGTCCCTGGAGCGGGAACTGGCCCGGCGATCGGCCGGCCCGGCCTGCGCCGTGAGCGTCTCACGGCTGGGGTCCGAGGGTCCGCTGCTTGGAGCCGCGCACTCGGTGGTGCGGGCGGTGCTGGACGATCCTGCGGCGGTGGCGGCGCGGATGTGACCGCCTGGCCCGGGGCTTCCGGGAGCCCGGTCACGGTAGGGGTCACCTCCCTCGAACGGGTGACGGAGATATCCACAGTCTCCTGGTTGTCCACCGGGGACACCGCCCTCTTCCTGCCCAACCGCCCAGCGCCGTACCGTGATTCATGCGAGGCGCAGCCGCCGGGCAGTGGCTGCGCGGGAGCCGAATCGGGGGGTTCACATGGCGGGGGACACGGCTTTCGGCCTGAGGCGTGAGGCGATCGGCCTGCGCGAGGTCCTGTTCCAGAGCATCACAGCGATGGCGCCGGCGG
Organism: Streptomyces sp. NPDC051104; assembly: GCF_040682835.1. Lineage (NCBI taxonomy): Bacteria > Bacillati > Actinomycetota > Actinomycetes > Kitasatosporales > Streptomycetaceae > Streptomyces > Streptomyces sp. NPDC051104. The sequence continues at coordinate 2,486 of NZ_JBFBBS010000083.1, read as the reverse complement.
CAGCGGTCGCGGCGTCCATTCCCTCCGGCGCGGCCTTCGCGGGCGGCAGCCTGCCGCTGTCGGTGCTCGTCGCCCTGGTGGCCTGCCTGTTCACCGCGTCGTGCGTGGCCGAGCTGGCGCGGCGGCTGCCTGCCGCCGGCTCGGTGGCGACCTATGCGGCGCAGGGGCTGCATCCGGCCGTCGGCTTCCTCGTCGGTGCCGATGGACCCCATGCACGGCACGGTGGGCGTGGCACCGGCCAACCTGGAGGTGCGCTCCGCGCTGGTGCCGGACGCGCACGGCGGGAACATGGACACCCCTGAGATGCGGGCGGGCGCCACCTGTTATCTGGGGGTGAACGTCGAGGGCGGGTTGCTCAGCCTGGGCGACGGGCATGCCCGGCAGGGAGAGGGCGAGACCTGCGGAGTGGCCGTCGAGTGCGCGATGAACACCGTGGTGATCGTCGAGCTGCTCAAGGGCGTCGCCACACCCTGGCCGCGCATCGAGACCGACACGCACATCATCTCGACGGGCTCGGCACGCCCGCTGGAGGACGCGTTCCGGATATCCCAGCTCGACCTGGTGCAGTGGCTGGTGCGCGACTACGGGTTCAGCGAGCTGGACGCCTACCAGTTCGCGGCCCAGACGGTCGAGTCTCCGCTGGCGAACGTCTGCGACACCAACTACACGTGTGTGGCCAAACTCCGCAAGGAATGGCTGTCGGCACGCGAGACGCACCGCGGAATCCATGCCCGGATGCGCGAAACGGCGGCCGCGCCGGGGGACGTTGAGCAAACCACGACAAAATCGGCACTTCTTTGGAAGTCAGGCGCGGAAGGCACTCCGTCCGTGAAACGAACCGAGCAGGAGCGGGCTAGACCCCTCACCAGCAGGCGCCGGTTACTGCAGGGCGCGGCCCTCGCAGCGGTGCCCTACACGCTGCTTCCCTCCGCACCGGCCCAGGGCCGGCCCCGGGCCGTCGACCATCCCTTCGTGGACTGGATGTCGGCGGACCCCCGTAACTACACGCCGTCCGACCGGCCCTTCAGCTATCCGCTCGACCTCGTCGTCATCCACGTGACGCAGGCGACGTACACGAGCGCCCTGGGCATCTTCCAGAACCCGCGGAAGAAGAGTAATTGTCAAGACCTGTGGATGCGCCTTTCCGGCCGCAGTGTCAGTGGGCGGGGGCGTGGTGGTGCGGGGTGGGCTTGCGGGCCAAGATCTGAATCCCCGCTGACTCATGACCGTTCATGGTGGAAACGGTGACGCGTCGGTTGTCGACGCAGTCGAATCCGACGAGCAGAGAGGTGAACCAGTCGCTCGGGTGGTGGCGGCAGACTGCGCCATCATCGGTCCTGAACACCCCGTAGGTGCCGTAGAGTTCGGCGAACCTGGCATAACGGTCGCGATTGCGCTGGTCGTCCTGCAGAAGAAGGTCGCTCAGGTAGAGCAATCCGCCCGGCTTGAGCACACGGCTCAGCTCGCCAATCAGCCGTCGCTGCGCGTCGTCGCCGGGAATGCAGGTCAGCACCGCGAAGAGCAAGACCACATCGACGCTCGCGTCCGCGCAGTCCAGGGTCGGTGGCGTGTCCAGCACCGCGAAGCGCATCGCGGGGTGCAGTCGGCGGGCCTGGGCGATCATCCCCGGCGAAGTGTCGACGCCGGAGAGGTTGCCGAAGCCCCGCTGGTCGAGGACGTTCATGGTCCGGCCGTATCCGCAGCCGTAGTCGAGGATGGCGGCGCTTCGGCTGATGTCGTCCAGCCATGGCATGTGCAGCGAGTGCGTGAACCGCTTTGTGCCCGCAGCCGCGTCCCAGTAGGCGGTCTGAGTGTCGAGATCGGACATGGCAAGTGCCTCCGTCGGCGTGTTTGGCGAGGTGATCACGCTGCCATAATCTCGGGGCGTTCGACGAGGTGGCCCCGTTCGAAGCGGGCTCCGGCGCGGACCAGGGCGACGAAGTGGGGGGCGTTCACGGCCCGCCAGCGGGCCTGGGCCGACTCAACGAGCTTGAAGACCATGGCCAGTCCTGCGGCCCGGCTGCCGGCGCCCTTGGTGACCTTCGTCCGCAGCCGGACCGTGGCGAAGGTCGACTCGATGGGGTTTGTGGTCCGCAGATGGATCCAGTGCTCGGCGGGAAAGTCGAAGAACGTCAGCAGTTCGTCCTCGTCGTCCGTGATCCGCTTGACGACCTTGGGGTACTTCGCCCCGTAGGCCCGCTCGAAGTCGCGGACGGCTTTGGCCGCGTGCTCCTTGTCCTCCGCGTTGTAGATCTCCTGGATGGCGCGCTTGGCCGCGGCTGAGCGGATTTCGGGAGGGCGTCGAGCACATTGGCCGTTTTGTGAAGCCGTCAAGAATCAACCTGTCGGTGTGTCGCATTCGCTGTGTGCTGCTGCGAGGAGGTCGGCGGTGGTCCGGTAGCGGGTGGTGGCCGGTGGCGGGAGGTACCCGCCTTCCATGAGCAGGGGCCGGATCTCACGGACAACGTTGCCGATCAAGGACCGGC
>NZ_JBFBBS010000082.1:0-12114 GCF_040682835.1 Streptomyces sp. NPDC051104 | reverse complement strand
CCGTCGGAAAAAGGACCCGAACCACGGGCACCTCGTCGGCGGCCTACTTCACTCTGCGAGCGGCGGCGGGTGCGATTCCCGCCGCCGACTCACCTTCTGATCATGGTGTGTGGCACCCAAGCTCACGCGGACGCGCTGTGGGAGGAGGTCACGGCCGTGCTCGCCCCTCTGGGGCTCCGCCTGTCCGAGGCCAAGACCCGCGTCTGCCATATCGACGAGGGGCTGGACTTTCTTGGCTTTCACATCCAGCGGAGGCGCAAGAAGGGCACCAGCGAGCACTACGTCTACACCTATCCGTCGAAGAAGGCGCTGGCCTCCATCACGGGCAAGGTGCGGGCGCTGACGAACAAGAGAGGTCAACGCACTCTCGCCGACCTGCTCCGCCAGCTCAACTCGGCGGTGCGGGGATGGTGCTACTACTTCCGGTTCGGGTCGTCCACAGCCACGTTCCACTATCTCGACGACTTCTGCTGGCGTCGAGTGACGTTGTGGCTGAGGAAGCAGCATCCCGGGATCGACTGGAGGACTCTGCGACGCCGCTATCTGACCGGCGAGCCCGGTTGGCGGCCCGAAGAGGACGGAATCACGCTGTTCGTCCCGCAGCGGGTGAAGGTGACCCGCTACCGCTGGCGTGGATACAGCATCCCGACACCATGGGCGAAGGCCGCGATGGCGTGAACCGCGCGGTCCCGAGGGAGTCCGTGGAGCGCCGGATGCGGTGAGAGTCGCATGTCCGGTGCGGAGGGCGGGCCGGGGAAACGGGCTGGTCACAAGGCCAGTACCGCGCCCCGGTCCGACCCCTACACCACCGCTGTCCTGTCGCAGCAGGGCGGTCAAGCTGGGGGCAGCCTGACCCGGGAGGTGCCGGGCAAGGCGGCAAGCGGCCCCGACAAAGCCGGGACGTGCCAGCACCGCCAGATGGTGCGGGTCCGGCAAGCGAGACGGAGAGGTATACGAGAGGAACCGGCGCTTGAAGCCTCCTAAGGTGACATCAGCTCGAACCTGGTGGATTTGGGCTGGTTGCGGTGCGTGTTCGCCTTTCTTCCCGGGCGTGCAACTCCCGGGTCATGATTGCCAGGTGACCGGGGAGGTCACGGTGAAGTGCTGCGGGGTAGCCGTGGCGAGGCCGCGGGGGTATAGCCGGGTGCCTACTTCGACGAGCGATCAATCAGTGAACACGGGAACCTCCCCGGTCTCGCCCCTGGTCCGCGCTTCCAGCGCGGGCGAGTTGGGCTGGGCACACCGTCTGCCGATCAGGCCGTGGGAGGGGCGGAGCCGCCGTAGTACTCCGAGCCGGGGAGAGCCCGGCACATGGGGAAGGGCGGCAGCGAGATGCAAGGGAGGTACTGCAATGTCCGAAGACACCGGGGTGGATGCCCCGGTCACGTGGCCAGTGGCTGACGTCGCCGAGCTGCAGGTACGGAAGATGCAGATCAAACTGCACCGTTGGGCGGCAGCCGCTCACGGCTTCCGGTTCGACGATGTGTTCAACTTCGTCTGCGACCCGGCCACCTTGGTGATGGCCTTCGAACGGGTGGCGGGCAACACCGGAGCCCGGACGGCGGGCGTGGACGGCGTTCGCGCCGACCACGTGCGTGCGGCCGGGGCGGAAGCGTACCTGGACCGCATCCGCTCGCAGTTGCGGGCAGGGGTCTTTCGGCCATGCCGGTGCGTGAGCGGATGATTCCCAAGACGGGCGGGAAACTGCGTCGTCTGGGTATCCCGATCATTGCGGACCGGGTGGTGCAGGCCGCGCTGAAGCTGGTCCTGGAACCGATCTTCGAGGCGGACTTCCGTCCGTGTTCGTACGGGTTCCGGCCCAACCGGCGTGCGCACGACGCGATCGCTGAGATTCATCTGTTCGGTTCCCAGGGATATCGCTGGGTGCTGGACGCTGACATCGAGGCGTGCTTCGACCGGATCGATCACGTGGCCCTGATGGACCGGGTTCGAGCGCGGGTGAAGGACAAGCGAGTGCTGGCGCTGGTGAAGGCGTTCATCCCTGTTCACAGCCACTCGTTGATCGCCGCTACGAGGACGGTCGCCTCGTAGCGGACCGCGAGCTTGTCGTACCTTGTCCCCACAGCTCGGTGCCTTTTGAGTCGATTGATGCCGCACTCAACCGCGTGCCGAGCTTTGTAGTCCTCCCGGTCGAACTTCGGCGGACGGCCGCCGCGGGAGCCGAGTTTCTTGCGGTTGCGGAAGGAACAGCCCGGTGCGCAGGTCGGGAACGAACGCGTCCAGGACGACATGGCGGAATCGCCGGCGCTGGGCGGGGGTGAGGTGCTGGAGGTCGGCGGTGAAGCGGGGGAGGGTCTCGAAGGTGGGCACGGTGATCTCCTCCGGGCAGCAAGAGGCAGCCCCCGGTGGTTGCCGCGGGCTGCTGTAGGCGGTGCTCGTTGGTGGTGCGCGTTCCTTGGTGCGCGGTGGTGCTCAGTGGCGCTTGTTGGTGCCGTTCGGGGCGTGATGTGAGGGCTGCCGGAGAGCGATGACATTCGCTTCCGGGCCGGAGCCGTTTCCCGCCTGGCGGGCGCCTGAGAAGAAAGTTCAGCCGTTTCCCGCCTGCGGGACGTACCGCTGATCGGCCTTTTCTTGCAGATCAAAGCCGTGTGGCGTGGTCTGCATGACAGTTGATATCAGGGTCATTCGAGCCGGTCAGATGTACCGCTACTACTTGCGCCAGACCGTTGTCGGCGACGGACGCCGCCCGTCCCGCACGCCGCTGCGCGAGGCCCAGGAGCAAGCCGGTGTCCCGGTCGGGCGATGGATGGGGCGCGGCCTGGCCATGCTCGGACTGGCGCCGGGCGAGGAGGTCACCGAGGCGCAGCTGCGGAACCTGTTCGGCGAGCGGGGCCGGCACCCGTACGCGGACCGGATCTGGGCCGACCTGCTCGCCAAGGGCGCGTCCCCGAAGAAGGCGTTCAAGGCCGGCGCCCTCGGTCGCCGGGTGACGGTCACGGGCGTCGACTTCGTCTTCCGGCCGCAGCCGACGATCTACCTGTTGTGGGCGCTGGGGGATGAGGAGACCCGGCGGGTGATCGAGGCCGCGCACGCGCGCGCGATCGAGCGGGTGCTGGAGTGGATCGAGGACGAGGTGGCGGTGATCCGGTACGGCAAGGACGGCATCTACCGGGTGCGGCCGCCCGGCGGTCTGGTCGCCGCGCGCTTCCGCCACTACGAGGCGCGCTCCGGGCGGCCCTTGCTCCATGACCATCTGCTTTTGTCCGTGAAGGGGCAGCGTCTGGACGGGAAGTGGGGGTCGATCCACACCCTGGCCCTGCACGAGAACACCGTGGCCGCCTCCGCGCTCTACAACGAGATCGGGGCCGCGGAGGTCTGCGAGGCGCTGGGGCTGGCGACCGAGCCGCGCACCGTCACGCCGGCCCGCCGGCCGGTCATGGAGATTGCCGGGGTGCCGCACGAGCTGATCCGCTGGACCGCCCGGCGCAGCGACCAGATCGCCGCCTGCCTCGAGGACCTGGAGCACGAGTACGTCACCGCCGTCGACGACAACGGCGAGCCGAAGTTCCTGCCCTTGGTCTCCGAACGGGCCCGCGCCAAGCTGAACGGGATCGCCGCGAAGATGACGCGCCCGCCGAAGCAGAAGGCCCGGCCCCTCGCGCAGCTGCGCAAGGAGTGGAAAGAGAGCGCGATCCGCACCTCCAAGGTGGCCATCGATGTCATCAACTCCCTCCTCGAGTATGCCCGCGCCGCGGCTGCAGCGATCCGGGCCCGGGTCGCCGCCGTGGTCGACGTCGCCCTGCCGGCCGTCGACGTCGCCGCGACGGTGTTCGTGATGAACGACGGCGGCCGCTTCCACCGCCGGCACCTGCTCGCCGAAGCCCGCCGCCACCTCGCCCTCGTCCTGCGCGGCCGCCGCCGCGAGCCGGGCCTGGACGACTGGATCGTGGCCGCCGCCATCTCCACGTACTGCCTGGACATCAGCGAGCCGAAGACGGTGCGCGGCCTGGAGGCCGACTACCGCCTCTACACCGCCCGGTGGGCGCTGTCCGACCTCCCCGACCGGCGCCGCCCACCCACCCCCGCACCTGGCCCGGACCGGCACCCCCCGGCCGATCCCGGCGAGCCGGCTGCACTCCGGCCCCCGGGCCAGGACGCGGGGGAGTGGGAGATACCCCGCATCCCGCTGCAGTACGAGCCCGCTGTCCTCGCCGGCGCGGCGGTGCGGGAGAAGCTGCGCACCACCACCGCCACCGCTACCGCTGCGCGGGGCCGGGCGTACGACGTCGTCGCGCACCAGCAGGCGGCGATGCCCGAGCAGCTGCTCGCGCCTGCGGCCGCCGACGCCGAGCACAGCGACCGGGAGCCGGAGGCTGGACGCCGGGAGGCGATCGACCTGACGGCGCTGCGGGCCTTGAGGGAGTCGCGCACGGGCGTGGAAGCCCTCGATTTCACGGACGAGCGGCTGCGCCACCTTCAGGACGCGTTCTCCAAGGCGGCCGACGCCTCCCGCACCCGCGCGGACCGCTATGCCGAACAGGACGATGCCGATGGAGCGCAGCCGGTGCGCCAGGACGACCAGCGGGTGCACCACCCGCAGGAGCCAGGACCGCACCGCGGCCGGGAGGCCGGCCACTGAGTGGACCCGATGCCGCGCACTTGATGCCGTGGTGCGCACCGATGATGCCCGGCATCCACTCCCACCCGAGTGGATGCGCACCGGATGGACGGTGGTGCGCATCGTGGTGCGTAGGGATGAAGTCGGTGCGCACCGGGTGGATGCACACCACCGTGCCAGTGCGCATCCACCCCCGAGTGGTGCGGCTACCGGTGCGCACCGGGTACGGAGTGCACCGCGTGAGCCAGCACCAGGCGCTCATCGCGCATCGCCTCCAGGGTGTCGGCGGTGTCCGCGTGGTCGGGGTCCGGGATGACGTTCACCGTGAACCGGATGATGCTGCGGGCGATGCCAGGAGCCGCCGTGGTGGGGGAGTCCCGCGCCCAGTCCCGGAGCGTGGACAGCAGCACGCACCCGACCTCGTCCAGCGCGAAGGAGGCGTACTTGCGAGCCCTCATTCGTCAGCACCTCGTCGACCGAGCCCGGCGTTGTTCACGAGATTCGGCAAACACGGCAGGCGCCCCGCGTCGGCCGACCGCCGGTCCGAGTTGACGGAGGAGCTGGAAGCGACGCCGGCTCAGGACGTGATGGAGGCCCGGAAGTGGTAGCGGTCGCCGCGGTAGACGGCCAGGGTCAGTTCGAGGGGACGGCCATTCTGGTTGTAGGCGAGCTGGTAGGCGACGAGTACTGGTGTGGCATCCGTGATCTCCAAGAGTTCACGCTCGGTGTCGTCCGGCTGCCTGGCCTCCACGGAGTAGTCCGCGACCTGGGGGTTCTGCGCCGGCTCGGCGCTGCGCAGCGTCGCGAAGAGTGACGCCTCGGTGAAGTCGGTCTCCGCCAGGACGGGGCACAGCGCAAGTGGGAGCCGGTTGTGTTCCAGGACGACCACTTGGCCGTCGAGGAACCGCAGCCGCCGCATCTCGAAGATGGCAGCGCCCGGTCCGACGCGCAGCGTCTCGGCCTCGGCGACGGTCGCGGGGCGGATCGCGGAGTGCAGCACCCGGGCACGGGTGGCCAGCCCGTGCTTGACCGCGTAGTCGGCGAAGCCCTCGACGGTGTGCGCGGCAGCGCCAGCGCCAGGGATGTCCGGGGCACTGCTCTTGTCCTTTTGCGGGAAGGTGGCGGACCGCGCCACGAACCATCCGCGGGCCGCAGCGGACTCGACCATGCCCCGAGCGGCGAGCTCGGTGAGCGCCGCGCGCATGGTGACGCGCGACACCTCGTACCGCGTGGCCAGGGCCCGCTCCGAGGGCAGCCGGTCTCCGGCCTGGGCACCGTCGGCCGAGACATCGCCCCACAGACGGGCCGCCACCTGGGCGTACAGCGGCAACGCGTCGTCGGTCAGCAGGCTCTGAGGGAGGCGGGGAGGGGCGGTCTCCGAGGTAGGCATACCAGAAGAATACCAGAAAGAGACTATTGACGGCCACCAATAGGACCAGTTAGGTTCAACGCGAGCACCGGGCCATTGTGGCAAATGGGCTCAAAATGCACGACAATGAGGGGTTGACAATGCAGAGCCCGTTGGACGAGGTGGTCGGCCGCCAGAAGGCCGGACAGCCGCAGGGCATCACTTCCGTCTGTTCAGCCCATCCGCTGGTCATCGAGGCGGCCGTGCGGCAGGCACGCGAGACCGGCACCCACCTGCTGGTGGAGGCGACCTCCAATCAGGTGGACCAGTACGGTGGTTACACGGGGATGCAGCCCGCGGATTTCCGCGATCTCGTACATCGCATCGCCGCCGAACATGGTCTGCCACTGGACCATGTCGTCCTCGGAGGTGATCACCTCGGACCGAACCGGTGGCAGTCCCTCCCGCCCGACGAGGCGATGGAGAAGGCCGTGGACCTGGTCGCCGCCTACGCGGAGGCGGGCTTCACCAAGATCCACATGGACTGCAGCTTCCCCTGCGCCGGCGACCCCGTACCACTGACCGATGACATCGTTGCTGACCGCGCCGCGCGGCTGATCCGAGCGGTCGAGGACACGGTGGGCCCGGAGCGGTCCGAGCAGATCCGGTACGTGATCGGCACCGAGGTCCCCACCCCCGGCGGCGCCCACGAGACGCTCGGCGCTCTCCTGCCGACCCGGCACGAAGCCGCACGTACGACTTTGGAACAGCACCGGAAGGCATTCGCCGAACACGGCCTCGACGGTGTCTGGCCGCGCGTGATGGCGCTGGTGGTCCAGCCGGCCGTGGAATTCGACCACCTGCGGGTCGTCGGCTACCGGCGGGAGCTGACCGAGGACCTGCGCAGGGTTCTGGACGACGAGCCCGCCATGGTCTTCGAGGCGCACTCGACCGACTACCAGACCGCCGAGGCGCTCATCGCGCTGGTCGAGGACCACTGGGCGGTCCTCAAGGTCGGCCCGGGGCTGACCTTCGCCCTGCGCGAGGCACTGTTCGCGCTCGCCGCGATCGAGGACGAACTGGTGCCGGCCGCGGAGCGGTCACGGCTGCCCGAGGTCGTCGAGCGGCGGATGCTCGCCGAGCCGGCCAGATGGGAGGGCTACTACCCCGGCAGTGCTGACGAGCAGCGCCTGGCCCGCCGTTACAGCTACAGCGACCGGCTGCGCTACTACTGGCCCGACCCCGAGATCGAAGAGGCCCAGGACCGCCTGCTGCGGAACCTCTCGGCCGTGGACATCCCGCTGCCGCTGCTCAGCGCCCACCTTCCGCTCCAGTACGCCCGCGTCCGCCAGGGCGAACTTGCCGCCCGGCCGCGCGACCTGGCCGTGGACCACGTCCGCGACGTTCTGCGCGACTACGACCGCGCTTCCAACCCGAATCTGAAGGAGTACGTGTGACCGCGCCCACCGGCACGCTGCCCGTCGACGACGGCGCTGCCCACACCGTCCGCGAGATCGCCCAGCAGCCCGGTCTGTGGCGGGAGGTTGAGCGGATCGTCGCAGCTTCCCGGGAATCGCTGGACGCCTTCCTGCGTCCGCTCATGGCCCGCGGCGACCTGCGCGTGGTGCTCACGGGCGCCGGCACCTCGGCGTTCGCCGGCCAGCTGCTCCAGCCGGCGCTGGCCCGGCGCCTGGGACGGCGCGTCGAGGCGATCGCCACCACGGACCTGGTGACCGACCCCCGCGGCCACCTCGCCCAGGACGTGCCCACGCTGCTCGTCTCCTTCGCGAGGTCGGGTGACAGCCCGGAGTCCGTGGCCGCCACCGGCCTGGCCGACCAGCTGCTCTCCGAGGTGCACCACCTCGTGATCACCTGCAACGAGCAGGGCCGGCTGGCGCGTGATCACGCCGGGCGGCCGCAGTCCCGGGTGCTGCTGATGCCGGGCGGCTCCAACGACCATGGTTTTGCCATGACTTCGAGCTTCACGTGCATGACGCTGGCGGCGCTGCTCGCCCTGGGCGGAGAGATATACGCCGGGGTCCCCGAACGCCTGGCGCGTTCGGTCGAGTCGATCACCGAGGGTGACGCTGTCGAGCGCACCGTGGGCGCTCTCGTGGACCGTGCCCCCGAACGCATCGTCTTCCTGGGCAGCGGTCCGCTGAAGGGACTCGCCGAGGAGTCGGCGCTGAAGGTGCTCGAGCTCACGGGCGGGACGTTCATGGCCGTCGCGGAGTCCTCGATGGGCTTCCGACACGGTCCCAAGGCGGTGCTCAACGACCGCACGGTCGTGGTCGTATACCAGTCCAACGACCCGTACACCAGCCGGTACGACCAGGACATCGTCACGGAGCTGCGCGGGAGCCTCCCCCCCGGCAGCGTCGTAACGGTCTCCGCCCAGCCCGGCGAAGGCACGCAGGGCGGCAGCGACGACCTGTGGGCGCTACCGGGCCTCGACGGCGTCGAGGACGCCGCCCTGGCGGTGTCCGCGGTGGTGTACGCCCAGCTCATCGCCCTGCGTGCCTCCCTGGCCCGGGGCATGACGCCCGACAACCCGTTCCCCTCGGGTGAGGTGAACCGCGTGGTGCAGGGCGTGATCCTGCACTCCCTGCAGAACTGACCAGACAGATCAACGGCGCAGATCAAGGGCGTCGGACGGAGGTACAACGATGTTCCTAGGCGTCGACGGCGGAGGGACGAAGACCGCGTTCTGCGTGGTCGACCGGTCCGGACACGTGGTGGCGCGAGCGCAGGCGGCAAGCTCGTACTACTTCTCGCACGGGATCGACCTTGTCGAGCGTGTGCTGAAAGAAGGCGTGGACGCGGTCTGTGTGGCGGCCGGGCTGTCACCGGCCGATATCGAGTACGCCTTCTTCGGCCTGCCCGGCTACGGGGAGGCGGCCGACGACCTGCCCGTGCTGAATGCCACACCGCGAGCGGTGCTCGGACACGACCGCTACGCGTGCAACAACGACATGGTCTGCGGCTGGGCGGGTTCGCTGGGCGCGGTCGACGGTATCAACGTCATCAGCGGCACCGGCTCGATGACGTACGGCGAACGGCTGGGCCGAGGCGTGCGCATCGGCGGCTGGGGCGAGATATTCGGCGACGAGGGATCGGCGTACTGGATCGCGGTCCGCGGCCTCGGCGCCTTCTCCCGGATGAGTGACGGGCGGCTGCCCGAGGGCCCCCTGAGCGGCGTCCTCCGGCGCAACCTGGAGCTCGCGTCCGACCTCGACGTGATCGACGTCGTCCACAACCGGTGGCAGGGAGACCGAGGCCGGGTCGCCGCGATCAGCCGCTGGGTGGCCGAGGCGGCCGACCTGGGCGACGAAGTCGCCGACGCAATCCTCACCGAGGCCGGCCACGAGCTCGCCCAGCTCGTCGACATCACCCGCGAGCGGCTGGACTTCGGCCCGGACGAAACGGTACCGGTCTCCTACTCCGGGGGCACGTTCGGAGCCGACAGGGTCCTGGAGGCATTCACCACCCGACTGACGAATCGTTTCACCACATACGAACTGCGTGACCCCCTGTACGAGCCGGTCGTAGGTGCCGCTCTGTACGCGGCAAAACTCGCTGGAAGCCCGCTCCCCGGACCCGCGCTCGACGCGCTGCGCAAGGTCTCCGGTTCCCCTGCCTCTGGAGAGGACGACCGATGAAGAACGGTAAAAGAAGCTGGATCCTGTACGCGACGCTGCTCGTCCTGTTCTGGGGCGTGTGGGGTGCCTTCTCCAGCCAGCCGAACAGCAAGTACGGCTACCCCAACGAGATGATCTACGTCATCTGGGCCTTCACGATGCTCATTCCCGCGTACTTCGCCATGCGCGGCAACAAGTTCGACCGGCGGCCGGTCGCCGCCGTGTACGGCCTGATCGCGGGACTGACCGGCGCCGGCGGACAGCTGCTGCTGTTCCGGGCGCTCGCCGATGGCCCGGCGTATCTGATCTTCCCACTGGTGTCTCTCTCCCCGATGATCACAGTCCTCATGGCGATGGTCCTGCTGCGTGAGCGGATCGCCCGGATCGCCGTCGTGGGCGTGGTCCTGGCACTGGTGGCGATCGTGCTGCTCAGCATTCCCGGTGGTGGCGGGGACTCGAACGCGCACGGCCCCTGGCTGCTGATGGCGATCGCGATCTGCATCGCCTGGGGCGTGCAGGCGTTCTGCATGCGCAAGGCGGCACTCGTCGGGGTCAACGACGCGACGACCTTCGGCTGGATGACCATCAGTGGCCTGCTGCTGGTTCCGGTGGCGTTCGCAATGATGGGCAAATTCCCGACCGGCTATCCCTGGCAGGCGCCGACGCTCACCGCCGTGACCCAGGTCCTCAACGCGATCGGGGCCCTGTTCCTGGTCATGGCCTTCAGCCGGGGCAAGGCCTCGGTCGTTGCGCCGATCACCAACGCGCTGGCCCCGGTGCTGACCATCATCCTGTCCCTGATGGTCTATCAGACGCTGCCCAGCGTGTGGGGCTCCATCGGCATCGTGCTCGCCCTCGGCGGCTCGACCCTGATGGTCTACAGCGACGAGAAGGGTGGCGAGAGTTCCGTCGCCCAGGGCGTGCTGGACACCCCGGCGGAAGTGGGCCCCGCCACGCAGAGGCTCTGATCCCATCTCAGTCCCGGCCGGTACGGATGCGGCAGTCCACCCGTACCGGCCGCCCAGGGTCGCCGAACCGCCGGTCTCACCAAGCGGTTCGGACCGGCCACCGAAGCAACACGAAAGTGAGGGGATTGCCCCATGTCCCTGGTTCCGACGCGTGAACTCGTCTCGAAGGCCGCCTCTGCCGGCCGGGCTGTGGCTGCGTTCAACGTGATCACGCTGGAGCACGCCGAAGCGATCACCGCCGGGGCTTCGGCAGCGGGCACGCCGGTGATCCTGCAGATCAGCGAGAATGCCGTGCGGTTCCACGGCGGGCAGGTGCCGCCGATCGCACGGGCCGCAGCCGAGGTCGCTCAGTCCTGCGACGTCGACGTCGCGCTGCACCTGGACCATGTGACGGACCTGCGGCTGCTGCGTGCGGCGGCCGACGCGGGCTTCTCCTCCGCGATGTTCGACGCCGGGGCCCAGCCGTACGCCCAGAACCTTGCCGCCACCCGCGCCGCGGTGGAGTGGGCCCACGGCGCCGGAGTGTGGCTGGAGGCCGAACTCGGCTACGTGGGCGGCAAACCCGACGCCCCCGCGAGCGCCCATGCGCCCGGCGTGCGCACCGACCCGCAGGAGGCTGCGCGCTACGTCGCGGAGACCGGCGTGGACGCCCTGGCCGTCGCCGTCGGCAGCAGCCACGCGATGACCGAGCGCTCGGCTTCCCTGGACCACGAACTGATCGAACGGCTTCGGGATGCCGTCCCCGTTCCTTTGGTCCTGCACGGTTCGTCGGGGGTCGGCGACGACGAACTGCGCCGAGCTGTCCGGGCTGGCATCGTGAAGATCAACGTCGGCACCGCCCTCAACATGGCCTTCACACGCGCGGTCCGCGAGACCCTGGCGGCGAAGCCCGACCTGACCGACCCCCGCCCCTACCTCACTCGCGGTCGAGAGGCGATGGCGGAGACGGTACGTGTGCTGCTCGAGGGGGTGGTGAGCGGCTGAAATTCGAAGCGCCGGCAACGATGTTCGCTATCGCCGCAGCCTACGAGTCCCTCCAGCGCAGCACCGGGCAGGCGCCGACCGGCTGGTACAACCGCTGGACGCCCAGTATCCACACGTGCTGGTCGAGCACGAGGGCTTCCGCTACGACTCCCACGCCTACCGACGCTCGGAGGGGGGCTTGTTGGTGTACGGGGCGACGGCTGACCTGGGGTGTGTTGCTGCTTTATTGAGTGGCCCCGTGAGCGGTTCGAGTAGGGAGGTCAGCGTGCGTGAGCTGGGGTTGTGTCTTCTGTATTGCGAGGGTCTGGGCTCGTTGTTGGTATCGGTAGCGCGAAAAGGCCCGGCGGTGGCGCCGGGCGGGACGAGGACGTACGCGACGGGCGCCGCGGCGTGGGCTGATCCGGGCGGGGGCGGGTTTTTGGGCTCTTCTGCTTGATGTGTGGGTCAGTCTGAGGCGAGTTGGCGTCCTGGCAGTGTTGGGCGGTCGCCTCCGAGGGTGAGTATGACGAGGGCGATGATGGCGTCGGCGGTGCGGAAGCCGAAGCCTCGGCGGATGATCAGGCGGGTCTTGGTGTTGGTGGACTCGATCAGCCCGTT
>NZ_JBFBBS010000081.1:0-13247 GCF_040682835.1 Streptomyces sp. NPDC051104 | reverse complement strand
GACGCCTCACCGCCCTCCCACACGGCGATCACCGAGTTGGTCGTGCCCAGGTCGATGCCCACTGCCTTGGCCATGAGGAACTCCTCCCGGTGCGGTCGACGTCCGTCGGCGACCGTTCACCCTCCGGGCGCTGTCCGCCCGGCTTCGAAACTCGTTCAGCTGGGGGCGAGGTCGCTGCGCGGGCGGCCGTCCTTCGAGGAGGCGCTCTCCGTGTTCCCGCCGACCCTGCTGTCCAGCCCGGCGACCAGCCGGACGGCCTCATCGGCGACGTCCTCGTCCGCCACGACGTCGTACCGGCTGGGCTCCATCGAGCGGACCGAGGCGAAGTCCCGGCGGCCGCCCTGAGCCGCGTGCAGCAGCATGCCGAACAGCGCACCGACGACCGCTCCGAAGATCAGCCCGTACAGGGCGAGGAGCAGACCGGAGACGACCGGATTCAGCCAGTTCAGCAGCCCGAAGATCCAGCCGACGAGCGCCCCGGGCAGCGCTCCGGTGGCTGCGCCGTGGAGGGCGGCCTCGCCGTACCCCATTCGACCGATCACCTGTTCCACCAGGCGCACGTCCCGACCGATGATCGCCACCTTCTGAACGGGAAAGCCCTCGTCGACGAGGTGATCGACGGCACGTTCGGCTTCCTGGTACGTCGAGTACGAGGCAACGGTCCTGCGGGCCTGCTCGGTCATGGCCATTCCTCCCGCCGGCGGACCGCCGAGCGGTCCCTGCAGGTCCCAGAGTGGCTGTTCGCCCGGTCACCCCGCCTGCGCCCGGCGGGTCGAAAAGTGGCACCGGCGGTCGGTCTGCGAGGACAGGAGGCGGGACGGGCGATTCGGGTCGGCGGCTCGCGGCGGGGTACGGCGGCTCGCGGCGGGGTACGGCGGCTCGCGGCGGGGTACGGCGGCTCGCGGCGGGGTACTCAGGGTTCGGCCCGGGCATGAGGTGCGGGGCTCACGGATGTACTTCTTCGAAGCCCAGGGCTCGCCCGCTCCGTGGATGTTCTCCCGGGGCCCTGGTTCCGACCCGGGGCGCAGGACCGTTTCCTCCTCTCCACGCTGGCGCGGCGCACCGCGGCGGCCCCGTCCCTGGGCGTGGCGGCATTCGACGCGGCCGCGCGACGCTACGGACCGGCCGGCCGTACGGAGGCGACCGTCACGGCTGACCGGCCCGTGGGGTGGAGAGCGGGCCCGGCGGGCCCACCTCCACCGTGCACCGCCTGCTCCCTCCGCGGCGACCAGGCCTCCGGTTCAGCCGGGCATGGGGTGGTGCGCCCCGGCGAACTGCTCCACGATGGCGGCGCAGAAGGCGGGCAGGTCGGCCGGACCGCGGCTGGTGACCAGCTGCCCGTCGACGACCACCTCCTGGTCGGAGACGACCTCCGCGCCGGCGTTGCGCAGGTCGGTGCGGATGCTGGGCCACGACGTCAGGCGGCGGCCGCGCACGGCGTCGGCTTCCGCCAGGGTCCACGGGCCGTGGCAGATCGATGCGACCGGTTTCCCGCTGGCCATGAAGTCCTTGACGAACTGCACCGCGTCGCGGTCCATGCGCAGCTGGTCAGGGTTCATGGTGCCGCCGGGCAGGAGCAGGGCGTGGTAGTCGTCGACGGAGGCGTCGGCGACCAGGCGGTCCACGGGGAAGGTTCCTGCCGCATTGAGGTCGAACTGGCGGGCCTGGATCTCGCCGGGATGGAGCGAGACGATCTCGGTCTTCGCCCCTGCGCCCTGCAGCGCACCGCGCGGCTGGTCGAGTTCCACGCGCTCGACGCCGTCGGCGGCCAGAATCCCCACCCGCATCCCCCGGAGTTCCTGTGTCATGCTATGGCTCCCTTCACGAGTCGCTGGTTGTACGCTGCGCGCGGCAGGGGCACCCGGCAGCGCCCGCCGGATCCCTTTCCGGACCGGGAACGGCAAGGCCCGGCCGAGGGTGCCCCGAGCGCATATGTGCGCGCGGTCAGCCGGAGCTGCCGAACTGATCCCCGAAACGACATTCCGAGTCACACGCCGTTACGTGAAGGCAATCGGGTGTTTCTGACCCAGGAGACCAGCCGCGCTGAGACCTCGATCGCCAATCCCCGAGCGCCTGCGGCGCGACCCGGGCCTCGGTGAAGGCTCCCAGTCTCCACCTTCCGACCCCCGTCCGGCATGTCAGTTCAGACCGGCGACATGGACCGGGGCGCAACTGCTACAGCAGCCGGTCGAACACCGCGGTCACCCCCTCCCAGTGGCCGGTCTGCGGGTTCTTGACGTCCGCATACATGATCTTGAACGTCTCGGCGAGGGCGACGCTGAGACCGCCGATGATCTCGGGGTAGCGTTCTTCGGTCTCCTGGGTGGGCGTCCTGTCGAGGGGAGGGTGCGCGGCGAGCCGTTCCAGGATCGGCTTCAGCTCGACCTCCTCGTCGAGCCGCCGGAACCGGTGGATGCTCTCCTGGAGGCCCTTGGTGATCGGTAGGTCCCACGGTTCGACGGTGTCCCGGCCGTTGGCCTTGGCCGACGCCTGGCCGACGACCAGGAGGTCGTAGAGCTTCGCGTCGACGAAGTCGCTGTACCGCTTCAGGTCGTTCTTGTCCACGTCGAGGCCTGCGGCGGCGCGGAAGAACCTCTCGAACTTCGATACACCCATCACGGTCATGCCTCTCACCTCCTCACCGGGAACCGGACGGCGTCGCCCCACACGCGCCGACATCGGCTGTTACCCGGTCAGATTCGCAGAACCCCTGGGTGAGCGCCTGCGCATGCCAGGCCGAAAAAGGCCACTCCCTCTTCCCCTGGCAGAGCAGCATGAAGTGCGCAGGCATCTCCTCGGCCAGCCGTACGGCCGTCCGTCCGTCCGTCCGTCCGTCCGTCCGTCCGTCCGCAGGAGGCTGCACGGCGTTGCAGCGCCTGAAACGTTAGCTGCTGACCGGATCGCACGACCAGCTCGGGAAAGCGGGGCTATATCAGGGCGCCCCGGTCTCGGCGAAATGATCTACGCGAAGGTGGGTGAACCACCCCATGCATGAGTAGGTCGGACGAGCTGGGCCGACCGCGGACAGACGTAAAGCCCGGGGCGGTCGCCGGGGCACAGTCCGAGGTGGTGGAGCTGGGTGGTATGGCGCCGGCCTCGCACATCCAGCAGACCGGCGCCCCCTTGCCGTGACGGAGGCCTTGTGCTCGGAGGTCTATCGAGCTCACCGCTTTTCCTCCCGCCGGGAGCAGGCAGGGTGTGGCCCGCGTCCGGAGCATAGAAATGCCAGCAATAGCAGACATTATTCGCCCTCTGCTGAGGCGCGTGCACCATGACGCGCATCAGCCCGCCCCAGACGCACAACGCACCCTTCGGTGGTTGTCTCAAGTCCCCCGCCCGGGAACTGCACGGCTACAGAAAGAAAGGACGGCTCATGGACTTCAACACCTTTCTCGACACCATCACCCGGCGCGCCGCTGTCCCCCCGGAGAAGGCGGAGCCCCTCACCCGCGCCACCCTGGAAACCCTGACCGAGCGGCTCACCAGGGGTGAGGCGGAGGACCTCGCGTCCGAACTGCCCAAGCCGCTGAAGGAACCGCTGGTCTCTCCCACTCCGGAGGCCGAGTCCTTCGGACTCGACGAGTTCATCAATCGGGTGAGCAGGCGAGCAGGGGTGAGCCCGGACGAGGCCCGCGAGGGCGTACGGGCCGAGCTGAGCACCCTGAAGGACGCGGTCAGTGACGGAGAGTTCCGCCACGTAATGTCCCAGCTCCCCCGGGACTTCGAGGCTCTCGTCGGCGCCCCTGGCTAGGAGGGGCCATGGCCGATGAGGTCGGCACCATCATCGAGGAGACGGAACCGGCCGTACTCACGGCGGCCACCGTCACGCTGGTCGAGGGGCCGACGTTCTGCGTCTCGGGCACCTCGGGCGACATGGAGGCCGAGGTGCCGCAGGGGCTGTTCTTCCGCGACATGCGGGTCATCTCCGACTGGCAGGTCCGGGTGGACGGCCACCGGCCGCACCACCTCACCGTGCTTTCCCAGGACTCCTACAGCACCATATTCGTCTCCCGCGTCCCGCCACACGGCCTGAGCTGCACCCCGTTTCGTGGAGTCCCTGATGCCAGGGTTACGATCCTGGCGAAGGAGATCCACCAGCACCATGGCAGCACCCCGTAAATACCCCGACGAGCTCCGCGAGCGCGCAATCCGTGAGGTCCGGGCCACCGGTCGGCCCGTCGCGCATGTCGCGCGGGATCTCGGCATCCATCCCGAGGCTCTGCGCGGCTGGGTCCGCCAGGCCGAGGCCGATACTGGCGAGCGGGACGACCGGCTGACTACCGCTGAACGCGAGGAGCTGAAGCAACTCCGCAAAGAGAACGCGGAGTTGAAGCGGGCGAACGAGACATCCCATGCGCTGTCGGTGTCAAGCTGCCTGGCTGTCAGGGACGGTTGGCTGGATCGGGAAGGCTATTGCCTCGCTGTATAGCTGTCGGGTCGTCAGGCACTGGTGAAGGCATCCGATGAGCCGATTGAAGAGGTTCCGCTGGGCTGCGATGTGGCGGTCTCCGGTTTCGCGTCGCCGGTCGTAGTGGGCGCGGGCGCCCGGTGAGGCGGTCAGGGCGGAGAAGGCCCATGAGTAGCCGGCAGCCGCCAGGCGCTGGTTCTTGACGCGGCGGTGTATGACGAACGTGGACTTTCCGGAGGCTCGGGTGACCGGGGCACTTCCAGCGTATGCCTTGAGCGCACGGGCGTCGGCGAAGCGCGACCGGTCGTCGCCGATCTCTCCGAGTACGCGGGCTGCTGTCAGCTTCCCGAGACCGGGAAAGCTGGTGAGGATCTCGGCGTCGGGGTGCTGGTCGAGGCTGTCGACTGCTGCAGTTTCCAACTCGGCGCAGGAGGTGCAGGCGGCGTCGAGCTGGCGCAGCAGGGCGAGGGCCTGGCGGCCCATCGCATCCTCGACGAGTGGTGGCTGGTGCAGGTAGTCGGCCCGGAGGATGGCCTTGAGACGCTGGGCCTCGGTGTCGATGCCGCGGGTCCGCCCGGCCCGTTTGAGCAGGCTACCGTGGCACCGCCGTCACCACGCCGAGTCCGGGACCACGTATGGGGCCCGCCGGATTACCCGTGCTCTGCGGCGCAAGGGCATCGAGGTGGCCCGGTGCACGGTCGAGCGGCTGATGCGCGAGCTGGGCATCGAGGGCGTCATCCGCGGTCAGCGGCGCCGCACCACGGTGCCCGAGCCGTCGGCGCCCCGCCCGCCGGACCTGGTCGACCGCGACTTCACCGCCTCGCGGCCGGACCAGCTCTGGGTGGCGGACATGACGCAACGCCGGTAAGTTAGCCGCCTTTTGGCGCATGAGTAGTGATCTTGTATTCGACCCGGCTGGGCGGACGACTCGCGATCGCTTTGGCCAGGGCGACGGTCCCTTTGTGCTCTCTCGGCTTGGCACGGGGACGGCGTGTCAGGAACGGGTGAGCGTGGATCTCGCGCATTACGTCATGCAGAAGCCGTGTCGGCGGTGCTGTCTCGCCGATGGTGCGGATCAAGGCCCGCAGGGTGACGGTGAAGGATATGCGGTCGGGGTCGAGGGCCTCGGCGTGCGGGTATGTCTGCGCCGCCCTGACACGGGTGATCTGCACCAGCTGGTAGACGATGAGCAGCGCATACAGTTCCTGGGCCACCCCTTGAGGGTCCTTCGAGCGCAGTACCTTCTGGTGGCTGCGGAGATACGTTTTCAGGTCGGCGAAGGCAATCTCGGCCTCCCAGCGTTCCGCATAGAGCCGGACGATCTGCTCGGCGGGGGCCTGCCGGGGATCGAGCAAGGTGGTGATCAGCCGGTAGTGCTCGGTGCGGGGCTCGCCGTGTTCGGGAATGACGGTGACCTCGGCCTCGACGACGCGGATCCGGATGCCCTGGGCCTGCCGGGCCCGCAGCCCCAGACGGCGCCCGCGCTCGCGGGCACTGCGGCGCCAGTCGCCCTTGAGCGAGTAGACCGGGCCGGGCAGGACCGACAGGTAGGAGCCGTCGGGGAGTTCGGTGAACACCGGCAGTTTGCGCCGGGAGGGAGTGCGGAAGATCAGGTGGGCGCCGGTGCGAACGATCTGCGACACCTGGGGAAAGCCGGTGAAGTACCGGTCGGCCAGCACCAGCATGCCCCGGCGCACGGCTCCGGTCTGCATGAGCTTGTCCAGTAGCGGCAGTTCGCCGACCGACCACGGTCCCCATACCGCTTCGAGCACGGCCCGTGTCCCGCTGGCGATCAGCATGAGGACCCGGATCTGTGGATAGCGCCCGGAGCCGAAGCGGCCGCGCGGCGGGGCGCCGAACGCCTTGCGGTTGGCCGGGGTGTCCGCCACGTCCAGGCGGGTGCCGTCCACCGAGACCTTCAGCAGAGCCAGGTCGCATCCGAAGGCCGACATGCCCGGGCCCCGGGATCACTGTGAGGGCCGCGCAGATGCCGGAACAGGGCCCTGAGCGGGGCCGGGCCGAGTCTGCGGCGGGCCTGGACCACGGCAGCGGTGGAAGGGATGCGCAGCATCCCGGCCCGTAACTGCTCCTTGAGCTGCCGGAACAGCATCCGCTGCACCTCGGGGTAGCCGGCGGCCGGGCACAGCCACAGGGCGAGGACGAAATACAAGGTCACGCGGGCTGGCAGAGCACGCACCCGCTGTTCCCGGCGCCAGCAGTCGTCGATCACCTGATCCACGAGGGCGGGAGACAGCAACTGCGGCAGGGCTCCCAGACCGAGATCATCTAATGGATGCGGGGAGCCCGACGGTTTCAGCTTCACTCGGGCAGCGGGAACGGTGGCAGGATGAGCAGACACGGGAGCCTCGGCACGGACGCGGTCTTCTTGGTCGAAACCCAGTCCCGCCGGGGCTCTTTCGTGCCGTCAATCCCTCGAAAGGGCGGTTAACTTACCGGCGTTGGGACATGACGTATGTCCGCACCTGGTCGGGCTGGGTGTATGTGGCGTTCGTTCTGGACGTGTACTCGCGGATGATCGTCGGCTGGCAGGTGGCGACCATATGCGGACCGAACTCCCGCTGGATGCACTGGAGATGGCCTTGTGGAGACGGAGGATCAAGACGGACTCCGGTCTCATTCACCACAGCGACAGGGGTTCGCAGTATGTGTCGATTCGCTATACCGACCGGCTCGCCGACATCGGTGCCTCCGCGTCGGTCGGTTCCGTCGCCTACTCGTATGACAACGCGATGGCCGAGGCGTTGAACGGCACCTTCAAGGCCGAGCTGATCGCGATGCAGGGACCCTGGACCGGCTTCGACCAGGTCGAGCGGGCGATCTTCCAATGGGTCACCTGGTACAACGAAGAACGCCTGCACTCCGCCCTCGACTACGTACCGCCCGCCGAGTACGAACGCGACTTCTGGAGAAACCAGGAGCACACCCAACAGTCCGCCTGACACAACATCACCGGACTCTACGAAACTCGGTGCAGCTCAGGGCGATCTGGAGCGGAGAGTGGCCCGCTACTGGCTGCGCCACCAGACAGGTCAACTGCCACGTGACCCACCACAGACAGCGCGGTTTTTGATCGAGAGGGACAACAAGCCGCGCAGGGGATGGTTGGGCCGGGTCACCGGCCTGCTGCGACGCGACACTGCGGGGGCCGAACCAACACCTTCGCCTCGTGATGACTTCACCACGCGAGGCGACGGTGGCCGATGAAGGCTGCGGCTATGCCGACGAAGGCGAGGAAGTGCTCGGCCTTGCGCTCGTAGCGGCGGTGCAGGCGGTGGCATCCGGCGAGCCAGGAAACCGTCCTCTCCACGACCCAGCGGTGGCGGCCCAGCGGTGTGGAGGACTCGATGCCCTTGCGGGCGATGCGGTGGCGGATGCCTCTCTTGCGAAGCCAACGGCGCAGGTGGTCGTAGCCGCAACCTTTGTCGGCGTGGAGCTTGGCCGGGCGCCGGCGGCGCGGTCCGCGTCGGGAGCGGATGGGCGGGATGCCGCGTACGAGCGGTTTCAGGCCGAGGCTGACGTGCATGTTGGCGCCGGAGATGCCCAGTGACAGGGGCAGGCCGTTCCCCGCACGTGGGCTCCACTGCCGTCATCTCACCCGCCGCCCCCCGACCAGACCGACGGCCACAACCTCCGACCAGCGGTCACGATCCGGCTTCATTGCCGATGGACTGCCGTGGTCGAGCTCATGGTCGGGCCCGACCACGTGAGACCGGCCCCTCGCCATGAACGGTGCGCAGTCCCGTCTGCGCATGGGACGGGTCATGCGCAGACGGCTGCGCAACGTGCCCAGGGGGTCTGCGCAGTCGGCGTGTGCGAGCGACTGCGCAGAAGGAGGAGCGACGTCCGTCCAAGAGCCGCGCATTCAGGAACCGGTACGCAATCCGCTCCGTGACCGATTCCCGGCAGGCTGCGCATCACCCCTGCTGGGAGCTGCTGCCGCGTCGGTCATCACCGGGCGCGCCTTCGACGTCGACGATGTCATTCTCAACCCGTGACGCGCTGGTGGGTTATCTGCTGCTGGGACGACGGTTCGGCCGGGCGGTGCGGCCCACGCCGTCGTTTCCGCAACCGGCGCGACTCCCAGGAAGCCTGAGCCGAACCCAGAGCACTGGTCCGGACCAAGGTATTGACACCCCCTTACCTCACTCCTTAAATCAAGAGGCGATGCACGCACCCCCCACCTCAGTCGGCGCCTCCTTCTCGGGGGCACCGCACGGAAGGGAGAGTCTTGAACTCCCCACGTCTGCTTCGCAGATGCCTCTTGGCGGCGTTGTCCGCAGCGCTCGTCACCGCTGCCGCCGTCGTCCCCGCTCAGGCGGGTCCCCCCACGGCAGCCGCGGCCGTCACCACCTTCTCCGACACGTTCGACGGTCCCGCGGGCGCGGCCGTCGACAACTCGAAGTGGCAGATCGAGACCGGAGACAACGTCAACAACCACGAGCGGCAGTACTACACGTCCGGAAGTAACAACGCGAGGCTGGACGGCCAGGGCCACCTGGTGATCACCGCTCGCCGCGAGAATCCGGGAAACTACCAGTGTTGGTACGGGCGTTGTGAGTACACCTCGGCCCGGATGAACACCTCCGGGAAGTTCACCGGAACCTACGGCCATGTCGAGGCGCGGATGAAGATCCCGCGCGGGCAGGGCATGTGGCCCGCCTTCTGGATGCTCGGCAGCGACATCGGACAGGTCGGCTGGCCGAACTCGGGCGAGATCGACATCATGGAGAACGTCGGCTTCGAACCCTCGACCGTGCACGGCACCATCCACGGGCCCGGGTACTCGGGATCCGGCGGCATCGGCGCCGCCTACTCCCTGCCGGGCGGCCAGGCCTTCGCCGACGCCTTCCACACCTTCGCCGTCGACTGGGCCCCAGACTCGATCAGCTGGTCGGTGGACGGCACGGTCTACCAGCGGCGCACGCCCGCCGATCTGGGCGGCAAGACCTGGGTGTTCAACAAGCCGTTCTTCATGATCCTCAACCTCGCGGTCGGCGGCTACTGGCCGGGCGACCCAGACGGCTCCACCGTCTTCCCGCAGCAGTTGGTGGTGGACGAGGTGAAGGTGACGACGAGCGACGGTTCGGGGTCCACCGGCGGCCCGATCACCGGCCTCGCCGGCAAGTGCATGGACGTGGCCGGGGCGAACGCAGCCAACGGCACACCCGTACAGCTCTACGACTGCAACGGCACCACGGCACAGCAGTGGACTGTCTCCTCCGACGGCACCATCCGCGCGCTGGGCAAGTGCCTGGACGTCACCGGCAACGGCACGGCGGACGGCTCGACCGTACAGCTGTGGGACTGCACCGGCGGGCCCAACCAGAAGTGGGCCGTCAGCGCGGCCCACGACATCGTGAACCCGCAGGCCAACAAGTGTCTGGATGCGACGGGCAACAGCTCGGCCAACGGCACCCGGCTGCAGATCTGGTCGTGCTCGGGCGGCGCCAACCAGAAGTGGACCGTGAACTGAGATTCCGCCACGGGGGACCGGGGGTCCGGTGGGGTTCGCCCCGGCCGGACCCCCGTACGTGTCCCGCGTGCTCAGGCCCGGTGCGCACGCACCGCCGACTGTCCAGCCACGGCCTTCGAGGTCGGGGGTCGGATCCGTATCGGAAGCTCGCAGTGGTGATGGTCTACTGCCGCTGCACGCCTCCTGGTCCAGAGGCGGGTCAGTATCCAAGTGTCCACTGGACCGCCAGGGAAGGATGTATCGCGCGCCGCAGGTCGTCCCAGCACCTCATGAAGTCCTGGAGGACCTCCTCGTCGTACGTCATGCCTGCGGAGTGGCATGTGATCGTGATGCGCGGCAGACTCCAGCAAGCGGCGTCGGGCGCGGGAGCCTCCTCGGGCAGGACGTCGAGCACCGCCCCGCGTCCTGCCCGCCAGCGCCCGGCCCAGCGATTCCAAGTCCACCGTGGCGCCCCTGCCGACGTTGACGAAGGTTGCTTCGTTCAGCTGTCGGAACACGGTGTCGTCGAAGAGTCCCGCAGTGGCCGCTGTGAGCGGAAGGGCGCTGATCACCCAACGCGCCTCGGGCAAAACCTCCTTGGCCTGGCCTGGAACCAGCACATCGGCGAACCCGGAGGACCGACGCCCCGTCCGGGAAATCCCGACCACTCGAATACCGTTGCGTCGCAGCGCGCGCCCGATCTGCACACCGATGGCACCGGTTCCGTACACCACAGCCGGCTGGTCCCGGCGAGTTCAGAGAGCAGCCGCTGCCACCGCCGGTCGCTCCGCTGCGCAAGATGATCCGGCACCCTCTGACACTCGGACAGGATCCAGCCCACCACGAACTGAGCGATCCGCTCCCCCATCCTTCCCACGGATCCGCCCCAGCAGTTGTTGCGCGGACAGGTCGGCGGCCCTGGCGGCGCAGAACACCTCTCGTCCGGCCGGAGGAGCGCGGCGGCCGGCCGTGCCGGACACAGGCCGGGCCAACCGCCGCATGGCGCCTCAGGCGCTGGTGGCCGCCGCCCGTTCCGGGGAAAGCCGGTGGGACGTGGTGGTGGCCGTCCGCCCCCTCGCCGCCCTGTCGGCATCCGTGTGGAGGACCGGGTCGGCCGGACGCTCGGTGTGCCAGCTCGTCACGGCCTGGTACGCCGCCGCCACCTCCAGCAGCCGGTCTTCTTCATAAGGAGCGCCGCCCAGGATGGTGCCGACCGGAACCTTCGGGTTGGCGCCCGACGCGGTGAATCCGATGGGCAGCGCAAGTTCGGGCAGGCCGAGGATGTCGAAGGGGATGGGGCTGGTCTGCAACAGCACATCGCAGTCGACCATCACATGGTCCAGCACCTCGCGCAGCAGATGATTCTTCGCCCGTTGCCCCGTGATCCACTCATCGCCGGACAGGAACAGCCCCTGCAGCCAGCTCAGCAACGACACGCCGAACAGTTTGGGATCCTGCTTGAGGTACGGGATGAAGGCCTCGGTGCGTTCGCTGAGCCGGACGTTGTTGAACGTACCGGTCATCGTGTCCCAGTCGTCGGGGTACTTCACATCCACGAGCTTCACACCGGGAATCGTGCCGAGGGTGTCCAGGAACGCCTGGCGCAGCGCCACCCCGCCGCCCGAACCGGACAGGTAGTCCGGCGGCACGCCGATGGTGGTAGCACGGCGCATCACCACCTTGCCGGCAAGGCGTACCGGCAGCGCGGCCGTGACCAGGTCCGGCACCGGCGGCAGGCCGAGGGTACGTGGGTCGTTGGGGTCCGGACCGGCCATCACACTGACCAGGATGGCCGCATCGAGGGCGTCGCGTGCCAGCGGCCCGGAGTGGTCCCGTGTGTATGACAACGGGACCACTCCGTAGACGGAGGTGCGGCCCATGGTCGGCTTCAGGCCGGTGAGGTTTTGTTGATTGGACGGGAGCACGATGCTGCCGCCCGTCTGGGTTCCGATGGAGGAGCAGGCCATGCGTGCGGCCACCGAGCAAGCCGGACCGGTGGAGGAGCCGCCGGGGTCGACCGAGGGATCGCCCGGGGTCCAGGCGTTGACCGTCGTGATGGTGCCGTTCGGCGTGGTGGCCCGGGTGGTGGCCAGCGGACCCATCTGGCCCTTGCCCACCATGATTCCGCCTGCCGCCTTGAGACGGGCGTAGGAGGTGGCGTCGTAAGGCGGCACGAACTTGGCGAAGATGAAGGAGTTCGCCGTTGTGGCGACGCCGGCGGTGAAGTAGTTGTCCTTGATGGTGAGCGGTATCCCGCTCAGCACGCCTGTGCGCTCGCGGTCCGCCGCGACGGCCGCGGCGCGCGCTTCGTCGGCGGTGACGGCGTTGAACGCCTGGTACACGGAATCATACTTGGCGATGCGTTCCAGATGCGCTTCGACGAGGTTGACCGCGGTGAGCTCACCCCGGCGCAGCAGCGTGACGGCCTCGGCGACGGTCGGCTCGGTCGGGTCCTTGCGGGCCTCCGGCCGTACCGCGACATCGGGCACGACAACTCTTTTCTTGCCGTCCTGGAGCGAGCTGCCCGCCACGGCCACCGCGGACCGGCCCTGCACCGCGCTCACCGTGGCCGCCCCCGCGGCCACCGCCGCGGATCTGGCAAGGAAAACGCGGCGGTTGTACTGCCTGCTCATCGCTCTTCCCCCTGCCCGGTCCACGCCTCGATGATGGAGGGGTACTCCATCGGCGGCGACGCCTGCTGGGAGAGCGCGTCGGGTTCGGAGCCGGATTCGGCCGCCGGCGGTCGCCAGGAGTTGATGACCCCCGGAGTGCTTCGCACGAACGACCGCAAAGACGCAAGGGCCTGATCCCGCGTCGGTACACCGGTGGCCGGGTCCATCACGGTGGGCAGCATGTTCAGGTCGATACCGGACACCGTGAGCCGGGCGACGATGTACGTATCGAGTTGGTCGGCGGTCAAAGATGTGGCGTCCACAGCCATGTAATCCTCCGCGCGAACGACAGGCGACGATCGCACTGTCATGCGCCGAGAAGATCAAAACGGCCTGACGTTTCGATCACGAAACGTGCCGATGACATTCCCCGCTCCCCGCGGCGCGCTCCTTCTGCAAGCGGCTGCTGGAGAACCCAGAGGGCCCAAAACCTTGGGAGCGCGGACCGGGCCTCCGGCTCGAGGAGGTCGGCTACCAGTACCCCGGGGGTTGGTTGCAGCAAGAGGGTGCTGCAACGGCCATGCCGCTGAGCAGGATCGGACTCCAGGAATCTCGGGGCGATTCAGCCGCGCGCATGGTGGCACACCCGTTGCACGCCATCAGGCGGTGCTTTCGGCCAGGGTCTCCCGCACGACGATCGCCGCGCGTTCCGCATCCTCCCGCGAGACGTCGAGGTGGAACACGAACCGGAAGT
>NZ_JBFBBS010000080.1:0-13482 GCF_040682835.1 Streptomyces sp. NPDC051104 | reverse complement strand
CATGGCCCTGCGCCCCTATCGTGGCACCAGGCTTGGCTCACCCGAGGCCCCCTCCCAGCGCCTTCAGGGTCACTCGCAGAACCCCTCCCGACCTGGGGAAACGTCGAGCACTAGAGAAACGGCCTGCGGCGCCCGACAAGGCGAAACCGCAGGCCAGTGGGCATGCCGTTGCGCCAGAGGCTCCGAATTACGCGGAACGCGGGTCTGGTGGCCACCGAGGAACTCTTGCCGGTCTCACCGCGCGTGCGGTCGGCCGCACCGGCGGGGTGGCCCGTCGATGGCGACCACCTGGGCGCTGAGCTGTCACATCCTGCCGAACGACTGCCGGGACAGCGGGCGGTGGCCGATCCGCACTCTTCCGCACTCCGAGGTCACCGAGCCGGAGGGCCTGAACCGCGGCGACCTGAACCTCCTGAACCTCGCACCGAAGGGGGTCAGTCTGGCGAGTCCCCGGGTTCGTCGGCCGGCTGGTGGCTATCCGGTGAGTGCAGCCCGCGATCGCGGATGAGGTATCCGGCATGCAGCCGGTTCCTCGCCCCGAGAACCTGCAGGATCTCAGCGATATGCCGCTGGCACGTGCGCAGGGATATTCCGAGCCGCCGTGCGATGACCTTGTCCTCGATGCCCTCCACCAGGAGATGGATGATCGTCTCCTTGATGTCTCTGGAAATCGACTCGATCTCGGCACGCTGGTAGCCGCCGCTGAAGGGCGTCCCGCGCGACCAGGCGCGCTGGAAAGACCGCCGCATGAACGTGACGACACTCCGATCGAGTACCAGGACGTACTTGTTCGCGGCTGCCGCCTGCTCGATCAGCGCGGCCTTCTGGTCGAAGGCCGCAAGCTTCATGAACCCGTCGCTCCGAGTGCGTACTTGAGCTCCCATCTCGACCATCGAGCTGACGTGCTCGGCTGTTCCCGAGGTGAATCTGGCCGAGTGCTGGTAAAGGCACCGAATCACCACACCGCGGCGCAGCAGCGACTCCGCACGGGCCTGCACGGCATCCAAGTCCGCCTGCGAATGAACGTTGCCTGGGCAGGAGAGCAGAACCTCCTCCTGTGACTTCTCGACCAGTTCGTCGATGACGGCATTGGCGGAGTCCGCAGAGGGGAGGAACTCGATGGCCGACCTCCGGACGGACTGCTCGTAGTCCGCGTTCACGTCATTGAGCAGCTCGTGGGCTTGGTCGACCTGGTCCGCAAGCTGCTGGATCTCGCGGAGCAGCGGAGTCACCACCTGGATTCTGGCGACATCAGGACTTACTGCCGCCAGCCTTGCCTGGCTGTCGGCATCGCGCTCGACCAAATGGTACTTACGCAGCGTCCGTAAGACCCGGGACGTTGTGGTGGGCGGCAGACCGGTTTGCGCCGAAACTTCCTCTATGGAAGCCGACCCGTGGGCGGCCAGGTGGCGATAGACCATACGCGCGTCGGAGTCGAGGATCGGGTGGTGATCTTGTAGGTCCGTGGGCATGCCCCTCGCTCTCCCGCCGTGCGGCGATGCGACGGGGTGTTGATCTTGAACCATCCCCCGAGCACGGCCATTCTTCTATCTGACGCACTTACAGCTTGCCTAACTATAAGCCTGGCTCATCGCCACCCCCTGCGGCGCCCATCTCACTGTCCGATCTCGACTGGTCACTGACTGTAGTTGTCGGCTTTCTTTGAATGCATTGATGGAGTCGTCGCGACATAGGCGAATGAATTAACGGTCCGACCCGGTCGACTGTCTCCGGATGCCGTTGTGAAAGAGGCGCAGCTTGTTGTACAAGAACGCTTATGAAATCATGAGTGAGCACCACTTTCTCAGTCTTCCCGAGTTACTCAAGAAATGTGACGTGCATCTTAAACTGGAAGGCGTCAACCTTGCCGGGTCGATAAAACTCAAAGCCGCCCTGAGAATGGTCGAGGAGGCTGAGCGTAGCGGACGCCTGGAATCGGGAGGACATATCATCGAGTCCTCCTCGGGTAGTCTCGGTATTGCGCTCGCCATGATTGCCGCGATCAAAGGCTATACGTTCACCTGCGTCGTGGACCCGAACATATCGCGCACCTCGCTGGCGGCGATCCGTGCGTTCGGTTCCTGTGTCATCAGGGTCGACCAGCGGGACGGCAACGGCGGTTATCTGCAGTCCAGGCTCGCGGTCGTCCAGCAGTGCCTGCAGGACGACCCGAAGATCGTATGGCTGAACCAATACACCAATCCGGCGAATCCCGCAGCCCATGCCGAGGGTACAGCGGCGGGAATTCTCCACCAGTTCCCGCGAGTGGACTACCTGTTCGTCGGGGTCGGGACATCCGGTACACTAACGGGCTGCTTCGATCACTTCCGCAAGCATTCCCCGGACACCCGGATCATCGCGGTCGACGCGACAGGATCGGTGACTTTTGGGGGTCTGCCACAGGCCCGCCGCATTCCGGGGCTGGGCGCCAGCACCCCTCCGCCGCTCTTTGCCCGCGGCTCTGCGCACAGGCATGTCCAGATCGACGAGTTCGACGCGATCCGGTGCTGCCGAATGCTCGCCAGGAACTACGGCTATCTCGCCGGCGGATCGACGGGGTCGATCGTCGCGGCCATTCTCTCCATGCGCTCGGAAATCGAACCCGGGTCGGTGGTCGTCGCGCTCTCTCCCGACACCGGAGACCGCTATGTCGACACCGTTTACGACGATGACTGGGTGAGGTCCTGGTATGGCTCGGAAGCGCTCATTCCGATGGCGCTGGACAACGAGCTGAAAGCCAGTCTGCGATAGCGACCGCGCCAAGCACCCCAGAAGAGGAAAGCCATGAAATTCGACATAGTCAGCGGCCCGACCGTGCGCCGGATCATCGAGGAGCGGCGCCCGGACGTCGTCGACGCCGTCCGGGAGACGTACCTGGAGCACCACCGCGGCCGTTCGGTCAATCCGAGCAGCCACTTCCTGAGGTTTCCCGACAAGCCGAATGCACGCATTATCGCGCTGCCGGCGTTCCTGGCGGAGCACGACCTGGCCGGGATCAAGTGGATCAGCAGCTTCCCGGACAACATCGAGAAAAATCTTCCGCGCGCCTCCTCGGTCCTGGTCCTCAACGACTTCGCGACCGGCTACCCCTTCGCCTGCCTTGAGTCGTCGCACATCAGCGCGGCGCGCACGGCCGCTTCCGCCGTGCTGGCCGCCGAAGGCGTCATGGGCGCCAAGAGCGCGGCGCGGGTGCTGTTCGTCGGCGCTGGCGTGCTCGGCCGGACCATCGCAGACTTCCTCCTCGACCAGCAGTGGGCCATCGGCGGCTGCGAGGTCTACGACCTCAACGAGACCTACGCGCAGGCGCTGGCCGACCACATCGGCCGCGCCGAGGTGCCCGCGCATGCCGCCACGGACATCGCCGCGGCGTTCGGACGCGCCGATCTGGTGGTGCTCGCGACAACGGCGGCGCAGCCCTGGCTCACCGATCCGGACTGGCTGCGGCCCGGGCAGTGCATCCTCAACATCTCTCTGCGCGACCTGTCGCCCGAGGTGATCCTGGCCGCGCGCAATGTCGTGGACGACATCGACCACTGCCTGACCGCCAATACCTCTCCGCACCTCGCCGAACAGGCCGTCGGACACCGGGACTTCATCGACGGGACGATCGCCCAGGTCCTGCTAGGCGAGATCAAGCCGCAGCCGGACCGGCCGCAGATCGTCTCGCCGTTCGGCCTCGGAGTCCTCGACCTCTCCGTGGGGCGGCACGTCTACCAGGTGGCCTCGGACGAGGGGGCCGTGACCTCGGTGCCGGACTTCTTCGGGCGGGCCGAGCGGTGGGAGCGCGCGTGACCGACCTTGCAACCGTCGGCCACGACCAGGCGGCGATCGAGAGGCTGGTCACCGGCCATATGCGCCGCTTTCCGTGGTACGCGGACCTGGTGCGCCGCAGCGGCGCAGCGTCGCACGCCCTGGACAGTCTTCCGCTGCTTGACCAGACGGTGCTGGAGGCGCACTACTACGGGGCGCCCGCACTTCCCGACGCCGACACGTTCCTGACGTCCGGCACATCCGGCGGCTTCCGCAAGGCGATCCAGTACTCGGCGAGTGACGACGACGCCTATGTCGCCCAGCGCCGTCGTCTGTTCGCGGACTTCCTGGCACCTCTACGCAAGGGGGCGGTGGCCGTCGCCGACCTCGGCACGGGCCACGCGGCCGCGTCGGCTCGCCGCGTCTTCCTGGACCTCGGGCTGGACGCACGGGACATCGACTTCATGTCGCCGCTTCAGGAGCATGTGGCCAAGCTGAATGCCTGGCAGCCAGACGTGCTGTTCACCATGCCGATGATCCTGGACCAGATCCTCCAGGCCGTGCCGGGGCTCACCGCCCGGCCGCGTAAGGTGATCGTCGTCGGCGACTTGGCCCCCCCAGCCTGGCGGGAACATGTGGCGACGCGCTTCGGCATCGGGGTGGAAGACGTCCTCGACATCCTCGGCAGCATCGAGATCGGCGCGATCGCGTACCTCGACACCCGGTCGGGACGCTACGTCTTCCACGATCACATCATCGCCGAGGTCATGGATCCCTCGCCGGTCGACGGCGAGCCCGCGCGGTGCCGCGACCACGGCGACGGAGTCCTGGTGCTGACCTCCCTCGCGCGCGACTACTTCCCAGCGGTGCGCTACGTGACCGGAGACCTGGTCTCCGGGCTGGCCCGCACCGAGGTGGACGGACGGGTGGTCACCACCTGCGAGCGGCTGCTCGGACGCGTCAACGGCGACGTCAAGCACGGCGAGCGCATCAGCAGCTACGACCTGGGCCAGGCCGTCGCGCGGGTGTTCCCGGGCCGTCCCTTCGAGGTGAGCGAAGACGGCGGCACGCTGTGCGTGCGGATCGTCAGTGAGGGGATCACCGACGAGCAGCGGCAGGCGCTGATCGGAGCCGTACGGGCGGCAGCGCCCGATGTCGCGAACATGATCGACTCAGGTCTGGTGGGGGCGATCGCGGTCGTTCCGATCTCGCTGCAGGAGCTGCGGTCGGGTCGCGGCAAGCGCCGGTTCAACCTTTCGGAGGCCTGACGTGTGCGGTATTGCGGGACAGGTGGTCTTCGGACGGCCACCCGTCGGTGCGGACTTCGTCGGTGCGGCGTGCGCCGCGATGCGCCACCGGGGGCCGGACGAGACTGCGGTTCACCGGCATGGGGCCGCCACGCTCGGGATCGCCCGACTACGGATCATCGGGCTGGTCGGTGGCGAGCAGCCGGCCCGGGACGCCGCCGGCTCGGTGGCCTGCGTGGTCAACGGGGAGATCTACAACCATCGCGCCCTGCGCACCCTGCTCGCCGCGCGCGGCCGTACGGTGACAGGGACCAGCGACGCGCACGTCGTGCCCGAGCTGTACGCGGAGTTCGGCGACTCCTTCGTCGACCACCTGTCGGGGATGTTCGCGATCGCGCTCTACGACACGGCACGGGAACGCCTTCTGCTGGTCACCGACCGCTTCGGCAAGAAGCCCCTGTTCTATGGGGAGCCCAGCGGCGGCGGGCTGGCCTTTGCTTCCGAGCTTCCGGCGCTGATGACCTGTCCGGGCATCGATCGCGAGGTCGACCCGGTCGCTGTCGACCAGTACCTCAGCTACCGCGTCATCCCGGCTCCGCACACGATCTATCGCGGCGCGTCCAAGCTGCCGCCCGCGACGATGATGGTCGTCGACCGGGAGGGCATCCGCCGGCGCACCTACTGGACCCGGCCCTTCGACGGTTCGCTGCGCGGCACGCCGACCGAGGACATCGTGGACCGAGTTGACGCGCTGCTGCGGCAGGCGATCACGGACCGGCTGAAGTCGGAGGTTCCGCTCGGCGCGATGCTCAGCGGTGGACTGGATTCCTCGCTGGTGGTCGCGCTCGCCCGCCGCACGCTCGGTGACGGCCTGCACACCTTCTCGATCGGCTTCGACTCACCGCAGTTCGACGAGCGTCGTGAGGCCGAGGCGGTCGCCGCGTACTGCGGAACCCGGCACCACTACCGCACGGTGCGGCCCGACGAGGCCCGGAACGTCGGCGACCTGATCCTGCGGCACATGGGAGAGCCGTACGGCTTCCCTTCGGCCATCGCCTCCTGGGCGATGTACGAGCTGGCGAGCCGACATGTGACGGTCGTACTGACCGGGGACGGCTCCGACGAGATGTTCTGCGGCTACGCCCGGTACCAGCGCCTGCAGGCATCGCAGCGCACCGGAGACCTGGCCGACCGCTACGAGTCCGTTCTGTCGGACGGTGTGCCCGGAGACGTCAAGGCGGCTGTCTACCATCCGCAGTTCCGCGACCGCCTGCCGGAGTTCCCGCGCAACTACCTGCGGGACCGGTTCGCGCGTACCGAGGAGTCGGCCTCCGACCTGGAACGGGCCATGCAGGTCGACGCCACCTTCTGGCTGTCCGACGCCCAGCTGGTGAAGATCGACCGCATGGCCATGGCCCACTCCGTCGAGCCCCGTAGCCCGATGCTCGACCACAGCCTGGTCGAGTACGTCCGCGGTATCCCGGCCGAACTGAACCTCGAGTCCGGTGTTGAGAAGCAGATCCTCAAACAGGTCGCGGCCCGGTACCTGCCGCCCAGCACGGTCAAGCGACGGAAACAGGAACTTGCCGTGCCGCTGGAGGAGTGGCTGACCAGCACGCTGCGCCCCCTGATCACCGACACGCTGCTGTCCGAGGCCTCGCTGGAACGGGGTTACTTCGCCCCCGACCGGTTGCGGCAGTTCGTCACCGCCTACCGGCCCGAGCACAGCTATGCGCTCTGGACCCTCTACATGCTGGAGCGCTGGCACCGACTCGGCCTCGACGGCCCTCCGGAGGCGGACACCGCGGAGCCCACCGTGGCCCTCTTCCACGCCTCATGAGACGAAGGAGACGAGAACGTTGAACGACACCCGCAGCGGCAGGTACGAGGTTGGTCCGGTGGACGGGCTGGGCGAGCAGCCGCACCTGACGATGGCGAGCCCACGCCATGAGTCCGCCGAGATCGCCGAGTTCTTCGACGGCGAGGTCGAGGAGGCCCTGACGCGCTACGGGGCGCTGCTCTTCCGCGGCTTCGGGATCGCCGACGACGAGGAGTTCTCCGCCCTGGTGAGCTCGCTGGCCCAGCAGGAGCTGCAGTACCAGGAGCGCTC
Organism: Streptomyces sp. NPDC051104; assembly: GCF_040682835.1. Classification (NCBI taxonomy): domain Bacteria; kingdom Bacillati; phylum Actinomycetota; class Actinomycetes; order Kitasatosporales; family Streptomycetaceae; genus Streptomyces; species Streptomyces sp. NPDC051104. Next base: position 6,375 of record NZ_JBFBBS010000080.1, on the reverse strand, counting down.
GACGAAGCGGAGCCGGAAGGCCGGCAACGTCTACACCAGCACCGAGTACCCTGCGGCAAAGACCATCGCCTCCCACAGCGAGAACTCGTTTCAGTTGACGGTGCCGGGCAAGATCCTGTTCTTCGCCAAGCGCCCGGCCGAGACCGGCGGCGAGACGCCCATCGCGTGCAACAGGCGGATTCTCGAACGGCTCGACCCCAACGCCCTCCACGAATTGCGCAGCCGTGGTGTGCGTTACGTCCGCAACTTCGACGGCGGCTTCGACCTCTCCTGGCAGGAGGCCTTCCAGACTGATGACCGTGCGGAGGTCGAGGCGTACTGCCGGCGCAACGCCATCGACTTCATCTGGGTCGCCAAGGACCACCTGCGGACCGAGCAGCAGCGGCCGGCCACCCGCCGTCATCCGCGGACCGGTGTGGAGGTGTGGTTCAACCAGCTCCACCTGTTCCACTCCTCCAACCTCGACGCGGCCATGCGCCAGGCGCTTCTGAACAGCCTCGGCGTCGAGGGTCTGCCGCGTAACGCCCTGTTCGGTGACGGCACCGAGCTGAGCGACGACCTGGTCGAGCACGTCCGCGCCGCCATCACGGCGTCCGAAGTCGCCTTCCCGTGGCAGCAGGGAGATGTGCTGATCGGCGACAACATGCTGATCAGCCACGGCCGCAGGCCGTTCACCGGTGCCCGTGAAATCAGGGTCGCCCTCATCGACCCGATCGAGTTCACCAAGGAGTGACAGTGCAGCCGAACGACCGCCGACCCACGCTCGACCAGCGGCTCTCCGCCCTCGCCGCCACCCACCCCGACCGCGTCGTCGCGGTCGACGACACCCGATCACTGACGCTTCGTCAACTGGACGGGGAGGTCGACGCCCTCGCGGAACGCATCCGTGACGTCGCCGCGCCCGGCTCGCGGGTGGCCGTGCTCGTCGCCCGGGGCGTCGACGCCGTGGCAGCACCCTATGCGGTGTGGCGAGCCGGATGTGTGTACGTACCGGTCGACCTCGCCTGGCCACAGAACCGCATCGGGCGGGTGCTGCAGACAGCCGCCGACGCGGTCGTCGAAGAGCAGGACGGCAGCCTGACCGTCACCGCGCGCCGGAGCGCCGAGGGCCGTGAGGGCGATCCCGGAGAAGTCGCGTACATCATCCACACATCCGGCAGCACCGGTGCCCCCAAGGGCGTACAGATCTCCCACGATGCGCTGAACGCGCTCGTCGACAACCACCAGCGGCTCATCTACCAGCCGGAAGGTGTGCTCGACGGGCCGGTGGCGATGGTGGCCTCGACGGCGTTCGACAGTTCCATCGAACGCCTCGCGCTCGCAGCCCACGGCTACGCGGTCCATGTGCTGGGCGACGCCGTGCGCAGCTCGCCCGAGCGGCTGATCGCCTATCTGGCTGAGCACCGGATCGTCAACGCCGACTTCGTCCCGTCCCATCTGCGGGTCCTGATCGAGGCGGGGCTCCTGACCCGCGCGACGGCGCTGCGTCTGCTGATCGTCGGCGGTGAGCGGTTCGACGCCGAGCTGTGGGAGACCGTGGCCGCCTCGGACGTGTCCGCCTACAACGTCTACGGACCCACCGAGAACACCGTCAACACCTCGATCACCAAGGTCGTCGCCGGGGACCGGCCGAACATCGGCCGACCGCTTCCCGGTGTCGACTGCGCCATCGTGGACGCCGAAGGCCACCCTGTGCCCGACGGTGAAGAGGGCGAACTGGTCATCGGCGGCGCCCAGCTCTCGCTCGGCTACCTCGGCGAACCCGAACTCACCGCACGGGCGTTCCGGGAACTCGACGGTCGGCGCTGCTACTGGACCGGGGACCTGATGCGTCGTGCGGTCGACACGGACGCGCTGGAGTTCGTCGGCCGGGTGGACGACCAGGTCAAGATCAACGGCTATCGGATCGAACCCGAGGAGATCCTGCACAGCCTCCGCCACCTGCCCGGAGTGCACGAGGCCGCCGTGACCCCAGTCGAGACCGGGACCGGCCACAAGCTGCTCGCCTCGGTCGTCCCCTCGGATGCTGCCACGCCGCCCGACGCAGAGGCGCTGCGCGCGCAGCTCGCCGACGCACTGCCAGACTATATGGTTCCCGCGCACTGGATGGTGGTGCCCGAACTCCCGCTGACCACCAACTTCAAGCGGGACCACGAAGCGCTGCGCGCGCTGTGGCGCTCGCGCTCCGCCGGCGAACCCGCCGCCGAGGCGTCCGCGGCCGCCACGGCCGGGCCTGCGGACGACCCTGAGGAGGTGGTCCGGCAGGTCTTCGGTGAGGTCCTGAACGTGGAGGTCACCGACCCTGCCACGCACTTCTTCGCGGTCGGCGGCGATTCCCTCGCGGTCATGCGACTGATCGTGCTCCTGCGGACGAGGACCGGGGTGGAACTGGAGCTGGCGGACGTCATCAAGAACCCGACCATCGGGAAGCTCGCCGTGCTGCTAGCCGCGCGCAGCTCGGCCGGAGTGGCAGGGCATGAGCGCTGATCTGGTCTTCTGTCTCCCGCACGCAGGCGGCGGTAGCCACCAGTACCTGTCCTGGACGGCCACGCTGGACGAGGTGTTCACGTGGGTGCCGCTGGAGTACCCCGGACACTTCACCCGTGACGAGGAGCCCTGCTACGGGTCGTTCACGGACGCCGTCGCCGGGCTGGTTGAGGAGATCGAAAAGCAGGCGGTCGGCAGGCGGATCGGCCTCTTCGGACACAGCATGGGCGGATCGCTCGCCTACGAGGTCGGCCGTCTGCTGTCGGCGCGCCGCCGGGTGGTGCTCGACGCGCTGGTGATTTCCAGCGCCGAACCCCCAAGTGCTTCGCCCGCCGCCCGACAGCGCTATTTCGAGCTTGGTGACGAGGAGCTGTTGGAGCACCTGGAGAACCTCGGCGGCGTACGGAGCAGCCTGCTGGCGCGGAGCTTCCTCGCCGAGACACTACCGCTCATCCGCTCCGACTACCGACTGCACCACTCCTACCGTCCGGATGCCGATGCGTCGATCGACGTGCCCCTGCATGTGTGCTACGGCAGCGACGAGGCGATGACCAAACAGCGGGTGCCGGCTTGGCGCCGCCACGCGTCGGCACCTGTGACCTTCCACCGGTTCGACGGTGGCCATTTCTACTGGCAGTCAAATCCGATGCCGCTTACCGGTACTCTGCGGGAGATCTTCGGCCGCGGTCCCGAGCCGTCGGACGGAACAGAGATGAGGGGGCCGTCATGCCCACGCTGACGCGCAAGGGACACATCGCCGTCGTGGACGCCTACTCGGGCGGCCGGTACCTGATCGGCGCCTTCCAGGCGCTCGGGTACCCAGTGATCCACATCCAGTCAGGGCCGATCGAGTACTACGCCCGTGACAACGAGTTCGCCGCGGCGCGTGCCGACCGGCATCTGACGTTCGACGGGGACATCGACGGACTGGTCCGCACCCTGCGTGCGGCCTCTGTGCGCCTGGTATTGGTGGGCAGTGAGGGCGGTGTCCTGCTCGCCGATCAGTTGGCGCACCGGCTCGGGCTCCCGTTCCGGAACGACATCGGCCTGTCCACCGCCCGCCGTGACAAGTACGAGATGCAGGAGCGGCTCCGGCAGGCCGGTCTGGCGAGTACGGCGCAGGCGCGGGTGTCGGACACCGGCGAGCTCGATGCCTGGCTGGCCGGACGGAACGCCTACCCCGTGGTGGTCAAGCCGCTGCGCAGCGCGGCGACGGACGGGGTATTCGTGTGTCGGTCGGCCGAAAAGGCCCGGTCCGCGCTGAAGGACATCTTGGCCCGCCGTGACATGTTCGGGATGCCGAACAGTGCGGCGGTGTGCCAGGAGTTCCTGGTGGGCACCGAGTACGTGCTGAACGGGGTCGTCGGCGACGGCACGTGCGTGTTCACCGAGGGCTGGCGGTCCGACAAGGTCGACCACGCCGGAGCGCCCCTCTACGACACCCAGTACCTGTTCTGCCCGGGCGACCCCGGCTTCGAGGAATTGAGCCGGTATGTGAGCGACGTGTGCCGCGCGCTGGGCATCGTCAACGGCCCGTTCCACGCCGAAGTGATGCTCACCTGCGACGGCCCGGTGCTGATCGAGGTGGGCGCGCGCCTCGCGGGTGGCGCCGATCCCTATGTCATCGAGACCTGCCTCGGGCACTCGCAGCTCGGCCTGCTGGTCGACGCCGCACTCCATCCCGAGCGATTCACCGGGTACGCGCGGCATGCGGACCAGTCCGCCACCCGGCCCAAGCGGGCCGCCTACGTGTACCTGATCGCCAGGACCGAGGGCCAGGTCGTCCGAGAGGTGGAGCTCGACGAGTTCTTCCGCGTCGACGGGGTCATCCACGCCGACTACCGGTACGCGCTCGGTGAGACGCAGCAGATCACCCGGGACCTGGTCAGTGCGGCGGGCGTCGTCCTGGTCACGGCCGACGACCAGCAGCAGCTGGGCGCCGCCGTGCATCGGATCCGGGAGATCGAGGCCGCGATGTACGCGGCGAGCATCGAGCCGGTCGCCGTCAGCGCGGGCTGAAGCTGTCCGTGGGCTCACCCGGGGTCTGTCGCAGTCGGACGCAACCATTGCGGAGCGTTGTCGCAAGATGAGTGCAGAACACACCGACGCGCGGTCGACCGGCCAGGCTGTCCTGATCGGAACGAAGCTGGCCGAGGGCCACCAGACACTGGACCGACTCGGGATCCCCTACGCCTGGATCGTCGACCCGGTGGACGGTCCGCCCCCGCCGCCGGCGCGGCGCCCGGTCCGTGTTGTGGAGGCGCCATTCAGAGTGATCCTATGAGCGTGCTGCGGCCCCCGCTGCCGTCGGACATGTGCGGTGTCTTCTCGGTCACCGAAATGGGTTTCCGGCAGCGTTGGTCTCGGAGGTGCTGGGGCTGCCTACCGTGCCGACCCGATAGGCGCAACCCCCGCTCTCTGCTTTTGTCGGTGATGCTCCTCGGATCTTTGTGGTTGACGCTGATTGCTGTATTGGCGCCCTCGGCAGTGGCCCTCCCACCCATGGCACACCGAAGCAGTAGCCCATGACAAGGAAGGAATTCCGAAACTAGTTATGCCCGACTCAAATTCTTCTCCTTCTATCGGCATGGCTGGATTGCCTAAACCATACTGGGTTCTGTGGAGTGGCACGCTCCTGAATCGCATCGGTACAATGGTTCAGCCGTTCTTTGCCTTTTACCTGACGGGCACTCGGGGTCTATCGCCGGTCACGGCCGGGGCAATCATAACGGTCTTCGGGCTCGGTGCACTATTCTCGCAACTCATTGCGGGTTGGCTCACAGACAAGATAGGTCGGAGGGCCACCCTAACAATAGGAATGCTGAGCACCGCAGTGTGCATGCTGTCGCTCGGCTACAGCACCTCGCTAGTTGCCATACCCATCAGTATGTTTCTTCTCGGGTTGGCGATAGACATCTATCGGCCTGCTTCGAGTGCATTGGTTGCCGATCTGGTCCCGTCGCCGCTGCGCCCACGCGCATTCGGGCTGCTATTTTGGGCAGTCAATATCGGGTTCACAGTAGGTGTGCTTACTGGCGGATCCCTTGCCGCAAACTCGTACCTCTGGATGTTTTGGATCGATGCGACCACCTGTGCAATATTTGGCGTGTTGGCGTGGTTCGCGCTGCGTGAAACAAGGGACCAGGCCCCACCTCGGGCGGCGGGAAGCTTTCGAGAAGTGTTGCGTGACCGTGCGATGGTAGGCTTCACTCTTGTTACATTGGGATATAACTTTGTTTACCTTCAATCCCTGGTTACTCTGCCAATGGTCATGAAGCATGGAGGGCAGTCGCCCTCGGCGTACGGCGTAGTGATGGCTGCTAATGGCGTGATTATCGTGGTTTTGCAGCCGCTTGTTGTTAATTTTCTTGGCCGCCTCAACCATAGTAAGGTTTCGGCAATCGGAATCTGCCTCGCCGGTACGGGATTCGGCCTCACCATCCTCGCATCATCTGTGGGTGGATTTGCAGCAACCGTGGTCGTGTGGACTCTTGGCGAGATCGCCGTGACAACGGTTGGCTCTACCATTGCTGTTGGCATGGCGCCACCTCACCTCCGTGGTCGTTATAGCGGCCTGTATGGTTTCGCTTCCGCGGTTGCTGGGTTGATTGCTCCGCTGTTTGGCGCTCGTCTTCTCGCGATCAGCTCGGCCGCGTTGTGGACCACTTGCGCGACCATTTGCCTCATCGCAGCAACTGGACAGATGATGCTCGCTTCGGCCGTGGAACGGCGCACCACTGCTGCCCAGCAGGCCGCAGAAGCGAACGCGGGAAGCGCTGCGACGGCGGCCTAACCTCGATTCGTCTGTGGTCTGACGTCGTCGCCGTGAACGGCTGGGTGCCCGATATGTCCCTCGCCGTGTGGGGACAGGTCATCGCATGCGCTGCG
>NZ_JBFBBS010000079.1:0-13656 GCF_040682835.1 Streptomyces sp. NPDC051104 | reverse complement strand
CCATCTCCCCGGCCCATTCCCCCTGCATGCCTACAAGACTGGCCCCGGCTCCACTCAGCCGGGGCCAAAACGCGAGATTTTCAGCAGCCTTCTAGGCGATCACCATTCGCTCCCGATTGACCGCCCAGACGCCGCGAACAGCCACCGCTAGGCCTCGGACATGGGAGTGTGAGACATGCGCACAACGAGCCGAGGCTTAGGGGAGTGGCAACAAGGTGACGGCGGCAGGTAACGGCGTACAACCGGTACTCACCCGGGCGCACCGGATCCTGATTGGCACAGTCGTGACCGGCGCCGTGATCATCGCCGGCATCGGATTGGCAGGGTCCTACGCGGCCGTCCGTGAGTGTGCCATCAAGAAAGGCTTCGGGAACTTCTCCTACGTTTTCCCGATCGGCATCGATGCCGGCATCTGCGTCCTGCTCGCCTTGGACCTCTTGCTGACCTGGATCCGCATCCCGTTCCCCCTGCTCCGCCAGACGGCTTGGCTCCTGACGGCCGCCACCATCGCCTTCAACGGGGCGGCAGCCTGGCCCGATCTGCTGGGCGTGGGCATGCACGCGGTGATTCCAGTCTTGTTCGTCGTCGCGGTCGAGGCCGCCCGGCACGCGATCGGCCGGATCGCCGACATCACCGCCGACAAGCACATGGAAGGCGTCCGCCTCACCCGCTGGCTCCTCTCGCCGATCCCCACGTTCCTGCTCTGGCGCCGTATGAAGCTGTGGGAGTTCCGCTCCTACGACCAGGTCATCAAGCTCGAACAGGAACGCCTCGTCTACCAAGCCAGCCTGCGCTCCCGTTTCGGCCGCGCCTGGCGCCGCAAGGCCCCAGTGGAATCGCTGATCCCGCTCCGACTGGCCCGCTACGGCGTCCCCTTGGCCGAGACGGCCTCAGCAGGCCTGGCCGCCGCGGGCATTGACGAGCCGCCGATCCAGTTCACCGTCGAGCAGGCCCCGGTTCCGGCCCAGCAGCACAGCCCCGAACCCGAGGCCGCCGCCGACCAGGAGAAGGAACTGGCGCAGGTGCGCGGCGCGCAGCCCCAGCCGGTGGAGCAGCCGCTAACCGAACCCTCTGAGCAGCCGCATGACCTTGCAGGCGAAGGCAACACCCACCACCTAGCCAGCGCCTATCAGGACTGGATGGCCGCCTTCGGATTGGAGCCCACGAGCGCGCAGTTCGCTGTGTGGCTCCGAGACCAGTACGGCATCGCCACCGCGGCCGGCGGCCCACTGTCCGACGAGCAACTCGAACCCCTACTGCAGCTCCTCAAGCAGCGTCACACGCCCTCAGGTGAGAACGAGCCCAGACCCCAAGCTCTGCACGACGCGGACGACGGATGGGGGGACTACTTCTACAACGCCTGGCTCGCGTACGCGCAGGAGCACGGGGCCTACCCCGATGCCGCCGCCCTCGCCAGGTACGTCTACGAACGGGACCAGATCACCGGCGGTAACGGCCAGCCCGTCACGGGCGCAGACCTGGAGTACTTCATCTCCACCTTCCGGCAGCGCGAGTTCGACGAGACAGAGCCGCCCGCCGACGAGGAAGTCACCGAGCCCGCCGCGCAGGCACCCACCGGCGAGCCCCTCCCGAACCAGGACGAACCTGAGGAGACACCGGCCGGCGCGGGCGCGCACCCCGCCAAGGAGACGCGCAGCCCCTGGGTGAGCGCTCCCATCGACGACCCGCCGAACGAGGACGACGCGACCGGGGAGCCCGCCGCGCTCACCACCGTCGACCGCTACTACCTCGCCTGGACCGAATACCAGACCGAGCACGGCGAGGAACCCAAGGCCGAGCAGCTGTCCGCCTACCTCGCCAACAAGAAGGGCATGACCGGCCGCGGCGGAAAGCCGGTCAGCCCCTCCACCCTGCGCCGCTACCTCCTGCCGTTCCGTGTCTACAACTTCTGGGCGGAACAGCGGGTGCGCAACGAAGCCCCGTCGCTCGACGCCATTGCGCAGGAGTGCGCAGCCCACGGGATCACCGCGCAGCACAACCGGCCCCTCACAGCCGACTACATCGCCGAGCAGGCCGTCGACTTCGAACGGCGCTGGCAGGCACTGACCCGCCACCACGCGCAGCCACAGGAGTAAGAAGCCGCGCCTGCTCGTCACTGCGCACCCACGTCTACAGGGTCTTGCGTTGTAGGGTCCGCGGCTTCGTTGGCACTGGGGCTTGCGGATATGCGGGAATCCGGGCGAGGTGAGCAGCGACGGTGTTGGTGGATGGTGAGCAATCGATGGCTCCTCCTCGGTCAAGGCGGTGACAGCGAGTGAGGTATCGGTTGTCTTCGGCGGCCGCAGCCTCGGTCAGACCCGCATCTACACGCAGTTGGCGCCTGGCCATCTCGGTCATCCAGGAGGGCGTGGTACGGGTTCCGCGGGAACACTGAGGGACATGGCGAAAGCTTTGCACCCGGACCGGCGGGACACCGGCGTCGGAAGTACCCTCACGGTCGTCGTCGCCGCCCTCGCCAACCTCGGCATCGCGATGGCCAAGGTGGCGGCCGGCCTCATTAGCGGCTCCAGCGCCATGCTCTCCGAGGCCGCGCACTCGGTCGCCGACACGGTCACCGAGGTGTTGCTGCTGACGGCGCTCAAGCGCAGCCGGAAACCCCCCGACGAGGACCATCCCCTCGGATACGGCCCCGAACGCTACGTCTGGGCGCTGCTCGCCGCAGTCGCCACCTTCGTCGGCGGCGCGGTCTTCTCCCTCTACGACGGCATCCACACCCTGACGAGGGGCGAGACGCTCGGTGACCCGCGGGTGTCGTACATCGTCCTCGCGGTCGCCTTCGTGCTGGAGGGCTTCTCGCTGCGGACCGGGGTGCGCCAGGCGCGCGGTGACGCGGACCGCCGCGGGATGCCCTTCCGGCTCTATCTGCGGCACACGCCCGACACCGCCGTGAAGGCGGTGGTTCTGGAGGACTCGGCTGCGCTGATCGGCCTGGTGCTGGCGGCGGGCGGCCTGCTGGGCGGGCAGCTCACGGGATCCGGGGTCTGGGACGGCATCGCCTCCCTGTCCATCGGCGTGCTGCTGCTGTATGTCGCCTGGGTGCTCGGCCGGTCGAACGTGGAGCTTCTCATCGGGCGGCCGCTGCCCCGGCCGGTGCGGGAGCGGATCCGGGCGGAACTCCTGCAGGTGGAGCACATCGAGGCGGTACTGGAGCTGACGACGCTGGTGCAGGCGCCGGGGGAGGCCCTGGTGGCGGCCAAGGTCGACTTCCGTGACCTGTCGACCGCCGCCGAGGTCGAGTGGGCCTGCGAGCGGGCCGAGCAGCGACTGCACGAGGCGTTCCCGGCGGTGTGCCGGGTGTATCTGGACCCGACGCCCGGGCATGCGCAGCGGCGCTCCGAGGGCCTGAACCCCGGTTCGTGAAAACGGCTTGTGCGTGCGAGGGCTGGTCGGGCACATGTTCTGGCAGGAGCTCGCACTGCCCGGGATGGGATGTCCTCGGACACACCGCTGATGTGGCCCTCCTCCAGCCGCGTGTATCACTCGGTGCTGACCCCGGCCAGCACGGCGACCTCCTCGCGCCGCAGCCCGGGAACGCGGCGGCGGCTGCCGCTGGGCAGCCCGGCCTGCTTTCGCACGCCGCTCCGCAACCGCGACCCGGCAGGCCGGCCGTCGCGCCGTGACCCCGGCAGGACGACCGTCGTTGTCCTGGCTGGTGCCGCCCCCTTGCCGCGCTGTGACGCATGACGTCAGCACGGTGCGCGAGCCGGGGAGAGATCTCCCCTCGTCCGGCACAGTCGAGCAGCAGACCGCCGCCGTCGCTGAACCGTGCCATCAGATGCGGCGCATGCGACACCCCGGTCCCATCGGATCCCCGCCAGGACAGCTCCACGGGGCGGCATGCCATCGCCATGACCGAAGGATCACGGTCCAGCAGCATCACCTGGGTGCGCATGACACCCGACCCGTAGTGCAAAAGCCGCCCGGTCGTAGCCGACCACCACCAGCCCGGCGCGAAACGACGGCCAGATCGTAGGGGAAACGGACGTACCGGACCGCAGTCCTCCAGACGAACGACACGAGCGGGCTCGCCCCACGGCATCCGCTGTTCTTCCCCGTACGGATCCAGGAAATGGGCGCTGTACGAACCTGGACCAGCGACCGCCAGGTGCGCCGAAGTGTCAAGCTCTGGGTTTCGTGGAGACTGAGTTAGCTGGCTTTCTGGAGTGACGCAGGAGGTTCGGCCGCGAGGTAGTGGGCGGCCTCTTGTTCGGCTGGGGTGATGTGGCCGAGTTCGCCGTGGAGGCGGCGCTGGTTGAACCAGTCGATGTACTCGGCGACCGCGACCTCGACGTCGTTGATGCCGGTCCGGGGTCCCTTGTTGCGGATCAGCTCGGCCTTGAACAGGCTGTTGAACGCCTCGGCCAGGGCGTTGTCGTGCGAGTCGCCCTTGGAGCCGACCGAGGCCACGGCGGCCTCAAGTTCGAGACGTTCGGTGTAGCGCAGAGCTCGGTATTGGACTCCGCGGTCCGAGTGGTGCGTGAGGCCAGTGAGGTCGGCGCCGGTGTGCCGGCGGCGCCAGATCGCCATCTCCAGGGCGTCGAGGGCGAGGTCGGTGTAGAGGGAGGTGGCGACCTGCCAGCCGACGACCATGCGGGAGAAGACATCGATGACGAAAGCGGCGTAGACCCAGCCGGTGGCAAACCACTTGATCGCCTGGGCGTGACCGGGCGGGGTCGCGGCGACGGTTAGCTCACCGACGCGGCGTCCCAGCGGGTCGACCGCGACCAGCGTGTGCGTCTTCTTGTGTCCGTCGATGCCGACAACGTGCACGAAAGCCTCCGCAGCTCGGTAGAGAGTCGATGGGCATCTCCACCGCGGGGGCACGCCTCAATCGGGCTCGCGCGGCACGCTCCTATCAGGCCACTCCGCGGCAAAGACCCGGGCCGGCGGGGCGGCACATCGCCGACAAGCCACCATCGCTGGGGCAGCAAAGAAACGAGCCAGCCCCGCCGGTGCCCGTCACTCTGTCACCACCGTAGGCCCGTGTCTCAGACTCTGTCATTGAGGCGAAGAAAGCCGAGGCGGACTTCAATATTGCGTTCGCCCGCCGCAGTTCCTTCACCTCCCGCTCCAGCTCAGCGATTCGTGCAGCGTCGGTGCTGGTGGCGCCAGGCACGATGCCCTCGTCGGTCTCGGCCCGCTTGACCCAGCCGCGCAGGGCCTCAGGGTGCACGTCGAGTTGGTCAGCGATCCGCTTGATCGCACCGGCCCTGCCGGCGGGGTCCTTGCGGGCCTCGATCGCCAGCCGCGTCGCACGCTCGCGCAGTTCGTCAGGGTACTTACGGGGAGCAGCCATGATCGGCATCCTTCCGGGTCTTCGATGTCTCCATCAAACCCAGGGCGATTCATCTTGCCGGCCGGAGTCAGCCCGTGCCCGTGATGGGCACTCTTGCCGACGTCCAGGCCGAGGAAGACACCCACGTCGTCGATGTCGTACAACCCGTCCTCCCCAACAGGACTCGTGCGGTGCTGGCCAGGGCGATGGCGCCGTACGCGCGCATCCACGTTATGCAGACCTGCCGCCCGCAAGCGGCCGGGCATTGCACCAGGCCAGGCGGTAGTCGGACCTCTCATCAGCGTCTCCAACGGCACCCCTCGGGCCCGGTGACACCACCCCCCAGGTCATCCGTTCGACAGGGGGGAACAGTCATGCCGGGCCCGGAGGCCAGCGGCCCTCTTGCAGGACCGCGGAAAACATAACGGGGCGCCGGTACGGGTGAAGTACTCGGTGCTCAGGATCCGGTCGCGTCGTGCCTGATCGAGGCGGGCCAGCAGCGCGGGCAGGGACCGCTCGCCTTCGAGCTGGCTGGTGTGCGAGGAGATCGCGCTCCACTTCTGCGCCAGCCATGGCGTCACGTCCACGTACTCGTCCTCCACGCCGAGCAGTGTCTTTCCGACGCTGGTCAGCAGTGGGGCGAGGTCGCCGATCCCGGAGTGCGGGTGCGTGGCCGCGTAGAACGCACGGGTCTGCCATGGCTCACCCGCCTCGGAGTGCAGCCCGCCGAGCTGGCAGCCTCCACAGCGAGCAGGGTCACCTGGTGGGTGCGACGGTGATCGGGGTGGCCGGCGAGCTGGCCGAGCGCGTCGTGCGTGACGACGACATCGGGACGTCCTTCGTGCTCGTGGCGCCGCTCTCACCGCGGCGGGCCCGCTCGACCCGCACCCAGTTACGCAGCGTCTCCCGGCTGACCCCCAGATCCTTGCCGGCTTTGCCCGGGCGCGGTGAGGCTGTAGCGGGGCAAGCTGCCGGGGAAGGGACGTTTCGAGTGCCGATGAAGGAGGCGGTGAGGGAAACGTCCCTTCCCTGGATTCCTATTCTGAGTCGGGGCGGGTGATGATCGTGTCGATCTCGTCCGTGGTTGGTGCGGTCGCGGGTCCTTGCCGGGTGACGGCGATGGCAGCGGCGACGTTCGCGCGGCGGGTCGCGTCGAGGAGGTTGGTGCCGCGTGCGAGGCAGGCCATGAGGACGCCGGTGTGTGCGTCGCCGGCACCGTTGGTGTCGACCGGGGTGATGGCGTGCGCGGGCACGTGCCGGACGCCGTTGTGGTCGGCGACATAGGTGCCGCGGCCGCCGTCGCGCACCAGCACCGCCGCCGGCAGCAGGCTGGCGAGTGCTTCGGCGAGCTCGGAGGGCGCGGTGCGCTCGGGCACTGTACGCGTGAGCCGGCCGAGGGTGAGGCCCGCCTCGCGGGCATTGAGCGTCCAGACGGTGGCCCGGGCCGTGATGGCCGCCCAGGCCGCCTCGGGGATCTCGGTGAGCAGGGGAGCGGGGTCGAAGACGACAGCCGTCTGCGGGTCGATGGCGGGCAGCCAGCCGGTCAGCGACGCGCCGTTGGTCGGGTGCCGCAGGGAGTACCCGGTGACGTAGACGACGTCGTCGGGTCGCACGGCGACGGCGTCCAGGTGCTCGGGTGTTACCTGCCCCTCGGCGCCGAGTGCCGAGACGAAGGTGCGCTCGGCGTCGGCGTCGACGATCGCGACGCTCACGCCGGTGTCGAGGTCGGCGACCGGTGGGTTGGGTGCCGCGATGCGCTCGGCCTGGAGGGCCGCGTGCACCTTGTCGCCGAAGGGTCCCGTCCCGACGGTACCGAGGTAGACGACGTCGGCGCTGTCCCGCGCGGCGGCGGCCATGACATTGAAGCCGCCGCCGGCGGTGAGCTCGAACTGGTGGGCGTAGATATCGCCGCCGACGGGCGGCATCGCGGGCACGCGCATGACGAGGTCGACGATCGCCTGCCCGGTGTGCAGTACGCGGCCCATCAGCGCTGCCCCGTCCGTTCCGTGGTGCGGGCCCCGCCGAGGGCGAGGTAGCCGAGGAACGCGACGGCGAACGTCACGAGCCAGCCGAGCCCGTTCTGACCGATCCAGGTGCCGTGCCACGCGCCGGTGAACCAGGGCCCGTCGGTAGGGCCGGCCTGGGTGAACAGGTAGCCGACGACGATCGCCACGGCCCAGCAAACGACGGCGCGCCACTCCGTTCCGGCGTGGTACCAGTACCGGGAGCGGGGAGCGAGGTCGAGCAGGTCGTCGTCGCCGTAGTCGTGGCGGCGGAGCAGGTCGGCGATGAAGACGCCGACCCACGCGGTGATCGGGACAGCGAGCAGGATGATGAAAGAGATGAAGGGGTCGTAGAAGTTGTCGGCGATGAGCATGAAGTAGATAGAGCCGAGCGTGGTGACGACGACATCGACGACGACGGCGTACACCCGCCGGATCGGCACGCCGAGGGTCAGGGTGGTCAGGCCGGCCGAGTACACCGACATGTGGTTCGAGACGAGCAGCCCGCCGAAAGCGGTGACGAGGTAGATGACCGACATCCAGGCTGGCATGACAGCGGTCAGTGCCGCGACGGGACCGTTGGCGGCCGCCGCGAGCTTGGAGTCGCCGGACCCGAGCACGCCGCCGAGCGAGATGAGCAGGACGAGCGGGACGCCGGCGCCCGCCGCGGCGCTGGCGACCAGACGGGTGCCGCGCACCCGGTCGGACTGGTAGCGGGACATGTCGGCTCCGGCGTTGGCCCACCCGATGCCGGTGCCGCCAGCGATGGTGCCGATACCGGCGATGAGTGCGGCTGTCGAGCCCGCCTTCGTGGCGGTGACTGCGGTCCAGTCCACGTGCGTGAGCAGGTACACGGCGACCACAATGTTCAGTGCGCCGAAGATCCAGGTGGCCCACTTCTGGATGACTAGGAGCGTGGCGTGGCCGAGGCCGGAGACGGTGACGGTGCAGGCGACGAAGATCAGGATGCTCACTACCGCGATGACGGGCACGTCCTTGGCGTTGCTGCTGGTGCCGAAGAAATTCCCGCACAGTGCGGTGAGCGCGAACGCTGCCGTCGACGTGTTGACGGTCTCCCAGCCGAGCCGGGACAGCAGGGACACGAGCGTGGGGCCGATGTTCCCGCGTACACCGAAGACGGCGCGGGAGAGTGTCAGACTGGGGGCGTGGCCGCGGCGGCCGGCGATCGAGATGACGCCGACGAGCGCGAACGAGCCGAACGACCCGATCGTGGCCGCGACGATTGCCTGCCAGAGGTTGAGGCCGCTCTGGACCAGGGCAATGCCGAGCGGCAGGCCCAGGATCGAGATGTTGGCTGCGAACCAGGCCCAGAACAGTTGCAGTGGGCGGCCGTTGCGCTCGGCGGGCGGAACTGGCTCGATGCCGCGCTGCTCGATGTGCCCGAGGCGCGGCCGCTCCTGGAGGGCGGCTGCGGTCGGTGAGCCTGTCGCCGGGCCCTGGGGCACGGCACTAGATTGGGTCACGACACTCTCCTTTGAGTTCGCGAGCGCGGCGTCGAGGGTCGAACCGGGCGCCGTCGCCCGTGTGGGGCGTTGTGTTCGGGTCCGCTGGGTCTTGCCCGGCCCAGCGGGACCTGGGCGGAGTCAGCGGAGCCGTTCGTGTCGAAGGGCGAGCAGGCCTTCGACGAGGCGTTCCGGCTTCAGGTCGTTGACGGTCAGGACCTGGCCGACAACGTCGCTGGGCCACGCGGCCATTCCGTGGTGCGCGCCGAGGATCGCGCCGGCGATCGCCGCGATCGTGTCGGTGTCGCCGCCGACCTGTGCCGCGAGGCACAGGGCGTGGAAGGGGTCGTCCGCAAAGCGTGTGGCCAGCGCAAACGCGGCGGGCACGGATTCCTGCGAGGCGACCGACGTGCCGACAATCTCGTAGAGGGCGTCGAGCACGTCGGCCTCTGGGAGGCCTGTGACCAGCTTGACCGCCCACCGAATGCGGGCGGACACGGAGCCGCCGGCGACCCAGTTGCCGACGTGCTCGAGGGGCGCGGCGGCGTCAGCCGCGGAGCGGGCGCCGTCGAGTACCGACAGGCCCGGGGCGTCCAGGGCGCCGGAGACGGCGGCTGCGACCGCCGCGGCCGCGCTCAGCCCGAGACCGGTGTTGTGCGTGAGTCGCGACGCTTCGACGACGGCCTCGGGCAGCGACCCGTCCGTGCTCGGGAAGGCGATGCCGACCGGGGTGATGCGCATGGCGGCCCCGTTCGTGGTGCCCCGGGCGCCGGGGTCGTCCTGCGGCCCGGCGCCGGCCTGGATGTCCGCGATCGCGGCCTTGGTCGAGGGGCCGAGCAGGTCGAGCGACCCGCGGTCCGCCATGCCCTTCTCCCAGGCCGCCAGCGCATCGGCGAATTCGGCCGGTGCGATATGACCGCGCCCGGCGATCAGCAGCCGGGCGACGAGGACCGCCTGCTCGGTGTCGTCCGTGACCGACCCGGCCCGCATGGACGGGGCGATGGGCTGGTCGGCCACAGCGTCGCGCAGCCCGGTGATGGGGCCGTAGGTGGTGGCGATCCGCTCGCGGCTCATCGACTGCGTGGGCATCCCCAGCGCGTCGCCGATGGCCAGACCGACGAGGGCGGCGGTGGCTCGGTCAGTCACGGTCTCGAGGCTCGGCCTCGTCACAGTGTGCCTCCAAAGTTGATGACAATACGGAAGTGGTCCGGTTCCAGGAGCGCCGTCACGTGCTCGACGAACCCGCCGTCCGCACCGAACGACGTGCGGGCGGTGCTCAGGAACGCGCATCCCTCGGGGCGGTTCAGCACGCGGGCGTCGTCGGCGTCGAGTCGGACGAGCCGCACCTGTTGGCTCCCGCTGACTGGGCGTATCCCGGCCTGCTGTAGCGTCGCCCAGATCGATCCGTCGATCAGGCCCGTGACGGGCAGATCGGCGAGAATCCCGGTGGCCGGCAGGAACGACGACTCGTAGGAGACGGCGGTGCCGTCGTGGAGCCTGCGGATCCTGCGGACCCGGACGGCGTGGGCGGCAGCCTGGGCCGCGTCCGTCAGCGCCTCGGGCGGCAGGGCCGTCGTGTCCCAGGGGACAGAAGCGATGTCGAGGACCTCGGTGGTGATGTCGCTCCCAGCGCTGCGCAGGGCGCGCGCCCACCCGAGTGACTGGTCCAGGGCCACCCCGTCGAAGGTCACGAACGAGCCGATGCCCGAGCGGGTCGCGATGAGGTTGCGCTGCTGGAGTTCGTGGAGTGCCTGGCGGATCGTCCCGCGCGAGACGTCGAAGCGTCGGGCGAGCTCGTTCTCGCCGTCCAGTTGGTCGCCCGGCTTGAGCTCACCGCTGCGGATGGCCCGGGCGAGAGTCTCGACGATGCGGGACCGCTTATGTGCTCCGATAGACATGTACAGTACCTGTACACCCATTCTCCGGGTGTGTCCAGGGTGGTGACGCTGGGTGGGGTGGTGGTTGGTGCACGAGGTGGCGGTTGACCTGGTGTGTTGCTGATTGGTTGAGAGGAGGGGAGGTGCACGGCGATCGCCCGGGAGATCGCAAAGCACCCCTCCACCGTCTACCGGGAGATCTCCCGCGGCCGGGGCCCCGACGGCGCCTACAACCCCTGGTGGTCACACAACCAGGCCATCCTGCGCCGGCGCCACCCGAAGCCGGACAAGCTCCGTGCGAACCCCAAGCTGCGCGACTTCAATGGGCTGCCGACGGCAAGACTTCCCTGCGCGAGATCACCCCCGCCGACGTGCGCACCGCACTCCCTCCGACCGGAGCCGGCCGGGCGCAGATGGGCCAGGGGCTGCGCTCCCTCTACCGCGTCCTGAAAGCCCGCCGCCTGGTATTCACCGATCCGGCCCGCCAGGTCAAGACCGGCTTTCCTGACCCCACCATCCCGATGCCGCTGGCCGTCGAGCACATCCGCGCCGCCCTCGACTCCGCTGATCCGGCCCGGGCCTTGCTGTCAGCGCTGGTCGCGTTCCACGGCCTGACCGCTCACCAACTTCAGCACCTGCGCCTCACGCATGTCCACGATGGCGGCCACCTCAATGTCGACGGCCGTCGGGTTCCGCTCGCCGAACCCGTGCGGCTGCGCCTGGCCGCCTACCTCGACCACCGCAACCGGCACTGGCCCACGACTGCCAACCCGCACCTGTTCCTCCACTTCCGCAGTGCCACCACCAGCGCGCACGTCGGCCACCGCTGGATCATTCTCCGCCTCGGCCCCCACCTGACCTGCCGCCCCCTGCGCAACGACCGCCTGCTTGACGAAGCCCTTGCCACCGACGGCGACGCAAAGCGCCTCGGCGACCTCTTCGGCATCAGCACCAACACAGCCCGGCGCTACACCCAGAGCCTGGGACATCCCGGCCTTCAGGGCCTGCCCGAGCCCGGCCAGGCGGGCTCCTGCCCGGTGGCCTGTACGCCCGACCCTCCGGGCAGATCGGCGGTGCAGCAGCAGGACCTGGACCAGGGCCTTGGTGCCCGGCTCGGGCAGGACGGTGGTGGCGGTGGCTGGCGGCCGCTGAGGGGGACGAGGCTGTGGCCCGGGCACAGGGGGAGCGGGCCGCGTGTCCCGGGCGGTTCACGGTTACTGATGAGGTCCGGGCTCTGCTGGGGTTGTGGAAGGGGAATGTCGCGGCGGTGCATCGTGAGCTGACCGCTCGCGCGGCCAGGGGCGAGGGGCAGCCGCCTGCGTCGATCCCGACGCTGCACGGGGCGATCCGCCGTGATCTGACGCCGGGGGAGCGGGCCGGGCTTGCGGGTGGGGAGCGGGCGGCGCGCAAGCATGATGTGTTCCTGGCCCGGCCGCGCCCCTGGCGCAATCAGGTGTGGGAGACCGGCCACATGCAGGCGCCGGTGCTGGTCGATGTCGACGGCCATGCCCGCAGGCCGTGGATCACGTGGTTCACCGACTGCGCGACGAACGCGATCACCGGTCGCCATCACGCCGGTGCATCCGTCGCGGGACCCGGCACGCTGTCCGCCGCCGGGAGCATGTACGAGTTCGCCCCGGCCGCTGAGGCGGTGCTGCGCCCGCTGATCGACGGACGCACCGTCGATCTGGCCACGCTCGCGGAAACAGCCGGCCTCGCCCTGGAGGACGTCGCCGGGCTGGTCCAGGAGCTCGTTGTCGGGCAGGCCGCGACGGTGGGGAGCCTGCTGTGACGGCACAACTCGCTCTGGGCACCTACCGGTGCCGGGCGATCCCGGAGGCGGCTGCCCGTGCGGCCGCCTCCGGCGCGCAGTGGGTCGACACCGCCCCCAACTACGCCACCGGCCGGGCACAGACCTTTCTGGCCCCGGCCCTGGCCGCCCACCCGTCGCTGCGGGCCTCCACGAAGGCCGGCTACTTCACCGCGGCCACCGGCACCGAAGCCGTGAACGCCGGTGCCCTCACCGAGGACCAGGCTCCGGCCGGGAACAGCCTCGCCCCCGACTACGTGCGCTGGCAGGTCGCCCGCAACCGCGAGCAACTCGGGCGCGACGCGCTGGACCTGGTCCTGCTCCACAACCCCGAGCGCGCATACACCGGCGACCGCCCCGCCCTGCACCACGCGATCCGGGAAGCGTTCGCCGTCATGGAAGAAGCCGCGGCGGCTGGGCACGTGACCGGGTACGGCATCGCCACGTGGGCGGGCCTGGAGGATGAGGCGTTCACGGTGGGGGAGCTGCTCGCCCTGGCCGCCGAAGCCGCCGGCGGGCAGCGTCACCACCTGGTCGCGGTCCAGCTGCCCGTCAGCCTGGTGATGATGACGCCGATCGCGCAGGCCCTGCACGGCCGGGGCCCGCTCCCGGCCGCCGCCGGCGCGGGGCTGCGGGTGATGGCCTCCGCCCCGCTGCACGGCGGCGAGCTGCCTGGCATGGTCGACCAGGAGCTCGCCGACCTCATCCGGCCGGGCCTGACCCCCGCACAGGCGTGCGTTCTGGCGGTCGCGTCATGCCCAGGAGTGACGGACGTCCTCATCGCCGCTTCCAGTGCGCCACACTGGAGGGAGGCGGCCGACGCCGTCGCCCAACGGTCCCTGACCGCCGCCAAGTTGCGGGAGATCACTGGTGTACTCGCCTCCCCTTGACCCGGCCACCGAGCGCCGCATGCGCGCCAACCACGCCCGCGCCGCGAAGGCCCTGGACGTGCAGACCGAGCCGGGCGAGGAGTGCTGGGGGTGGGCCGGGCGCACCCTGGGTGCCCCGGCCCGCACCGCCGCCGGCCAACTGGCTTGGCTGCGGCTGGTGTCCGCGCCGGAGGACAAGGCGTCGGGGAAGCTATGGGACGGCGCCCTCGATGCCCAGCACGCCTTAGAATTCCTAACAAAATTGCGCATCTGCCCTTGGAATGTGGATGCCTGATGGAGTGTTAGCCTACGCATGAGAAGGGGTGTGCAGCCGCCGT